>CAZCVY010000168.1:0-15707 GCA_964501985.1 uncultured Acidobacteriota bacterium | reverse complement strand
CATCCAACGCCGCCAAACGTTTTGCCCATCGATCCAATCGCCACGCCAAAACACCAGGGCCGCCAGCGGGCTGCGCACTTCCTCACCGGGCAGCAATTTGAAATGGGTCAATTCCTGCCCGGCCTGCACGCGGAGTCCCGTCCCCTCGTCGCGCGTAAAAGTCGCCGACCATTGGCCCGGCCAGCCGAGTGCGACAATCGTGCCTTCGCCCGGCAAGGCAATATTGAAATAGCACAGGTCGGTATTGGTGGGACGGCCGCCCGCCGCGTTGATCCGCTTTTCGACTTTGGGCTCCAAAGGATCGGCATAAGGTTCAAAATCCGTCGGCGAGGCTTGCGAGCCTTTACTGTGGTGAAGGATAAATTCACCATCCTCGCCGCGCTCGAAGCGCGTATCGAGAGACTGAATGTCTTCAAGAATCGGCGTCGGGCGAGTGCCTGTGTTCTTGAAATAGAGCGTCCACTCGACCGCGGGGAAGTCGTGGTACTCGACCGCCACCGCGCGCACCACGAGTCCGCTCTTCGGGTCGGTGTAAGTGAGCGTATGGTTCGTCACGCCATCGCCAAGGCGGGTTGCGGTGCGAGTAAGTTCCCACATTTTCAGCAAGTACGACGAAGGCTGATCACCGTACCGAAAGGAGAAAGGCGCTTCGCTTGTGATGGGAGCACGCATCGGACCGGTGGGAAGGTCTCCCAACCAAATCACCTTGCCGTCTGTCAACGTCACGCGCGCGTCAGCCCAGTCCGCTTGGTCAAAGTGATCGCCAAACACCACTCCCCCGCCACCGTCCTCGATCTTTAAATCGAACTCCGTGGCATTGGCTAGGTCAACCTTCACGGGAACACCAGGCAGGTCTTCGTGCAAAGCCTCAGTGTGAAATGGCGTCTTGCCGGCGACGTCGACCGAGGCCACCACCGCTCCCCTTCCGACATTCGAGTAATAACCAATGTCGTTGCTGTCCACGCCCACCACAGCCTCGAAGCTCTTGGCCGGGGCGGCAAGCTCAATCCGCACCTTGCCGTCAGAGGAAAAATGCAGTCCGCGCGAGTATTCCCGATCTAGGATGCGGAAGCGATGGCCTTCAACCTCGTTCTTCGTTACCGGCCCGGACGCGTAAACCAACAAATAGCTTTCCGCCGGAGCCGACGCTACTTCCCCACGGAATTTCGCATTGACCCAACGGCGCGCGGCGGCCATCGCCTCTGATGACTGCGCTTGGCAATAAGGGACCGCCGCCAGAAGAACGGCGAATAAAGCCAGGCTATAAGCTCGCTTGATAATGAGAGTGGACATGATCAATCGCTCCTTAAGCATTTCGAGTCGACGGCGGGAAGAGCGGGTCCAGCCACCTATGGGAAGAGAAACCTAGCCGGGATTGTTACAGAGGTCAAGCGGTTCCCGTCGACGTTCTTGTGGATGTTGTTTTCACAAAGGACGGCAGACTTCTCTGTGGCGGTTCTCACGCAGGCTGGCGATTATGTCCGGATCTCCGGCGGCGCGGCGAGCAATCACTGTGCTTGTCCTAAAAAAGTGCAATTTTTCCCTTGCCTGTTCGCCTTTTATTCGCCTAGAATGTGGATTAGCTGTCAGCTTTCAGCGATCAGCTCTCAGCTTTGCGAGTAGCTCCGACTGACATCGGAGTTCAAGACATTCTGAAGGTGGCAAATCATGGTTGGGATAAACACCGGGCGGTCAAGGCGCTCTAGCTGAAAACTGATCGCTGATCGCTGATAGCTGACAGCTGAGAGCTGACCGCTTTAACGCTTAGCTTCGGGAGATTTTGTTATGGCACTGACGCGCCGGCAAAAACAGGTTTTCGATTTTCTGGTCAATTTCATCAACAGAAACAGCTACTCCCCGAGCTTCGAGGAAATTGGGGCCGGGATGGGGTTGTCATCGCTCGCGACCGTACACAAGCACATGGACACCCTGGAGAAGAAAGGCTTCATCCGTCGCGGATATAACCGGAGCCGCTCGGTGGAGGTGGTTGCATTCCCAGCTTCTGTGCCCTACTTGAAAACCGCGGTGGAGCCGATGGGCAGGCGAAAGAAAGCAGCCGACAGCGGCGAGCACATCCCGGCGATCTCGCCGGTGGCCGCGCTCATGCCCTCCCAAGTGCTGGGCAATTTGGAGTTCCCCCTGCTCGGCCGCATCGCCGCCGGCCAACCCGTGGAAGCGGTTCCCAACGCCGAAACTTTTTCGTTTGGCGACTTTACCAGTGGCCGCGGCAACCTCTTCGTGCTGCGCGTCAAAGGCGACTCGATGGTGGACGACCATATCTGCAATGGCGACTATATTCTCGTGGAAGGGGCTCAGACGGCCGATAACGGCGAAATCGTCGTGGCGCTGATCGAAGGCACCGACGCCACCCTCAAGCGCTTCTTCCGCGAACCCAACGGCAGAGTAAGGCTGCAACCCGCCAACGCCCAAATGGATCCCATCCTGGTGCCCGCCCGCGACGTGAAAATCCAGGGGCGCGTGGTGGGAGTGTTGCGAAAGTATTAGACGGGGCGACGAACGAGACGGCTCCGGCATTATGGCTATGGGCACGGAGTGTGGCACCTCCAACTACCAAGCCTCCCCCCGAGATCCTCCATTGATTCGCGCGAGAGATCGATCGGCTCGTTGCCATTCAAGCCAGAATTGACATCTCCGCCAAAGAAATCTACGATCAAAGACGTAAGTGGTTGCGAATCTCAGGGGTGTAGGGTCTACTCTTAGTCATGTTCCAATCGCTCGTCATTACGCTGCGCGAGGGCGTGGAAGCCGCGCTGATTCTCGGCATTGTTCTGGGCTACCTGAAAAAGACGGGACGCCAAGCCTGGAGCCGTTATGCCTGGTGGGGACTCGCCACCGCCATTGCCGCGAGCCTCGCCGCCGCTTACGTGGTTTATCGCTTCGAGGTCGTTGAAGATGCCTACGAAGGATGGCTCATGCTGGCAGGCGCGGTTTTTGTCGCGTCCATGGTTTACTGGATGTGGCGAACGGGCAAACGCCTGAAGCAGGAAATCGAATCGAAGCTTTCGGAACTTTCCACCGTACCCAGCCGCAGCGCCGCCTCCGGTCTATTTCTTTTCGTGTTTCTCATGGTGTTCCGGGAGGGCGCGGAAACGGTTCTCTTCCTTGCCGCAGTTTCCCTGCGCACCAGCGAGCTGCTGAACTTCATGGGAGGAATTCTAGGCCTGGCGCTCGCGGTAGCGTTGGGCGTGGCTTTCTTCAAAGGCAGCGTGAAAGTCGATCTGCGGAAGTTTTTCGCGGTCACGACAATGGTCCTCTTCGTGGTGGCGGCGCAACTCTTTGTATCGGGCGTGCACGAGCTTTCGGAAGCACAGGTATTGCCGTCCGGCCCCCGGGAGATGGCGCTGATTGGCCCGATCGTCAACAACGATGCCTTTTTCTTTGTCGTCATCGTGGCTCTCGCGTTGTTCTTGATTATTGCCCAGCGCATTCAGGCAGACACCACAAAGGCCGGTGAGATTGCCCGGCTATCGCCGCCCGAGCGCCGCAAGCTTTTGGCCGATCAGCAGCGCGAGCGCTTCTGGAAGCTCGCCTCGACCGCCGCGAGCCTGCTCGTTATCGTGCTGATTTCGGCGCAATTCATCTACTCTCGCACCGCCCACGCCATGGCCCCGCCGGAGCGCGTGAACGTTCAGAACGGCGAGGCGCTTATCCCCACCAGCCTGCTTACTGACCACGACTTACACCACTTTGTAATCGACGTGGGCGGCACAGATGTTCGTCTCATCGCCATGCTAGATTCTTCCGGCACCGTGCGCGCCGGCCTTGACGCCTGCATGATTTGCGGCCACCAGGGGTATTACCAGGACGGCCAGAACGTGATTTGCCGTAACTGCGGTGCGGTGATCTACGTTCCCACCATCGGGCAGGCGGGGGGCTGCAACCCCATTCACATTGATTATGTGATTGAAGGTGACAAGCTGCACATCGCCGCGGCAGCTCTGGCCGGGGCCGCGAAGACCTTTCGCTGAGCATCGCATGATCTTTCGAATCGTATGGGAATCGCTTGCTCGCCGGCGGCGCCGCAAGCTGCTGAGCGTTTTCGCTGTGTCCCTCGGCATCGCCGTCACCGCGGCCGTTGCTACGCTGGCGCTTGACGTGGGTGACAAGGTCAGCCGCGAGCTGCGTTCCTTTGGCGCGAACCTGTCTGTCACCCCGGCTGCTGACGGTCTCCCTGTTGCCGTTGGTGGCATCGATTACAGGCCTGCCGGCGCAGGAGCGTTCTTGCCCGAAACCGTGCTGGTAAGTCTCAAGAAGATTTTCTGGCGGAACAACATCGTGGCGTTCGCGCCATTTCTTTTCGTACCCGCGACACTCGATGGCCATCCGGTGGTGGTAATCGGGAGTTGGTTCGAGAAAGCCATGCCGGTGGATAAATCTGATGTGTTCGTTACGGGGCTCGAAAAGCTGCACCCCGCATGGAGGGTTTCGGGCCAATGGCCGGAGGACGATGACGCCCATGGGGCTCTGGTGGGCCGACGCCTTGCCGAGCGGTTGGGCCTGCATCTCGGGCAGGTACTAACGATAAATGCATCGTCTAACAACACAGCACAAGGCCCGACGGCGCCAGCGCGTCCGGCGGAATTCGTCATTCGCGGGATTCTCGAAAGCGACGGACCCGAGGACAGCCAGGTGCTGGCGCCGCTTGCTACCGTGCAACGATGGGCGGGCCTTGAGGGCAAAATTCGGCGCATTGAAATCAGCGCACTCACCAAACCTGAGGATGCCTTCGCCCACTCCGACGTCTCACACCTTTCGGGCAAAGATTTCGACCGCTGGTACTGTACGCCTTACGTCAGCTCCATTGCCTACCAAATCCAGCAAGCGATTCCCGAGGCGCAGGCTCGGCCTATTTACCATGTGGCAGAGACTGAAGGCAGGATTATGAATCGCGTCGGCGTTCTGATGGCGCTGCTCGTCGTCGCGGCGCTGCTGGCCGCGGGACTGGCAGTGGCTTCAATAATGCTGGCTACAGCACTCGAACGCCGCGCTGAGATTGGCCTGTTTAAAGCCCTCGGTTCGACCGACGCCCGCGTGGCCGCGATATTCCTTCTGGAAGCATCTGCCATCGGCGTGGTGGGGGGAGTGATGGGATACTTCTTCGGCAGCCTCTTGGCGTGGCGTCTGGCCTTGGCCGTTTTCGGATCTGCGGTCGGCATTCATTGGGTGATTCTGCCCGTTTGCCTCGGGATCGCGCTTCTGGTGACGCTCGCGGGCAGCGCCCCGCCCCTGGGTCGCGCCTTAAGAGTCTCTCCGTCACTCGCGCTCCGCGACTCATCGTGAAAGTAAATCGATTGGGAGAATAACGTGGACCCGCAACCAATGATCGCTATCGATACCACCAAGATGCCATGGGAAGAAAGGCATATGGCCGCGCTCGGCAAAAACAACTTTCGCAAGCTCCTGCTCCAAGACCCTGACACGGGAATGGAGATTAGGCTGGTGCGTTACCCCGCTGGCTTTATGACCACGTGGCACACTCACCCCTGCGCCCACGGGATGTACGTCCTGGAGGGCACATTGGTCACACACGCCGGCGCTTATGGTCCAGGCGCCTTCGTCTGGTTTCCGGAAGGGATGCTGATGGAGCATGGTGCGACAGCGGAGGCAGAAGTGGTGGTGGTATTCATCACGAACAAGAAGTTCGATATTCACTTCAAGGACGGAAACGGGTCATGACCGTGGCTGACCCGACCGCCCGATCACCCGATCACCAGATCTCCCGATCCTCCGATGGTTCCATGTTCTGGCGCCTATGGTGGCGCGCGCTCTCCGTCAAGCGCTCACAGGCAGCGCTCGCGCTAGGGTCACTGGTAGTGGGAGCCGGGATCACCTCGATGCTTCTAAACCTTTATGGCGATGTGCGTCGAAAGATGACGGAGGATTTCCGCGCATACGGCGCAAACACGGTCATTGCGCCCAGATCTTCGGGAACTGCCGGGAGTGGACCGGAAAGCAGCACGTTCGAAGAAGCCGCGCTGCAACCTCTCGGCGACTTCGCCCATCAGACGCCCGGCACGTCCTTCGCGCCTGTACTTTATGGTGTGGTTCGAGTGTCGCAAGACCTCGCTGATCCCCGTTTGCCAGAATTCATCAATGTTGTAGCTACCGGCGCGAATTTCGGCGCGTTACGTGGATTAAATCCGGGCTGGCACCAGGCGGGGGAAGCCATCTCTGGGGATTTGGCGCCGGGCAGTTGCGCCCTGGGAGCAAACCTGGCGGCACGGCTCCACGTACATTCGGACGATTCCCTCCAACTGCATCGGCTCGGCGGGACTGACGAGGAAACCACCTCGCGACTCACCAGGTTTCGTGTTGCGACCGTCGTCACCACTGGCGCTTCCGAAGACGACCAGGTCTTTCTTCCGCTCGACGAACTGCAATCCTTGTTAGGGTTGCCGGGCAAGGTCACGCTTGTGGAGGTCAATCTTCCGGGCGAGACCCGCGGCGTGGAAAGCGCCGTTCGGCGCCTTGCCGGGCTTTTACCCGGTCTGGAGGTTCGCCCCATTCGGCAGATTGTTTACTCCGAAGGGAAAGTGCTGGGAACCATTCGCTGGCTGTTGCTTTCCCTCACCGCCCTGATTCTGGTTATCATTGCTCTTTGCGTTATGGCCACAATGACGGCCATCGTGATCGAGCGCCGCAAGGACATCGGCGTAATGAAAGCCCTGGGGGCAGCGGACGCGTTGTTGATGCGCCTCTTTATGACGGAAGGTGCGAGTCTGGGTTTGGTGGGAGGCATTTTAGGGTACGGACTGGGTGCCATCGCGGCGGGCGGATTGGCCGAGCGGCTATTCGGCGTCGCGCTCAGCTTGAATGCCTGGACGTTGCCGGCAGTTTGTGGATTGACTGTAGCTCTCGCGGTGTTCGCCGCGCAGGTGCCCGTGCGCATCCTGCGGGCGATTCAGCCCACGGTAGTCTTGAAGGGCGAATGAATTTCACCGACGCGGGCTGCGGTGAATAGCGAGTCCGAAGAATCGAGAAGAGAATTGTCCTTCATTGAAGTTGAGGGTTTAACCAAGACCTACAGTACGTCGCTCGATGCGCTCCACCACCTTTCCTTCACTGTGGAGAAGGGCGAGTGGATTGCGGTGATGGGCCCGTCCGGCTCCGGCAAGAGCACGCTGCTGAATATCCTGGGCGGACTCGATGTGCCGACTTCGGGTCGTGTCGTCCTCGATGGGCAGCAAATTTCCGCGCTATCCGGCAACGCCCTGGCGCGGTTTCGTTCGGAAAAAGTTGGCTTCGTGTTTCAACAATTCCACCTAGTTCCGTATTTGACGGCGGTGGAGAACGTGATGTTGGCGCAGTACTTCCACAGCCTGTCGGATGAGCGCGAAGCCGCGGAAGCACTGACCCGCGTCGGCCTAGGCGACCGGCTGCGGCATCTACCGTCCCAACTTTCCGGGGGCGAACAGCAGCGCGTGTGCGTGGCGCGCGCCCTGATCAACCAACCCAATATGATCCTTGCCGATGAGCCCACCGGCAATCTGGATGAGGTGAACGAAACCTTGGTGATGGGCCTACTGGCGCAGTTGCACCGCGATGGCCACACCATCGTCCTGGTTACGCACGACCCGGAAATCGGCCGCATGGCCGAGCGCCGCATCGAGCTACACCACGGTCGGCTGGCAGAAGTATCCGTCTTCCCCATTCGGGAAGAGGAATTGATCGACGACTTGCTGAAGGCTGTCTGGCACGCGCAGGAGGATACCGGCCGCAGCGTGGTCGAACCGGAAGCTCTGCCGGAATTCGCGCGCAACCGCGCCACCTTTTTACTGATGGCGCAGGAGGGATTGCTCCAACTCGAGGGCGCGTCCCTTTCATTCGCCCCCCGCGGAGAGGCTCGCGCCCGGCACGCGCTGCGGCGCCATCGGCTCTCCGAACGTTTGTTCTTTGAAACCTTCGGAATTGACCCGGAGGTGGTAGACGAACACGCCGCGAAAATCGAACACTCGCTGAGCCCGGAAGTCACCGAAAAGATTTGTACATTTCTCCATCATCCTCTGACATGCCCCCACGGCTCGCCCATACCGCGCGGCGACTGCTGCCCGAAGGAGCAGGGGTTAGGGGTTAGGGGTTAGGGGTTAGGGATTGGGGATCAGGGGTTCGCCACGCGCCATCGCTAGCTCAATCGCTAGTGGGCACTTGCTTCGTGGCAACGATTATTGGACAAGGCCTATCTAACATACTGTAGTGGTGGAAAACACAACGGCACCCTCCACCTTGGAAATGTGTTCGACGGCTTCGAGATTATGGCATGATGTCCTCCGCAATGCGCTTTCCTGACCAGTACAAAATGGGTAAAAGTGCATTTCAACTTACCTTCGAGCGGAGGAATCTATGATCGGCGACAAACTTGATCGGCGAAATTTCTTGAAAGTCGGCGGCGCGTCAGCACTGGGAACTCAGTTAGCGCTTAGCGGCAATCCAGCCCCGGGGCAAGACTCACCGCCTTCCAGCCACTGGCCTGAAAAGGGCTTTCCGCAGCTTTCAATTCTTACCGAGTACTCGCCACAGAAACTGGCATTTGCGGCGTCGGCTGATTATCAAGGCGTATACCTCAGGGTGGGTCGTTCCTTCAATCCCAAAATGTCAGACTCGCAGATTGATCAGATACTCGCGGCGGCGCGTGAGGCCAACATCCGCATAATCAGCCTCGAGTGTATGGACCCCAACCACATCGTCGCCGACCCTGCCAAGCGCCGTGACGCAATTGCCGAGTTCATCCAAGACCTGGAATTTGGTCACCGCTTGGGGTGCAAATTCGTGGGGACCTTCAGCGGAACCACGGCTGGAGCCCCGATGGACGATCAAGCCAAGGCATTGGCCGATGTTTTCAATGAGAACTACTTGCCTGTCTGCGAAAAGTTGGACATCAGCATGGGATGGGAAAACTATCCCTGCGATACCAACTTCGCCACGGTCCCTGACGCCTGGGAGAAGGTATTTGACCTCGTCCCCAGCAAGCGCCTCGGCCTCGAATTTGATCCCTCGCATCTGGTACGGCAGTACGTCGACTACGTCCAGGCGGCCTGGGATTTCAAGGACAGGATTTTGTCTGTGCACGCCAAGGATACCGAGATCGTTGAACCGATCCTGCAGAAGGTGGGAATTCACGGTAAAGGCTGGTGGCGTTACCGCATCCCGGGCCAGGGTCTGATCGATTGGCCGAAATTTCTAAATGTCCTCTTGCAGGTCCGCTACAGTGGGGGAATCGCGGTTGAGCACGAGGATCCGTTCTGGGACGAGCCGCCCAGCAACAATGCGCCGGAATTCCCCCAGGCTCGTAAAGATGGATTTATTCTTGCCTCCCGATTTTTGCGAATGTATTTGCCGGGCCGTTTGACTTAGCCCGCAGAGAGGCCTTATGCCTGAGATCATCCCCAGTCCTAAAGTATACGACGCCATCATCGTCGGCTCCGGCGCGGGAGGGGGGATGGCCGCTTACGTCCTCACCCAAGCCGGAGCCAAATGCCTGATGCTGGAAGCCGGAGATTGGTGGGACACGGCGAAGCAGTCCACGATGTTTCAGTGGCCTTACGAAGCGCCGCACCGTGGCGCGCCCACGCCGGAAAAGCCCAACGGTTATTTCGACCCCGGCTATGGAGGGTGGCAGATTCCGGGCGAGCCCTACACCAACGCCTCGGGCAGCACCTGGAGTTGGTGGAGGACCCGCGCTCTAGGAGGGCGCACGAACCATTGGGGACGAATCTCGCTGCGCATGGGCCCTTACGACTTCAAACCCTATTCGCGCGATGGTAAGGGCTTCGACTGGCCAATCAGCTACGACGATCTTGCTCCGTATTACGATAAGACGGAAGAACTGATTGGTGTGTTTGGCACCGAGGAGGGTCTGGAAAATACGCCCGATGGAAAGTTCCTGCCCGCCCCGAAGCCGCGTTGCAATGAGTTGCTGATCCAGAACGCTTGCCGCAAGCTGGGCATCCCCTGCATTCCCGCGCGCCGCTCGATTCTCACGCGTTCCATAAACGGCCGGCCCCATTGCCACTACTGCGGACAGTGCGGGCGCAGTTGCGCTACATCCTCCAACTTCTCCTCTTCGACGGTACTCATTCCTCCCGCCATTGCGACCGGAAACCTCGAGGTGCGCTGCAATGCCATGGCGCGTGAAGTATTGGTGGGCAGGGATGGATTGGCGACCGGAGTGTCTTATATCGACAAGAAAACCTTACGGGAAGTCCAGGTGCGGAGCAAGATTGTGGTGCTCGGTGCGAGCAATTGTGAGACCGCGCGGCTTCTTCTGAATTCGAAGAGTCCGGCCCACCCCGATGGCCTGGGCAATTCCAGCGGAATGGTAGGAAAATACCTGATGGACACGGTGGGCGTCGACGGTTCAACGGGTTTCTTTCCGATCATGCAAGAGATGCCGCCCCACAACGAAGATGGGACGGGCGGCATGCATCTCTACATGCCCTGGTGGAATTATCAAAAGCAGCTTCGGCACGAGATGCCTTTTTCGCGGGGCTTCCACATCGAGTTTGGAGGCGGCTTCCGCATGCCGGGAGTGGCAACCTTCTCTGGCCGCGAGCGCTATCTGGGCGGCGGCTACGGAGTGGAACTGAAGCGGGGAGTACGCAAGATCTATGGCGCGTTCATGAGCTTTTCTTGCCGCGGCGAGATGATCCCCAATAAGGACAGCTATTGCGAAATCGACAAGAGCGTGGTCGACGCGTGGGGCATCCCAGTGCTTAAGTTCCACTTTAAGTGGAGCGACGATGAAATTCAGATGGCGAAGTATGCCCGCGACACGTTTGAGGAAATTATTCTGGCAGCCGGCGGTGAGCCGGTGAAGAAATACGGGCCCGACGATAATTGGGGCATCACCGCCGGGGGTAGGGTTATCCACGAGGTTGGCGCCGCCCGGATGGGAGCGGACCGCTCGACTTCCGTCCTCAACCCTTATTGCCAAGCCTGGGACTGCAAAAACCTTTTCATCACCGACGGCGCCCCCTTCGTGAGCAATGCGGACAAGAATCCGACGCTTTCGATCATGGCTCTGGCCTGGCGCACCTCCGAATATGCGGCGGATCAGGCGAAGAAGCTGAATGTCTAAGAGGCAGTGGCGAGTGACGAGCAAGAACTTGACACTTCGGGTGTCCCAGTTTGAAGTCCTAGAGGCGGGTTTACTCCGCCAGAAGGTGGCATCGTGCCGCACCCGCAACAAGCTTGGGAGATTCTATGAGTGAGAAACAGCGACCGGATCCCTCCGGCACCCTCAATCGCCGCGACCTTCTGAAGGCCGCGATGGTGGCGCCCACGGCGGCACTGGCTCAGTTGACCCCGGCACGCGCCGCAGGTTCTCCGGCCAACGCGGCCGCGGAGGCTGAGTATGCGCCGAAGATTTTCAACCCTCATCAGTGGAAAACCCTGCGAGTGCTCAGCGATCTAATTCTCCCCGCCGATGAACGCAGCGGGAGCGCCACGGCAGCCGGTGTTCCGGAATTTATCGACGATTGGTTGAACATACATGAGGACCAGATGAAGACCGCGGTATTGGGCAGCCTCACCTGGATCGACATGGAGTCCAGCCGGCAATTCAGCCACGACTTCACCGATTGTTCCGAGACCCAGCAAAAGCAGATTCTCGATCGTATTGCCTATCCGACGAAAGCGGCTCCCGATGACTCAGGCGTGGTCGCCGCCTTCGGTCACATCCGCGACCTGGTGCTGGGAGGGTTTTATTCCAGCAAGATAGGTATTGCAGATTTGCGGTATCAGGGCAATCAGATGGTAGAAAGTTGGGACGGCTGCCCGGAAAGCGCGACTGCGCGTTTGGGTGTGGACTACTCGAATTGGGAACACTGGAAGAGCTAAGGACGCGCGGGAAGCTTGCCCCGCATACTGCGCACATTACCTGACTCCGACGAATTCCATTGGCAAGTTGTCCTCTGGTTTTTTTGGCCCATTTGACTTCGTAGAGGCGAGTTTACCTCGCCAAATCTCGGCGTAAGGCCGTCCCTACCGCAGGTCGCGAGGGCGGGACAACCTCGCACTTCACTCCTACATCCAACGCGGGGAATGCTGCTGAACACGTCGCGCGGGCTGCATAAACAGCGGGTCCGCAAGGAGGATGTTGTTGTGTCACCATCCCAGCCGGAGGTGCGTCCGAGCGCACCTGTCATCCCCGATTCCGAGTCTTGTGCCCAGCGCTCTTTTGAACTGACCTTGCTCGACCTACCCACGTTACCCATTTCACTCGTAAAGCAGACCAGCAACTGGCTTCACGACCAGCGAGACACAACTCGAAGCGGGGAGCAACTGCAGGCACGGCCGCCGCTTTCGGACCAGCGACCGTGGTTTCGCGAGTTGCCATCACAGATCCAAGCCTTGATGTCGAGCCCAAAGGGCGCCACGGCACGCTATCACTCGCGGGCTGATGACTTCCCCGACCTTTGGCAGGATTACCTGCCCAACCCCCACTCGTGGGCAAATTCCCTGCTCGTCCATTTGCTGGCGGTCACGGCGTTGGTGCTCCCCTTCGAGATTCAACGGGTGATGCACCCTGTGCCCATTCCGGACAAGATATTTAACCTCACTCCGATCGTTTTCCCGTTTCAGCAGCTCCACGGAAATGCGGACAAAACCAGCGGCGGGGGAGGCGGCGGTGTCCGTTCGCCGCTTCCCGCTTCGCGTGGAGCTCTTCCACTCTTTGCGCGCACACAATTCACCCCTCCCATGGTCACGATCCCCAAGGTCGCGCCCATCCTGCCCATGCAGCCAACGCTGGTAGGTCCTCCGGAATTGAAACTTCCGGAGATGAAGCTCGACATGGCTTGGGGCGACCCCAAGGCCGTGCCGGGACCGCCTTCGGGCGGACCCGGAACCGGTGGCGGGATCGGCGACGGTAACGGCACAGGCGTGGGGCCGGGCAAAGGCCCCGTGTTCGGTCCAGGCGAAGGCGGAGGGTGTTGCGATGGTGCCTTCAGTGTCGGCGGCGGCGTCAGCGCGCCCATTGCCATTTACTCCCCTACACCGGCGTATTCGGAAGAAGCACGCAAGGCCAAATTCGCGGGAATCGTATTGTTGTGGATTGTCGTGGACGCCCAGGGAGCGGTGCGAAATATTCGGATTGCGAAGGATCTGGGCATGGGCCTTGACGAAGAAGCGGTAAAGACCGTGAACACCTGGAAATTCAAGCCCGCCCTGCGCCAAGGCGTCCCGGTGCCTGTGCAAATGGAGGTGGAGGTCAGTTTCCACCTCTTCTGATTTAGTCTGTAGTGTCCTAATTTGGACGTAACGCCGGCTTCCAGCCGGCACAGGAGCCGCCAAGATGGCGGCGTTACGGTCAATGAGCACACTACTCGTTAATCCCAATTCTTCACCTGCGGCCAGAATTCTTTCAGCGGCTCTCTCAAGCCGCGGCAGTAGAAAACGTCGAAGTGGTCGTAAGGCATCGAGTAGGGGTGGTAAACACTCGCGACTTTCTGCACGCTGCTAAACAGCCGCTCCAATTTCTCCGGACGATCGTCCATCACGATCATGCTCTCGCCCGTATAGCTTCGTGGTCCCCAGAGAAAATAGTTCTGATGTCCGCTGATTGCCGGAGGCAGGCCGAATTTGGGACCAAAGAGGTCGATGGCGCCGGCCTGCCCGTAAGTCTGGCCGAAGATCGCCGTCTTGGCGCGCACTTCCGGTGAAAGGCTATTGAAAACGCCGGCGACCGTGGCCGTCATCTCTTCCCAACCGAACTGGTCGGCGTAAATCTGCGGCAGCGGGCCAAGCTTGTGGGTCTCAATCCGCGGCGGCTGGAGATGCAGCGCTTGCGTATAGCGAATGTAGGTCTCGGGCGGTAGAATCGGCAGGACGAGCGGCGAGAACACCGCGCCCGCCACAATCATCAGGGCAGCATAGCTGAGTTTCAACCACAGGATTCTCGGTCGTTCCAACCAGGTTTCACACATCACGCTTCCGCCGGCGAACAAAATCGGGAAGGCAGGAAAAAGATAGTAAACTCGCGGGCTCATCGTCACGATCACCGCCGCGGTGAAAACCCATGCCCATCCCAGAGCGCGAAATGGCTTGCCGGGTTTCGAGAAAAAGAAAAACCAAAGCCCCGCGACCCAGATGGGTAGAGTCAAGGGAAGCATCGCCAGGATTTCCTGGGCGAAGAAAGCCCCTGGCCCCAGATGCACGTCGCGCCCACTGCGGCGAATGTTGGCTTGGATTTCCAGGAAGGGGAAGTGGTGCTGGACGTTCCATAGAAGATTCGGCAGGAAGATGAGGAAAGCGATCGCGCCGCCGACCCATATCCAGGGGCTCAAAAGCAAACGGCGCTGCGCAGTCAGCACCATTCCGACCACGATGCCGGCTCCGAAGATCAGCATGGAGTATTTGTTTTCGAGACCGACGCCCGCCAAAACTCCGAACCAGATCCAGAGTCTCGGATCACTTGTCTTAATAATGCGGATGAACAGGTAGGCGCACCCCATCCAGAAGAGCGGTTCGAACGCGTTCATGGTCAGCAGGCTGTCCACGCCAAGGATTGCCGGAGCCACCAGCGCCGCGAGTGCAGCCAAGCCCTGGGCAAAGCGCTTCCCGCCGAGTTCGCGCGCAATCAGAGCGGTGAGAGCAACCTCGGCGGCGCCGGCAACGGCTGGAAAGAACCGCAACGCCGGCAGCGAATCACCAAACAGCACCCGCGCCAGCCACGTGATCACCGCAATCAGTGGCGGTTGATCGACATAACCCCAAGCCAAGTGCCGGCTACAAGCGAGGTAATACAGTTCGTCAACGAAATACCCATAGTGCCGGCCGGCATACAGGTGCACCCAAAACTTGACCGCAGTGATGCACAGAATCAGGGCGGTGGCGGTAATGACAAATCCCGTCTTTGGGTTTTCACCGGGAAGGGGTGCGGCTGAAGAGTTCATAGACGTTCAAAGTAAGAAACGCTTCATAACCAAAGTAAGTTCCAAGCGCGGAGCGTCCCCCGGAAACGGAAGGGCGATCACGCCGGAGCAATCTCCGTGAATTCCAGTGTGAGCAGAGCTCTGCAGTCAGCGCACACAAATTGCGGCGGTGGACCGACCCCGTCAATAGCAAAAACCCGCGGTTCGTGGCATCGCGCGCAGGGAGCCGTAGGCGCGGTCGGATCAGCCTCAGGCGGGACGGCAAAATCTTCCGCAGTTTCCCCCACCCGTGTTGTTTCCAACTCAAATGTCGTGTAGCAGTTGTTGCAAACGTGGTTGTAGCAGCATTCGGGTTTGCAGGAATAGAGCACGTCGCCAGAACCGCATTGCGGGCAGGCCACGGAAATAGGAACGAGGGTCATAGAGTCTCGATTTAGGTCACAGATGACAGGTTATAGCTTACAGGATACAGGGTCATCGCCCGCCATCCCTATTCCACCAGCGCCTCGAAAGCATGTTGCTGGAACACCGTACTGCAGGGAAAAGTTTGCCAGCGGCGTCAAATCTCCGCAGGGACCACCGCTTTCCTTCTTGCATCGTATTCCCCATGCTCGTTGGCCTGACTTCCGGCTTACATGGCCAAGAGAGAATCGCCACGACTGGAAAGAGCCCAACGCAGTTGGAACCCTAACGGCTAGGGTGGAATGGCTTCTCGCTGTCGCTCTCACCTACAGGTTCGGGACTCTCGATATCCAAATTCACGACCACCGGATCCTGCCCGCTTCTGACGACGACGGCTTCACAGGGGATATCCGG
>CAZCVY010000167.1:10814-15869 GCA_964501985.1 uncultured Acidobacteriota bacterium | reverse complement strand
CCTCTTTCTCCCTGCCGCATGGCTTCACCGCCACAGCCGAAGACTCCACGCCCGGCAGACGCGTCTGAAGAGCCCGCGCCAAAGCTGCGCCGTAAATGTCGCCGGAGCCCTCCCCCGCGACGATCGTGAGTTGGTGTTCGGGACTCGGGCTCTGCGGCATGGCGTTCATGATTGGGACAAATGTATTATGCACGAAGAAATCTGCAAAAAACCGAATTGAGCTGGTAATGTGTCCTTCAAAACCTGCATTTTTCTGCAAAATGGGCATCAGTTACGTAAAAATGTCGAAAGTTAAGACCTAAAAGTCTGTTTTTATTCGGGCACTTTGTCTTGCGATCCTTTGTTTTCATACACATTCCGGCTTTGAACGTATCATTTAGCATCTTTTTTCCTGCTCTGCCAGGAAATGGGCCGCCGTGATCGTAACGTCGGCCCCCCGCGTTGATCCCTCGCGAACGTTCATTCTTTCGAGCGGACGCTCGGCAATTCCTCTTGTACTCGCGAAACGTGAGACAATTCTCTCTTTTTTCTGCATCCTCTGCTTCCT
This sequence comes from uncultured Acidobacteriota bacterium, assembly GCA_964501985.1. Taxonomy (GTDB): domain Bacteria; phylum Acidobacteriota; class Terriglobia; order UBA7540; family UBA7540; genus Bog-366. The sequence goes on along the minus strand of CAZCVY010000167.1, from coordinate 15,322 downwards.
ACGGGCTCGTTTTAGCGCACAACCACATGTGTTTTCATCAATATCGTGGCTTTTTCGTCTTAAGTTACTTGTTTTCATGAATATCGTGGGGTAAGCCAAAACCCTCCCTGTGTTTTCAATAACATCGTGGGATTAGCCTTCACTTTTTGATTCCCCTTGTTTCACGCCGCTCGCGACTTGAAGCTGACTAACTACTTTAATATCAGATGCATACATTTATCAGGGCTTCCCCGGATCAGCGCCTAAGTACCTTCGTTTTCTTCCACATCGTGGCATACCTCGCTCCTTTGCGGTAGTTGCACTTGTAGGTGCGGGTTACCCGGGGTCTAGGTGCCGGGCTGGGGATCTTCTCCAGCACCCAGTTCCCAGCGCCCAGCTCCGGTGCGTGATTTTACCCACACGACAATACTCCGATGGATATACCAGCACGTTGGCGACCAGAGGCTAGGTCAATAGGGACAAGTCTTCCGGTGGGCCCCAAAAAACTCTGTTTTCCTTCTCCGGCGGGGAGTCCGATTTCGGGACCCCGATCGGGCCATCGGACCCCAGAATTCGGGGAAGGTGGACCGCGACGGGCGGTCTCTCCAGCCGTCGCGGGCCGGAGAGACATCTCTTCCCGAGGGGCTTCCTGCCACCGAGGAGTAATATTAGTTCATCCTCGTCCAAAGTCCCGCCGATAGACGAAGCGTGGGAGTCTCGGGGGCACTGCGAGGGGGCCAAGAATGGGACGCGGGGCTCGTGCTCTCGACTTGTCACTTCTCATTGTCTTCGCGGGTGGCGCAGACATTGCTTCCCAATGTATGTGCCCCTGGTTGGGGACGCAGACCTAAACGGCGATGTTTGCGCCACCCGCGTATCCTGTTCCCGGCTACTGGGCGGTAAAGATGGCAATTCGCCACAATCGGGGTAAAATCTGGTTTCTTCCGGGTCCCCGCGATGCGCCCGAGGTGGCAATGAGGCTCAAAACGCTCACTTTACTCCTGCTGGGGACAGCGTTGGTCCCCGCCCTGCCTGCCAGGGCCCGGCGGAACGACGTAGCGCAGGGCCCGCACTTCGGCCCTGCGGCTTTTCCATCGGCATGTGTGGACTCAGCGCTATCCCTGCAAGCGCGCCAGGAATTTCACGCGCCGCGCTCCCGCCCGGCACGTGCCGGCGTAGCAGCGAGTTTACCTCGCCATGGCGGCGTCCCGATGGGATCGGGACAGGTCCCGCCGCCGCTACGGCGTGCGGCCCTAAAGGACGCCGCTACGAGCTTGATTCCGGCTCCCAACATCACTACTGGCGCACGTCTTCCGCATTTGCGCAATTGGCGAGATAACAGCCGCGGAGTTCCAAGGCGGGCTACCTCGCTGGGGATTGTGTTAGTATTTCCCCCATGCGAAAACTCCTTCCGATTGCATCCCTGGTATTTCTCTGCGCGCCGCTGCGGGCGGCGAGCACTCTCGATGTGTACTTTATCGATGTGGAGGGCGGGCAATCCACGCTCTTCGTAAGCCCGTCGGGAAAGTCGATGCTGGTGGACACGGGCTGGCCGGGCCTTAATGGCCGCGACGCGGAGCGCATTTCGAGCGTCGCCAAGACGGCGGGCGTTACCCGCATCGATTACCTGGTCATCACCCACTATCACTCGGATCACGTTGGAGGAGTGCCACAACTCGCCGAGCGCATTCCCATCGGCACCTTTGTCGATCACGGTCACAGCGTCGAAACCGGGAAGGAAGCCGACGATCTCTACAACGCCTATGTGCAGGTACGCGACCACGCATCCCATTTGATCGTGCGGGCGGGCGACAAGATTCCAGTCGAGGGCATCGAGGTGCGGGTGGTCAGCGCCGCCGGCCAGGGTATTGAGCGCCCCCTCGCGGGAGCGGGAAAGCCGAATCCGTTTTGCTCCGCCACAAAACCCCGTGCGGTGGATCCTTCCGAGAACGCGCAGTCCGTTGCCATGCTGATCAGCTATGGCAAGTTTCGCATGGTGGATTTCGGCGACTTGACCTGGAATAAGGAGTTGGGGCTGGTTTGCCCGAACAACAAGCTCGGCACCGTGGACGTTTACCTGAGCACCCACCACGGGCTGGAGGAGTCCAACTCGCCGGCCATGGTCGACGTGCTGCACCCGCGCGTGGCCATCACCAATAATGGCGCGACGAAAGGCGGGTCAGAGGAGGCCATGCACACCATTCGCACCTCGCCGGGCATCGAGGACGTGTGGCAGTTGCACTATGCCCAGAACGCGGGCAAGGAGAATAACGCGCCCGAGCCGTTCATCGTGAACGTCGACCAGGACGCAAGCGTGAGCTGGATCAAGCTCTCGGCAGAATCCGATGGCGGGTTCACCGTGACCAACAGCCGCAATGGGAAGACCAAAACATATCCGGCAAGTCCGTAATCCGCATGACTCACGACTCGCGAAGACGTGCCTGCACCGATCAGGCGCCCCGGGGCGGGAAACCGCGGCCCTGAAGGGGCCTAACTTGAATAGCCGCAGGTTTCAACCTGCGGTACGCGCCCCCAGACGCTCTTCCCTTCTTCAACCCGGAAAGGGTTGACCTGTCCAGCCCCTTCAGGGCCGAGGGTCGGTTTTGCTTGTTTCCCGTGGGTTGCACCCACGGCTACTCACGGTTTGCCCCTTCAGGGCAGGTTGCCAAGCGAAGTCACGTCGCAACAAGATCCGTATCAGGTAAAGAGCAAACTGCCTTACTCTAAAGCTCCGCGCGCGCGGGCAGACTGCAACGGGCGTCAGATCGCATCGTGGCAAGTGCGACAGTTGGTAGAGGCGCCCTTTTCCTTGTGGCAACTGATGCAGGCCGCCATCGAAATGGGCTTCTCTCGGACGATCACGTCGCGCTCGCGAACGGGACCATGGCAATTTTCGCAATCGAGTTTGGCTTTCTGAACGTGCTTCCGATGGGAGAAGTAAACAAAGTCTGGCACCCGGTAGATTGGCACCCAAGGCACGGGCTTCTTCTGTGCAGCATACTCGGCCAGCTTATTGATCGCAGGACGATCCGCCGCGACGGTCGCGTGGCACGTCATGCACTTCTCCTCCGGCGGATAGCTCATCGTCCAGCCGTCGGATGAAATCTCGTGACAATCCTGGCACTCTTTGAAGAACTGCGTGTGCAGTTTATGACTGAAGGGAATGGGCTGCGGCTTGGCGGGAGGCGACGGGGGCGCCTTGTCCTGGGCGCGCACTGCGCGGGCGTCTGAAAACATCGCGAAGGTTAGAATTAAGGCGCCGGCAAAAAGCGCCCACGACGCGATCGGTTTGAAATGCGGTAGCAATTCTGCGGCTCCGTTATCACCGGAAGGCGTCACGGCAAGGCAAACGCCATATACGCGTCGCCTGAGCGCGTGCGCGGTTTGCCGCCTCCGCCCGCGGCGATCACCACGTATTGCTTGCCCCCGGCTTCATAGGTGCAAGGAGTGGCATACCCGCCGGCGGGGAGTTCCCCCTTCCACAACAGCTTCCCGCTGGTTTTGTCGAACGCGCGGAACATTTCATCCTGCGTTGAGCCGATGAAGACAATGCCCCCGGCCGTGACGATGGATCCGCCGATGTTCTGCGTGCCCGTCGGAGGGATGCCGCGCGCAGTTAATTCCTTGTGCTCACCGAGCACCACCTGCCACGCGATGTCTCCGCGGTTCAAATTGAACGCGGTGAGCTGTCCCCATGGGGGTTTGATGGCCGCATACCCTTCTTGATCGACGAAGTGGTTGTACCCAGTGTGCGCGTAGGGATACCCGGCGCCCTCCGGGGCGGGCACAAGGGTCAGGATCCAAGGCTCATTGTGCGAATTGATGTAATACCAACCCGTTGTGGGGTCGAACGATCCGCCGCCCCAATTCGACCCGCCGTCGAATCCGGGAAAGATGATAGTCCCCTGCAAGCTGGGAGGTTGCCAGGTGCCGCTGCGCGATTTCGTGAAAGTGTCGAGAGCATACGCGTGCGCTTCCGGCGAGATATTCGTGATGTCGTCTTCGGTGAAGGTCTGGCGCGAGTAGGGCGGAGGCTTCAGCACCTGCTGTTGGGTGGGCCAGGCCTGCTCGCCGGGAACATCCGACGGCGGGACCGGCCGCTCCTCAATCGGGAACAGAGGTTTTCCGGTTTCGCGGTCGAGGACAAAAAGCTGGCCGAACTTGGTGGCTTGCACGGCGGCATCAACATGCTTGCCGCCAATGTTGAGCGTAACCAGAGCCGCCGCGCAGGGAAGATCACGGTCCCACAAATCGTGATGCACCACTTGGTAGTGCCAAATTCGCTTGCCGGTGGCGGCGTCCAGCGCGATCACACAGTTGGCAAAAAGGTTCGAGCCCAGGCGCTGCCCGCCGTAGAAATCGAAAGCCGCGGAACCGGTGGAAACGAACACCCAGCCGCGTTTTTCGTCGAGCGTCATGCCACCCCAATCGTTGGCGCCGCCCGTCGTGCGCCAGGAATCGCCTTGCCACGCGTCATTGCCGACCTCTCCAGGGCGGGGAAGCGTGTGGAACATCCAGGCCATTACGCC
>CAZCVY010000167.1:0-10714 GCA_964501985.1 uncultured Acidobacteriota bacterium | reverse complement strand
TGCCGTTCTCCCAGTACGCCACGCCGCGGTTCACGCCGCGCGGCTTGTCCTCATCGACGCCTTCGAACGGGTCGTATTGCCAAAGGAACTTGCCCGTCGCCGCGTCGAGCGCGCACAGCTTCAGTTGGGCGGTGGTGAGATACATCACGCCGTTGACTACCAGGGGATTACATTCGATAGTGGTGGCGGGTTTGAGCCGGCTGTCTCCCGTGTGGTACGTCCAAGCAACCTTGAGCTTGTGCACGTTGGTTCGGTTGATCTGATCGAGCGGCGAGTAATGCGTTCCGGCGGGATTGCCGCCGTAAACCCGCCACTCGCGGGTGGGATCGGCCGATTGCTGCTGATCGGATCGTAGGGCTGCCGGCCACGCCGAGGCAGCCAGCAACGATGTAGCACTTTGCTTCAGGAATCTGCGGCGGTTCAGCCGATGGCGCATGAGTGCAAGACCTCCCTATGTCTTTATGATGTCGATTCTCCGCTACCTGGCATGGACTACGAGGTGATTCTGTCTATCCTGCCCATCCATGTGGTCTCTCCGTTAGCGAATCGTCATCCGAAAACCGCCTCGGTACAGGATAGGAGGACCGTTGGTGAGATAGGGCGTGCGGGCCACATCGTACCGTTGATCGAGAAGGTTTTCCGCTGCCACAAAGATTTCCATGCCGTGCCCGAGCGAGCGGGAAACCAGTGCATTCAGCAGGAAGTAATTATTCAACAAGAGCGTATTCTGATCGTTGTCAAAAGTCGAGCCCACAAAACTTCCTTGCAGGGCGGCGGTCACCCATCGAGGCCGCGAGTACCGGACCTGGAAGTCCACGTCGTGGCGGGGCACGTGCGGCACGAGCAATCCCACCAGTTGCGTGTTTGCGGGAAAGCTCGTCACCGTTGCGTCCACGTATTGCACTCCTCCGTTGACGGTCAGCGAATGGGTCAGTCGCGCTTCCGCCTCGAATTCGGCGCCGCGGGAGCGCGTTTCGCCCAGATTCTGCCGCTGTTGGGTGGTCAGACTCGGCGTAGTGGACAACGTCACGTTGGCAATAGGATCGCTGATGTCGCTCCAGAAAAGAGTACCGCGGACGCTCAGCCGCTCGTGCCACGCGCCGTAGCTCGCGCCGGCTTCCGCGCCGGTCAGTTGTTCAGCGGTGAGGCCGCTGTTGGCGAGAGTTTCGGTATTTCCTTGGCGAAAATTGCGGTAAAGCTCGTTCAGTGTGGGAGGGCGAAAGGCTCGATACATGGAGGCCCGAAGCGCGAAGTTCTCCTTCACTTGATAAACGGTGGAAATCCGAGGGCTGAAGGCTTGTTCGCTGCGATTCATGTAATCGGTGACTTGCGGCGGCCCGGGTGTGGCCAGCGGGCGCTTGACGGAGAGGGCGTCAAAATTGCTCCAGTCATCCACGCGCGCGCCTCCGGTGATGAGCCAGCGCGTGTTGATGCGGATGAGGTCCTCTCCGTAGAGTCCCCAGAAGCGCTGCCGTCCACCCGCCCCCACGGCGGTCGAGAGCTTGCCGGTGGAGTACATCAGCTCGTTGCTCGCGCCCCGCACCAATTGGCCATCGAAGCCGGCAGCGAGCGTCTGGTGATTGCCCGCCGTGCGCGTCCACAGTGCGGACAGCCCGGCTTGGTAGGACGGGACGCGCTGGATGTCGGTAAGAGTCTCGCTGATCTGTTTGGCCGCGACCGAGGAAAACGACTGATCGTAGTCCTCGGGGCCGCCGAAAGCGCGGAACTTCAATGCTCCGGCCGCTGCGGATTGCCAGTCGGCGCCCACCGCGAGTTGGCGAAGCCGAGTGTCGTTGTTTTGCAACGGAGTGCCATTCTTGCGGGCCTCCTCAAAAATGGTCCCACTGCCGAACACGTGTCCTTGGTCAGATAACAGGCGCTCCAGCATGAATTGACCGTCAAAGTGTTCCGAGGCCACGGGCGTATCGATGGTGCCTTCGAGAGGAGGGAGGACGGAAACATAACCGTCAGTGTGAAATCCTTCGAGGGAAGTGAGGCCCAGCCAGGGGCCGCGACGAAGACTACCGGTGATGGACAGATCCGGAGTCTGTTCGTTGCCGTAGAAAGTCTCGAGAGTAAGAGAGGAGTCGAGGGGCCGGAACGGAATCACATTGATCACGCCTCCCAACGCGTCGCCGCCATAGAGGTCGGAAACGCCGCCTTCCACCACTTCCACGGCGCTGACAGATGTGGCCGGAATACGGTCCCAGTAGACCCATCCGCCGAAGGGGTCGGTGAGGGGAATGCCGTCGGAGATCACCAGCGCGCGGCTGGCCCCGCTCGTCCCCACACCTCGGAGCGATACGCCGAGGGACGTGGGATTGGCCGTAAGGCTGCCGTTGCGGCGGTACAACATGAACCCGGGAATTTGGCCGAGGGCATCATCGAGCGTTATGCCTCCGCTTGTGGCGAGATCCTGGTGACCTAACACGGTCACACTCGATGCTGACTCGCTGACGCGCTGCTCCGTGCGCGTCGCGGTGACGGTGATACGTTCTCGAAGAGCGCTGGGAGAGAGCTTGATCTCGATCGTCTTTGAGCCTTGGGCGCGCGCGTCCCAGGTTTGCTGAACCGGCGCGAATGAGCTAGTCATCACGGTGAGCGTGCCACTGGCAATCGCCAGGTTATCAAAGTGAAACCGGCCTTCGCTGTCAGTGACTTGGGTCGCGCGGAAACTGGCGTTGCTCAGCGTGACTTCGGAGCCGGGCACGGGAGCGCCTGTGCTGTCGCGCACGACTCCATCTAAATGGAACGAGGCCTTCTCTTGGCTTAGACCGATCCCGGCGCTGAGCATGAGCAGCGTGGCGAACCCAAAAGCCTTGATGTTCTGATTCATCATCCGTGCGATGTCCGCCTCTCACAAAACGGGGAAATGCGCGCCGGGCTCCCTTACTACACTTGAATATCGACCAGGAGGGTACTGAGTTCCTGGGGTGTGAACTTCGTGGAAATATGCCTAAGCGACCATTCTACATGATTGCAACGAGCGGTCCAGAGATGAATTGAAAACCGTAGCGCGGAACTACAGAACAGCTCCGCGCTACAACCGTTTTTTCTTGACACAGTTTATTGCTGAGCGAGAATCCATTCGCGGCACAAGATTGCCAAAGCCACAAAACCTCGGGAGACAACATGGCCGAAAAACGCAAAGGAAAGAAATATGCCCGGCGGGATTTTCTAAAAGAAGTCGCGGCGGGTGGCGCACTGGCGTCCTCGCTGGGGATGCCGGCGCTTGCAGGTCAGGATACCAAGACAGGAAACGCGGGAGCGGGTGCGGCGGAAAAATCGTCTCACGCGGCCTCCCCCATCGACTATCCCCGCACTTTCACGGGTCGGAATCTGAAGCGGATCGGGTTTCCGCTGGGCGGCATCGGCACGGGTACGGTCTCACTTGGTGGCCGCGGGCAACTGCGCGATTGGGAGCTCTTCAACCGGCCCGACAAAGGCAACGAGTTGAGTTACGCCTTTGCGTCAATCTGGGCGAAGGTGGGTGACTCCAAACCCGTCGTGCGCGTGCTGGAGTCGCGCCTTCAGCCGCCTTACGAATTGACCGAGAGCGGCCTTGGCTCCGACAATGCTCCGGGGCTGCCGCGTCTTGCCGAAGCGACTTTCACGGGAGCGTATCCCTTTGCGCGCATTGCCTTCACGGATTCCGAGCTGCCGGTGCAGGTCCGCCTGGAAGCCTTCAATCCGCTCGTGCCCCTTGACGTTGACGCGTCCGGCTGGCCCGTGGCGATTCTGCGTTACACCCTCCGAAATCCCAACGCGGCCCCCGCGCGGGTAGGCGTTGCCTGGAGCCTTGAAAACCCTGTGGGCCAGGAGGGCAGGCAAGCGGCTTTTCGTGACGCCCCCGGTCTCGCCGGCTTGCAGATGGATAATCCCTTTCTATCACCTTCTCATCCCCTGAAGGGCACGTTCGCGTTGTGCGCCGTGGGAGCGCCCGAGGGCAGCGTCACCTACCTTCGGGGATGGAAGCGGGCCGAGTGGTGGAATGGAGTGCTCACTTTCTGGGACGACTTCAGCGACGATGGCGCCCTGGACTCCGCCTCCCGCGTGGCCATGCCGGTGGGTTCGCTCGCGGTGACGCAGAACATCCCCGCCGGGGGCGAGGCCACCGTCACCTTCCTGCTCGCCTGGCACTTCCCAAATCGCACGCCGGAGCGCTGCGGCTGGGCGGCCCCGGAGAGTGTGCCCAAGAGCACGGTGGTCGGCAACTTCTATACCGAGCGCTTTAAGGACGCTTGGGACGCGAGCCGGCAGTGCGCATCCCAGCTCCCTCGACTCGAAGCACGTACGCGCGCGTTCGCCCACGCCATCGAGACTTCCACGCTGCCGCCGGCGGTTCTCGACGCCGTCACCAGCACGCTTTCTACCCTGCGTACGAATACCTGCTTCCGCACGCCGGATGGCGAGTTTCACGGATTCGAAGGGTGCAACGACCACCAGGGCTGCTGCCACGGAAGCTGCACCCACGTGTGGAATTATGAGCAGGCCACCCCACAGCTCTTTCCCAAGATGGCGCACTCGTTGCGCGAGTCGGAATTCCTGCGCAATACCGACACCAACGGCCTGATGGGCTTCCGATCCTATCTGCCCGATGGCAAGCAAATTTGGCAGATGGCCGCCGCGGACGGGCAGATGGGCTGCCTCATCAAGCTCTATCGCGAGTGGCGGCTCTCCGGCGAAACGGATTGGCTGCGCCGATTGTGGCCCGGCGCCAAGCGCGCATTGGAATTCGCCTGGATTGAAAACGGCTGGGACGGCAATCGCGACGGGGTTGCGGAGGGCGTTCAGCACAACACGTACGACGTGGAGTTCTACGGCCCCAACCCTTTGTGCGGAATCTACTACCTGGGAGCGTTGCGCGCGGGCGAAGAGATGGCGCGCGTCGTTGGTGATCAGGACTCGGCCGCGAAATATCACCGGCTTTTCGAGAGCGGCAGCCGCTGGCTCGACCAGAATCTCTTCAACGGCGAGTACTACATTCAAAAGGTTGAAGGGCGGCCGGAAAGCCAAATCGCTGCGGGCACGCGAGTGGGCATGGGCGCGGGCAACACGCTTGAGCCGGACTATCAAATGGGCGGTGCTTGCCTGGCCGATCAGTTGCTGGGCCAACTCCAGGCCCACGTGGCGGGCTTGGGATATTTGGTGCGGGAAGCGAACGTGCGCGCCACGCTGAAGTCGATTTACAAGTACAACTACAAGTCAGACCTGAGCGACCACGTCGACCTCCAGCGCACTTACGCTTTGAATGACGAAGGCGGAGTGGTGGTGGCAACCTATCCGCTGGGCAAGCGTCCGGTAATTCCTTTCCCGTACTTCGGTGAAATTTGGACGGGAATTGATTACCAGTTCGCGGCGTTGCTGGCATTTGAGGGGATGACCACCGAAGCACTCAACGTTGTGGAATCCACGCGCCGGCGCTTTGACGGCGAGCGACGCAATCCCTGGAACGAGCCTGAGTGCGGGCATCACTACGCGCGCGCCATGGCGAGTTGGGGCTGCTTCATGGCCTGGAGCGGCTTCCGTTATTCCGCTCCCGAGCGCGAACTCACTCTTGTGCCGCGCACGCGCCGACAGGCGTTCCGCTGCTTCTGGTCGGCCCCCTCAGGTTGGGGCAGCTTCACGCACACACTCAAACCACAGCTCCAAAGCGTGCAGGTCGAAGTGGCCGAAGGCTCAATTGCCGTTCAGCGCGTGGCATTGAACGGCCTCTCCAAGGGCCCCTTTACCAAGGCCACCGCCCGCTTGGGGACGGAAGTATTGCAGGCAAGTGTGAAGACCGAAACCACTCGTCGCGTGGTAGTTTTTGATCACGAAATTGGAGTGACGCCCGAGAAGCCGCTTGAGATAACGCTGTCGGCGTAAGGCTAAGGAATCGTATCGCGGACCTAAAAAACAAGGTCCGCGCGACGACCTTGTTGGGAGGGAAGAGCATGAGTTTTGTCAGTAAAGTTACGAATGGGAAAATCGATATCCCTCCCGGCATCGATCTTCCCGAAGGCGCTTCGGTGCGCGTAGAGCCGCTGAAAGAGAACACTCCCGCAACACGCCTGACAGGGATCATCGGGAGCGTTGAGGGTCTACCTCGAGATTTTTCCGCGCAACACGATTACTACCTCCACGGGACTCCCAAGCGGAGGCGGCGGAAGGCCGCCTCCTCATCACGCTAAAACCCTTCCGTGTCGGCTTTTTATTCCTTCAACCCCTCCAAATGCGGGTCGAGGACTTCTTCTGACCTCAACAATTCATCCCAGGTGAACTCTGCCTGCCGGTAGGCTGCGGTTCTACCGAGAATGGTTGTGAGGTTGCTTCGCACGGCGGGCGCGATGGTCGAGTAGTCGAGCCGCCCGGAAGTGACCTGATCGTAGAACATCGCTATGTTGCGGACAGCGCCCGTGGTATAGAGCATACCGTCGCGGCCTCCCGCGTAATTCGACTTGCCTTTGATGCCGACGTCGCCGGCGTAGTGCGTGTCGAGCGAGCCTTCCGTGCCGAACATCTGGCAGCGAATATCGTCCGCACCCTCTCCGTACTGCTTTGAATAGAAGGTGACGAGCACGTCTTCCGCAAACCAGAAATTTACCGAGAAATGGTCCCAGATGTCGCCGACGCTGCGGGATTTGAGTCCTCCCGTGCCGAGCGCTTTTACCGGATGCTGGTCGAGAACCCACGTCATGACGTCGATCGAGTGAATGTTCTGCTCGGTAATGATGTCGCCGGAGAGCGCCCTGATGAGTCCCCACGCGCGCAGGCGGGTCTCGGGATCCTGCGGCTTGGCCTCCAGGTCCGGAACCATTTTTGCCCAGGGAAGGCCCGCTACGTATGACGCCTCGCCGCTGACGATGCGGCCGATGCTTGCCTCCTTCTGCACGCGCCGGATGGCTTCCTGGTAAAAAGGATCGGTGCGCGTTTGGAAATCGATCAGGAAGGCAAGCTTCTTTTCCGCGGCGCTCTTGGCGCTGGCCTCAATGCTGTGGCAGCCGGGAACATCCACGGCCATGGGTTTGGCCAGGTACACGTGGACTCCCCGCTCAATCGCGGCGGCGGCGTGCGAATGGTGAAAATAAGGTGGGCTCTCGATAACCACCGCATCCACCTTTGCCTCCAGCATTCTCTGGAAACCCTTCAGGCCCGTGAAGCGCCGCGCCGCGGGCACATTGTACTTGTCGCCAAACGCGTTCACCCGGTCAGGAAAATAGTCGTGGGCGGCGGTGATCTCGTATCCGCCGTGCTTGCGGAAGAGATCGGCGATCCAGGTGCCGCGGCTGCCGCAGCCAATCGAGCCCAGAGAGATTTTGGAACTCACTTGTGACCCGCGTGCCAGTCCCGGGTTCATGATGCTGAATGACAGCGCCGCTCCACCGGCCCCGGCAAAAAACTGACGCCGGCTCAGGCCTCCGGGCCCTTCCTTGCTATTGGACTTGTTCAATTTATTCTCCATTTTTATGACCTCCAAATTATGAAGCGATTTTTGCGGGGGCAAGAGTAGCACCGGAGACCTTCGATGTCCATGTGAGGGGAAGGGCGGTTGCAGGCCCAGGCTCGCAACTTCGAACCCATAATCCCCAATCCCTAACCCCTGACTGCAAGCGGTCGATTGGGATCGACCACCAGCCACAGTGCGCCGCCGAGAACGCAGAAGGCCGCTGAGGTCAGAAAAGAAGCGGTCCAACCAAAGTGCGCGGCAATGGCCGGTGTGGTGACCGCCGTGAGGGCACCGCCCGCTTGGGCGAACATGTTGATGAAGCCGGAGAGCGAGCCGGAGGATCCCTTTCCCATGTCGGCGGAGAGCGCCCAGTAAGCGCTTTGTGCGATGTAGAGCGAACCGGCGCCCGCCGCGAGGACCACGCTGGCTGATGCCGCGGTAGAGACTTGCGAGCCGGCGGCCATAAAGAGGCCCGCGAACATCATGCCGCAGGCGGCCACGCCGCAGCGGCCCCACCAGCGGCCGAATCGCCGGGACACGGCATCGGCGATCCAACCTCCCGACGCCGATCCGCAGGCCATGGCGATGAACGGCAGCATTCCGTAGTAGCTGGCCGTTTGCAGGTTCAGTCCGCGCACTCGGTTGAGGTAGATAAAGAACCAGGTGAAAAAGATCGCGGGAGTATAACCGTAACAAAAATAGCTGAGACTTATGGCCCAAACGTCCCGGCTCGCAAGCATGACGCGCCACGAATATTGGGGCGCTTCGAGAGGGTCGCATTGGGGGATGCCATGATGAATCCATTTTCTTTCCGCGTCATTGGGCCAGGCGTGCTGGTCGGGATGGTCGCGCGCCATCCAGTACCATACCGCACCTGCGCCGAGTCCCAGTAGGGCGCAGACCCAGAAGGACTCGCGCCAACCCAAGTGGACCATGACATAGCGAATGATGGGAGGAGTGAAGGCGGAGCCCGCACCAACCCCGGCGAAGATCACGCCATTGGCGAGGCCGCGCTCGGCGGTGGGAATCCAGTTGGCGACCCAGCGATTCGAACTCGGGTACATGACGGACTCCCCCATGCCCAGCAGGAACCGCACCGACCAGATGATCAGGAATGCCTGCGCGATGCCGGCGGGAAAGCTGGCGGTGAGAGCGGTGAAGGCCGCCCACCATACGGCGCCCAAAGCCAGAGTGCGGCGCGCTCCCAGACGGTCGACCGCCCAGCCACCGGCAATCTGGAAGAGGCCGTAGCCAACAAAGAACGCGCTGAAGATCGTGCCGAGCTGCACGTCCGAAAGGTGAAAGTCCTGGGAGATGGAACGCGCGGCTATGGAAATGTTGACGCGGTCGACAAAACTGAGCGCCCCCGTCAGAGCGATCCAGCCTACCAATATCCAACGAACCCGAGTTGGCGCGACGGAATTCATGAGAAGATAGGAGACGACCTAGCACAAAGGTTTCACAGAGTCCCACGAATTGAATGGGAAGGCAACACTGTTTGGCAGAGGATCTGGCTCCCCATGGCCGGCCACAATAGAATCATGCCGGGGAGGCGCAGCTCCCTGCGATGCATTCGGGACAAAAGTACAGGAGGCACGACGTTGGAAAATGAAATCGCCCGACTCTTCGGGGAACCTATTTTTGACTCCAAGGGAACCAGCATGAATGCAGTCGCCCGCGTTCGCACTCTGACCTTGCTCTCGGTGGCGCTCGGCGCCCTGATGTGCGCGGGACCCTCGGCGGCCCAGACCACTTCGGCGGCGCCCCAGTACCCCGCCTTGCCGAGCGAAATACCGGCCAAGTTCGAGCCCGTTACCGCCAGCTTCGACTACGTCAGGCGCGATGTAATGATCCCCATACGCGACGGTGTGAAGCTGCACACGGTGATCCTGGTGCCGAAGGGGGCCAAGCGCGCTCCGATCCTCCTGACACGCACGCCCTACAACGCCACGGCCCTCACCAGCCATGCGGATAGCACGCATCTTGGGCCGATTCTCAATGGCTATGACAACGCCATGGAAGTCATCATCGAGGGCGGCTACATCCGCGTCGTGCAGGACGTGCGCGGCAAGTATGGCTCCGAGGGCGACTACGTGATGAACCGGCCGTTGCACGGGCCGCAGAACCCCACCCCGGTCGATCACTCCACCGACACGTACGACACCATCGACTGGCTGGTGAAAAACATTCCCGAATCAAACGGTAAAGTTGGCATCATCGGCATTTCCTATGACGGGTTTCTGCCCTTGATGCCGCTCGTCAACCCTCACCCTGCCCTCAAAGTATCGGTGCCGATGAACCCCATGGTCGATGGTTGGATGGGCGACGACTGGTTCCACTATGGCGCCTTCCGCGAGCAGAACATGGTGTACATCCACGACCAGGAGGCGTCGCGCTCCTCCGATGTGAAGTGGTGGACGAGCCACTTTGATGATTATGACGTCTATATGGAGGCCGGATCAGCGGGCGAGCTCGGGCGGCGGCATGGGCTGGAGCAAGTTGGATTCTGGCGCAAGATTCTGGCCCATCCGAGCTACGACGCCTTCTGGAGCGATCAGGCGGTTGATAAGGTGCTCGCGGCACAGCCCTTGAAAGTGCCCGTGATGCTGGTGGCCAGCCTCTGGGACCAGGAGGACATTTACGGGGCCATGGCGGTCTACAAAGCAATCAAGCCGAAGGATACGAACAACGACTCGGTCTTCCTGGTGATGGGTCCCTGGAACCACGGCCAGGAAATCGGCGATGCCAGTACGCTCGGGCCACTCAGGTTCAACTCCGATACCGGGCTCTACTTCCGCCGTGAAATCCTGCGGCCTTTCCTTGACCACTACTTGAAGGACGACGCGCCCAATGCCGACGTCGCGCCTGTCACAATCTATGAAACTGGAACGAATACATGGCGGCGACTTCCGGCCTGGCCGGCAGGTTGTGCGAGCGGATGCATGATCCGCCCCACGCCGCTCTATCTCAGTGCCGGCCTGAAGCTGAGCTTTACCTCGCCGAGACCCGATGAGACGGCATTCGACGAGTATGTCTCCGACCCCGCCAAGCCCGTGCCCTACGTTCCGCGGCCGATTCGGCCGATGGGCTACGACGAGGATCACCCTTGGCCGCACTGGTTGGTTGAGGACCAACGGGAAGCCTCGGGCCGCACGGACGTGCTCGCATTCGCGGGCGACGTGCTCACCTCCCCGGTGAAGGTAAGTGGGCAGCCGGCAGCCAACCTCATCGCCTCGACCAGCGGCACGGACGCCGATTGGGTGGTCAAGCTGATTGACGTTTATC
>CAZCVY010000166.1:0-15931 GCA_964501985.1 uncultured Acidobacteriota bacterium | reverse complement strand
ATCCTCCGCGTCCCAATCAGGAAGATCTTCGTCCCAATAACGCATGATCTCGTACATGCGGCGACCGTAGATGAGGCCCGTCAGGCCACGCACCTGCTCGATGAAGTAACCGAAGACCGCGGGTACAGGCGGCCCAAGCTTCATGTGGTCGACGTAGCCATCGAGGGACTGGCTCAATCCGTAGACGAGCTTTGCCATGCTGCAAACCTCCTCCCACGTTCTTCAGAGTAGCATGCGCCGAGGTCGCGCGGAGGTGAGGTTGAACACTATCTGCGCGCCGGATTGCCGGTGTGACCATTAACCAAAGGTCGGTTTCCCAATCCCCAGATTCAAACTGAGACACTACCCAGCGTGCTGCGCGCTGGGAATCCTGCTAGAATCGTGATCGCGTTTGAAGTTAATCGTTGCCGGCAAGGAAAATCCTCATGCAAAGAAGGTTTGCAAAATCCTCGATTCTTTCTGCGGGTCTCGGGCTTGTCCTCACTTTACTCGTTCAGCTTTTCACGACAGGCGCGGCCCGAGGCCAGGTTGGACCGATGACGGTCTCAGTCGGGCCCGCCAATGCTGACGTCATCGGCACGGATAACGTCGCCATTCAAAAAGCCGTTGACCGCGTGGCGGCAGCGGGTGGTGGCACGGTGGTGATACGCGCGGGAACTTACGTGTTAGCTAATTCTGTGCGCCTCGCCAGCCACACTCGGCTGAAGGGTGAAGGGCCGAACAAGACCATACTGAAAAAAGCTCCGGGAGTGCTGAGCAACCTGAAGCTCGATGCCGACTACGGCGAAACGATCGCCACTGTGGAGGACGCAAGGGGATTTGCCCCAGGCATGGGCGTCACGATCCTGGATAAGGTCAGTCCATCGGGGTGGACGCCGAGCGTCCGCACGATCGTGAGTATCGAGGGGAATACCCTGCACTTCGACCGCTTTTTGCAGATGGATTACTCCGTCGCGAACCAAGGCCAAGTCTTCAATACATTTCCACTGATCGTCGGGTTCGACGTGGTCGATGTTCATGTGGAGGATCTGAGCGTTGACGGCAGCCGCGAGGGAAGCGGGATTCTGGACGGATGCCAGACGGGTGCCATTTATTTTTTCCATTCCCAACACATGACGGTCCACAACTGCGTGGCCCGCAACTACCCCGGCGACGGCATCAGCCTCCAATTCGTGGAGGACCCGGTGGTGGAGAATTGCGAGGCGGAGGGTAACGCCTACCTGGGAATTCATCTGGGTACAGGGGCAGCGCGCGGAATCGTGCGCGAGTGCCGGGCGCACGACAACGGCCAAGATGGCCTTTTTCTATGCTGGCGTGTCCAGCACGCACGGTATGAGCAGAACCAGTCGTGGAACAACGGCCGCGATGGAATTTCCTTGGGGCATAAAGATACGGATAATACCTTCGTTGGAAATTCCTTGAGTGGAAACGGCCGGGCAGGAATTTACTTTCGTGATGAGGTTGCCGCCGACGCGGCAAGCCGCAACACCTTCGAACAGAACACCCTCGAGGACAACGGGGGGACCGGAGAGCCGGGCTATGCTATTCGAATCGAAGGCGAAACGGACAATCTTAAATTCGTGTCCAATACTATCCGCTCTCACCGGAAGGATGGAGTGATTGTGCAGCCCGTGGGGATTTACATCGGGCCGAAGGCGGATTTCATTACCGCGGCCCAAAATCTTTTCGTGGGCGACGTCCAGAAGGCCGTCGTTGATGACTCCCAAGGTGGCCACAACCAACTTGCTCCACCTCGCGGCCAATGAAGCAAGGGTACTCCCTTACCCGATTGCCTTCTTGACGTCGGCTTCCCATTTGGGCGCCGTCACGGAGGTGAAAACAAAGAGCGGATAGAGTTCCGCAAAGATTCGCTCAACCACCCCGGCGAAGGCGGGAGTTCCAATGCCCCGCGAGTTGGGAAGGAAGACCTTTCGAACCACCCAGGCTTGGAGCGTTTGCCAATCCTCCTCGGTGCGCGGCAGGCCCGCGTGTTGTGCCCAATCGCCCTTCTCTTCGCGGTGCCAGTAGGTTTCGTAGCGCCGCGCTTTGACGACTCGGGCAAGAAGAGCCACAAAGGTCTCGTGTTGCGCCACGATGCGCTTGCGAAACACCGTTTCGAGAGCCGCCTTGGGTCCTCGCCAACTCCCGTAGATGGAAAATCCCACTGTCAGGCAATCCGCCGAAAGCCCCACGTACAATTGGCCGGTGTGGCCGCGGTCGTGGCGGCCGTCGTAAACGTAGAGATAGTAATTGGGTTTGTAGGGGCTCTTATCTTTGCTGAATCGGATATCGCGGTTAATGCGCGAAAAGCTGCCGTTGGTCTTGCCGCCAACTTCCAGGTGAGGATTGAGCTTTAAGAGCGCCGGTGTGAGCGTTGCCAGCAGGCCGCGGAAGGCGCCAACTACGTTCTGGTCGTAGCGGGCGCGATTCTCGTCAAACCACGCCTTATTGTTGTTGCGAGCAAGCTCCTCGAAAAAGAGAAACGAATCGGCCGGGAAGCCCTGAAAGTCGGTTGCCACAATCAACTCCTAAGGTGAGCCTGTCATTTTATTTTTTGATTCACCGGGGAAAGGCCCTGGATCGGCCAGGCAAAATCGTGAAACTCGCCCGTGCGGTCAAACCCACCCATGGGGATGGGTTGCAACGGGTCCACGGGAACGCCCGTGCAGCGGACCTTCGCCAGTACCTCCGCCTCGTGGATGCGCGACGCGTCGTATTCGATCACCAGATCCTGCCCTTCAAAGGAGAGTCCGCGAATTCCGTAAACCGTGGAGAGCCGCGACAGATGATCGTAGTCCTTAGGCGTTAGCTCTCTCTTTATGGCGCACCGAGTCTTCAGAAAGGTCATTTCTTTTCACCTCGAACGCATTTTGGGTTACGGATCAATGGCTGCCGTCGCCCGCGCTCGCCCTCGGATCTTAAATCGAAACGCTCAAATCCTAAGCGTCAGATCTCTAGATACCGCAGCCGCAAGGCGTTGCTGATGACCGAGACTGAGCTAAATGTCATGGCAGCCGCCGCGAGCATCGGGCTCAACCTCCAACCCAACAACGGATAGAGCACGCCTGCCGCCACTGGAACAGTAATCATATTATAGACGAAGGCAAAGAAAAGATTCTGCCGGATGTTGCGAAGCGTGGCCCGGCTCAAGCGGCGGGCGCGGACTATACCTCGCAGGTCGCCTTTGACTAATGTAATCCCGGCGCTTTCCATGGCTACATCCGTCCCGGTGCCCATCGCGATGCCCACGTCCGCCTGCGCCAATGCCGGAGCGTCGTTGATGCCGTCCCCCGCCATGGCCACAATGCGGCCCTCGGACTGAAGCTGTTTCACGATTTCGCTCTTGCGTGCCGGCTGGACTTCTGCCTCGAAAGCATCGATGCCCAATTGGCGTGCGACAGCCTCAGCCGTGCTGTGGCTATCCCCCGTCAGCATGACGATGCGTAGACCTTCCTGATGGAGCATCCGAAGCGCCTCCGGGGTCGAGGGCCTAATGGGGTCGTTCACGGCAATCACTGCCGCGGGGCGCGGCCCGTCAGCAAGAAATATGGTGGTAGCTCCATCGCGGCGCAGCCCCTCGGCATCATTCAGCAAACTGACGGCAGATACGCCGAGCGACGCGAAGAGCGCGGCGTTCCCAACAGCCACTTCCGCTCCGTCGACCGAGCCGGTCACTCCCTGGCCCGTGACCGATCGGAAGTTCTTGACGTCGGAAAGGGTGATTCCGCGATCTTGCGCGGCGCGAACGATGGCCCCAGCCAACGGATGTTCGCTACCGCGCTCCAGGCTTGCCGCGAGGCGTAATACTTCGTTCTCGGACCAACCTGGCTGGGGCCTGGTCGCGGCAAGACGCGGCTTGCCCTCCGTGAGTGTTCCGGTTTTGTCGATCAGCAGCGTGTCCACTTTGGCGAGAACCTCGAGCGCCTCGGCGTTGCGGATCAGCACGCCTGCCATTGCCCCGCGGCCCGTGCCTACCATGATGGAGATGGGGGTGGCGAGCCCCAGCGCGCAGGGACAGGCGATGATCAGCACAGCAACCGAGTTAATCAAGGCGAATACCAGCCGTGGTTGCGGGCCAAAAATCGACCATGCCACAAAGGTGAGTCCCGCGATAGCCACAACCACCGGGACGAAATAGGATGCCACAACATCAGCCAGGCGCTGAATGGGCGCGCGAGTGCGTTGTGCTTCACCGACCATCGCCACAATTTGCGCCAGCAGGGTCTCACTTCCAACGCGCTCCGCGCGCATGGCAAAGCCGCCTGCGCCATTTACCGTGCCCCCCGTGACGCGATCCCCATGCCGTTTTTCAATAGGAAGCGATTCCCCTGTGACCATCGATTCGTCCACGGAACTCGCGCCGTCGAGCACGATGCCATCTACCGGAACCTTCTCGCCTGGCCGTACACGCAGGCGGTCGCCGCGCCCAACGAGGTCGAGAGCGACATCGTCTTCACTGCCGTTGTCGTTCAATTTCCTCGCCGTTTTGGGTGCAAGTCCCAGCAACGCTTTCAGCGCGCTGCTGGTGCGGCTGAGTGCTCGCAGTTCTAGCACTTGGCCCAGAAGAACCAGCGCGGTAATGGTGGCGGCGGATTCGAAATACACCGGGACTTCTCCGGAAGGCAACCTGAAGGATTGCGGGAAGATCTCCGGAAAGACCGTGGCCAGGAGGCTGTAAACGTACGCGGTGCCTGTTCCCATGGCGATGAGCGTGAACATATTCGGGCTACGATTGACAATGGAAGCCCACCCGCGCTGGAAGAAGGGCCAGCCTCCCCAGAGAACTACCGGTGTGGCAATGACCAACTCGACCCAGGCAAACAGCCTGGGCGAAATGAACCGGGTGATCGATTCCGCACCGAGCATATCGGACATGGCCAATATCAGAAGCGGCGCGGTGAGGACCAGGCTGATCCAAAATCGCCGCGACATCAGCAGGAGTTCAGGGTTGGTTTCATCCCCCCTGGTGATGGTAAGCGGTTCAAGAGCCATACCGCACTTGGGGCACGCGCCGGGCCCACGCTGGCGGACCTCGGGGTGCATCGGGCAGGTGTAAATGGCCGTTGGATCTGCTTTTGGTGTTGGAACGCGGCCGGAAGGCGGGGCGAGAAACGCGTCGGGGTTAACACGGAATTTTTCGAGACAAGATTTGTTACAAAAATAGTATTGCTGGCCCTGAAATTGGTACGAGCCCGCCGCGTCCTCAGGCGTTACCTCCATGCCGCAAACAGGGTCAGTCACGTAGTGGTTCCTCCATTCAATCTTATGCCAGCAAGGCGTCAGGCAACAAGCCTGGGACCGCGGGCATCCTGCCCGCTCTTCTGAGCGGCGTGTTCCTGCCCGCTCCATCGGGAGCGTTCAGCTCCCGCGGCAATCGAGAGGCGCCTCCAGCCCCTGAGCCTAAGCGGGCAGCATGCCCGCGGTCCCATGCACCTCCGAGGCTGGCAAAAGGCTTCTGACGCTTGTACAATTTAGCTGCCAATCGTTTCCGGAATGCTCACAGAGGAGTTTGCCATGGACTACTCGCGCAGAAGGTTTGCCTCCCGCTTGGGACTACTCGTGGCCGGGGCCGTGACGGAAGAACCCGTTGCGCGCCCGGCCGCATGGCCCGAAGCATCATCCGCAGCGCTGCAGGACGATCACGCTCACAGGCCTCAGCCCACGCCCGCCGCGGGAAGTACGGAGAACAAGCTCGCCGTCTCTGAGGAAGTTTGGGAAAAGTTGATGGCAGGGAATCATCGATTTGTCGAGGGGAATCCGCTGCGGCGGGATACCGTCAATCGTCGGAACGCAGTGCTCGGCGGACAGCAACCGCAAGTTGTGGTGCTGGGTTGCTCGGACAGCCGCACGACTCCTTCGCTGGTTTTCGATCAAGGGCTGGGAGACCTTTTCGAGATCCGTACCGCCGGCAACGTGGCCGATGCGCTCGCGATGGGCAGCATCGAATACGCGCTCGAACATCTCCCTATCCGCGTCCTGGTGATCCTGGGTCACGAGAAGTGTGGAGCCGTCGCCGCCGCGGCCTCCGGCCAGAAAATGGCGACTGCTAATCTGCAAGCAATCGTGGACAAGATTGCCCCCGCCACTTCCAAGGTAAAAGGCGATCCCAAGAGCCAGGAGTTTCTGCTCGCGGCGGTGGAGGCCAACGTCCGCCAGTGCGCCGCCGACCTCGTGGCGAACAGCCCTATCGTTTTGCGCGAGACCGCCGCCAAAAACGTCGAGATTATCAAAGCGATCTACAGTCTCCAGACCGGTCAGGTTCGGCGGCTGGCCGGATAATAATGCATGAACAAGCGTCTACTGGCGGGTTTGGAGCAGCTTGCGGTTGTCGCGTCGCCCAAGTTCTCTGAAGCTTGAGTCAACGATGGCGATGCGCATTCTTCTGACCACCACCGGTTCCTTGGGCGATCTGCACCCGTTCATTGCCATCGGCCTTGAACTCCGCGCCCGCGGCCATGCCGTCACCCTGGCCACGAGCAATTTCTATAAGACTAAAGTGGAGCAAACAGGTTTGGCATTCGCTCCGATGGGCCCGCACCTGGGACTCGAGGCTTCGGAGATGCTCGACCGGGTGATGGATTTGAAGAACGGCCCGGAGTACCTGATCCGCCGCATCCTGTATCCATCCGTCCCCGCCGCTTACGCGGAGGTTATGGAGGCGATTCGCGCAGCCGATCTCATCGTGACGCACCCCATCACTTTCGCCTCGCAGATCGCCGCCGAAAAGACGGGCATCCCCTGGGTCTCGACGGTCACTGCCCCCTTGTCGTTTTTCTCCCGCTTTGACCCGTCGGTCATCGCCTCCCATCCCTTTGCTATTAAACTTCGTGCCCTCGGCCCGAGCGTCTATGGGATCGTTCCGAAGCTTGGCCGGGTCCTAACCAAAACCTGGTTGGCCCCGATTACCCGGTTCCGCGCCTCGGTGGGATTGCCGCCGGGTCAAGATCCCGTTTTCGACGGACAGCACTCACCGCAGCGAGTGCTGGCAATGTTTTCCGGGCTCATGGCGGAACCGCAGCCCGACTGGCCTCCGCAAACGCTGCTCACCGGGTTTTCATTTTACGATCAAGTCGAGCATGGGCAGGGGCTCGATCCAGATCTGGAGCGCTTCCTTGATGCGGGTCCGCCTCCGGTAGTCTTCACCCTCGGCTCGTCGGCGGTGCATCGGGCTGGGAATTTCTACCAGGAAAGTCTTGCCGCCGTTCGCCGCCTCGGTTGCCGCGCGGTCCTCCTGGTGGGACAGAATACCATTCGCGAGCCACTTCCGCCGGGGACCGTCGCTTTCCCCTACGCTCCATTTTCCAAAATTTTTCCGCGAGCCGCGGTCGTGGTGCACCAAGGGGGAATCGGGACGTGTGCTCAGGCGCTGGCCGCCGGCCGCCCCATGCTGGTCGTGCCCTTTGCGTTTGACCAGCCGGATAACGCCGCCCGCCTCCAACGTTTGGGCGTGGCGCGCAGCATTCCAAGGAAGCACTATACTGCCAGTCGCGTGAGCGTGGCGCTGAAGGCTTTGCTTTCCGTGCCGAGCTATGCGGCCAGCGCCGCAGCGGCCGCCCGCAGAATTGTTTCGGAAAATGGCGTTCGAGCCGCCTGCGACGCCATCGAGAACCATCCGAATGTTCGATAGTCGTGCTGTTCTATGCGACTCGGTTTTGTTAATCTAGCGCGTCAAAATGAAGGAACCTGACAAGGGAGGTTCGACATGATGCGACGGCGAGAATTTCTGACCTCAAGCTTGGCAGCGGCGGCGGCAACACTTGCCTCACGTTCAGCGCGCGCGTCGAGCGGCTTGGTGGAAATCTTACTCGATGAGCCCGTCGGCACCATCGCGCCGGAACTTCATGGCCACTTCACCGAACATATCGGCGAGGTGATTTATGGCGGCGTTTGGGTGGGGGAGAATTCCAAGATCCCCAATGTCGGCGGCATCCGCAAAGCTTTGGTCGACCGCCTGCGACAGTTGGGCGCGCCGGTAATTCGCTGGCCGGGGGGCTGCTTTGCCGATAGCTACAATTGGCGCGACGGCGTTGGCCCGCGCACCGAGCGTCCGGTTCGCACGAATTTCTGGGATAATACCACGCAACTGTGCAAGGCCCCGGACGGCCCGCAGAAGTACGATCCCAACACTTTTGGCACGGCGGAGTTCATGTTTTTCTGCCGGCTCGCCGGCGCCAAACCCTACTTGGCCGCCAACGTCCGCAGCTTGACCCCGCACGATTTCGACGAATGGGTGGAATACTGCAACTCGCCCGCAGGATCGACCACGCTCGCCCAAACCCGCGCCGCCGACGGCAGCCGCGAACCCTACAACGTGACGTACTGGGGCATCGGCAATGAGTCCTGGGGCTGCGGCGGCGACTTCCGCCCGGAAGAATACGCCGTCGAGTTCCGTCGCTTTACGTCGTGGGTTCCCGACTACGGACAGAAACTACGATTCATCGGGTCGGGGCCGGGCGCAGACTTGCGCGATCCGCAGGTATCGTGGACGCGCGGGTTCCTTGGCAACCTTGTGGCCAAGAGTCCCGATTTGCTCGACCGGCTTTACGGTTTGTCGATGCACTATTACTGCTGGACCACGGGCAAAGGCGACTCTCTGGAATATACTCCGGACGAGTGGTACCAGATGTTGTCGCAGGCAGATTTCATGGATTCGCTCGTGCCGCTCCACTGGTCGGCCATGCGCGACTTTGACCCGGGGCACAAGGTCAAGCTGGTGGTGGACGAATGGGGGGCGTGGCACCGCAACACTCCGCTCGGTCCGGCCTACCTGTTTAATTACGTTCCCTCGCTGCGCGACGCTTTGTTGTCCGCCTTGACGCTCGACATCTTCAATCGCCATGCGGAAAAGCTGGCGATGTGCAACGACGCGCAGTTGGTGAATAACATCAACACGCTTTTTCTCGCCATGGAGGACCGCTTTGTGGCAACGACGATTTTCCACGTGTTCGATATGTACAAATCGCACCAGGGTGGAACCTCGCTGCGCACAGTTTTCGACGCCCCGAGAATTTCTTATGGGGCGGGGAAGACGTTCTGGGGGCTGGCCGGGTCGGCCTCGCTGCACGGCAAGGCCCTGGTGGTAACGGTCGTGAATCCCCACGCGAGCGAGCCGCAAGAGGCGGAGATTTCGCTTCGCGGCGCTGCGGCACAATCAACTCAAGTGACGGTGCTGACCGCGAACGACATCCACGCGCACAACGATTTTGATCATCCCGATGCCGTGACGCCCAAGACGGAGCCCGCCAATGTTTCCGGGTCGCGCTTCAACTGGACCTTCAAGCCGGCGTCGGTGACGAAGCTGGAAATTGAATTGGCGTGATGCGAAAACAATCCGTGGAAGTAGCGCGGGCGAGACGCCCGCGCCACTTCCGCTCATTTACGTTGGAATCCGCAGCTTGCTTAGTCCACAATAGCGCAATGAGGCAGCAATGAAATTCCGAGCTACGGTAAACATCCTCCTGCTGGCGGTGGGTTTGGCTCTTGCCCAGCCGATGCACGCGCAAGAGCAACCCTTTACGCAAGCCGATATCACCGCCATGGTGCGCTCCGGATCGGGGAATGATTCGGGCGCGAAGCTGATCGGGCAGCGCGGGGTTGATTTTATTCCCACGCAGCCTTACCTCCAAAGCCTCAAGGACGCGGGCGCGAGTGACTCCTTCCTCGTCGCGCTCCGAGTGGGCAAGACGCCTGTCGCCAGTGCGGACCCGCCGCTTAATCAAGTTCAAATCCTCGCGTTGCTCGCAGGTGGCGTGCCGATCCCGCGCATTGCGGCTCTAGTGACAGGGCGCGGCATTGACTTTGAGGTGAAGAACGATTTTCTCTCGCAAGTGCTGAAGGGGGGCGGCGACGACGAGATTAACGATGCGCTCAAGTCCGCGAAGGTGACGAAGCCCGTCACTCCGGCTGATGCGGCAGCGGCAGCCCGCCAGGTGGAAGTCCGGCAGCACATGGCGCTCGGCGCGGAACTTGCCAACCAGGGGCGGTTGCCCCCGGCTGAGCAGGAATATCGCGCCGCCTTGCGCGTCGACCCGGATAACGCCGATGTTTCCGCGAGCCTCGGCTATGTGCTGATCAGGCAGCAAAGGTGGATTGACGCGGAGTCGGCGTTGCGCTCAGCGGTGCGCCTGGACCCCAAGAATGACATGGCGCACAACAACCTCGGAGTGGCGCTCGGATCCACGCGCGACCTCGACGGCGCGATTGCGGAGTTTCGCGAATCACTGCGTTTGAACCCGAATTTTGCCGACGCCCACGCCAACCTCGGCACCGCCCTCGGCATCAAGGGCGACGTGGATGGCGCTACGGCGGAATATCGTGAGGCCCTGCGCTTGAATCCCAATTATGCCGCGGCGCACTTTAACCTCGGCCTGGCCTTGGAGCGGAAAGGGAATTTGCGCGAGGCGCTGGAAGAATATGGCGCGGCCTCCAAGCTCAACCCGAACGACGCGGACTACAAACAAAGTTACGAGCGACTGTCGCAACGGACCAATAAACAATGAGCGCCAAGATAGGCCTTGAACCCGGTTAAAGGAACACCCCTTGGCTCCTCGGATTAAACTCAAAAAAGGCCTTCACCACAGAGGCACGGAGATCACGGAGAAAAGACGCAATCGGGAACTGCGTGTCGACAATCTGGGGAAGGCTGAACCCTCTCCCCATCTAAAGGGAGTGCATTTCTCTGTGAACTTCGTGCCTCTGTGGTGAGGTTTTCTTCCGTCTCAATCGTAACCCCACCAATTACGAGCAAGATGCCCGAGTTTCGACTGCCCACACTTCACAGCGCTGGCAATTCCTCTGATTTGCGGTAGAATCCAGTCCCTTTATAGTTCGCTATGGAACGTAAGGAGACGCAGGTATTCCGACGATTCTTCATCCTCAGCATCTCGTGGACCTCATATGAAAAAACCCGTTCTGCAACTGACCGTTCTTTGCATTTCCCTCATGGTGCTGTTTGTTTCTCGCGCGGCGAAACCCCGTCCGCGGTCCGATTTGGATTTCTCCGCGCCCCGTCTCGATGCGTGGCGCATTTTGGGCCCCGGCGGCGGAGGCGCGCAGTTTTTCCCCGCCGTCAGCCCTCGCGATCCGAACCTGGTCCTGGTGGCTTGTGACATGACGGGCGCCTACATTTCCGAGGACGGCGGCAATTCCTGGCGCATGTTTAGTCTTCGCAGCCCAGTGAAATTCTTCACCTTCGACCCGCTCGATCCGCAAGTGATTTACGCCGGCGCGGAGGCTTTGTGGCGAAGCGCCGACCGCGGCCATACTTGGAGCCTCGTCTATCCCTCGGACTCGGGCGTCCGGATCGTCATGCCGGATGACCATGCCAGTCCCGAGTTCATAACAGACAGCGGGCCCGCTGGCCGTGTCGACGCTCTTGCCGTCGACCCTGCCGACTCCCGAAAGCTTTATGCCGCGATTGCCGAAGGAAAGGCCGTTGCGCTGTACCTTTCGACCGACCGGGGCGCGCACTGGCAGCGCTCCGCGGACCTGCCCGGAGGCGGGCGCAAAATTTTCGTCGACCCCAACTCGCCGTGGTCGGACCGAACGCTCTATGTTCTTGGCGGGAACTCGGTTGCCATCCGCAAGGCGGGCGAATGGAAACAAGGCCCAGCCCCGTCGGGAGTAGGGGAGGCGGCCGACATGTCCGCAGGCTTTTCTCCTTTGGGCAAGCTGACTGTGTATAGGGTCACGGGCGGAGGTAGGCGCAGTACCTCAGCGCGCAGCGTCATGATGTCTCCCGACGGGGGGACAACCTGGAGCGAGGTGGACCCTGTCCCACTTCATAACGCCGATTCCGGGAATGGGATGGCTGAACTCACCAAAGTTGCCACCAGCCTTCAACATCCCGAAGTCGCATACGTTTCTTATGAGGATTTGCACACCGGCGGCCAGGTCTTCCACGGCGTGGCCAAAACTCATGACTCCGGCGCCACCTGGGAATTGGTTTGGAAGGAGGCAAACGAGCCCGCCATCAATGTCCACGATGCCTGGATCACCGAACGGTTGGGCCCGGATTGGAGCGAGCCCGGCACCTCGCTGGGAGTGTCGCCGAACAATCCCGACATTTGCTATCGCACCGACCTCGGCCGCACGATGCGGACACTCGACGGCGGAGGTACTTGGGAAGCCGTTTATTCTCGCCGTGTGGCGGACCGCGCCTACTCGACCACCGGCCTTGATGTAACAACCAATTATGGAGTCTTCTTCGATCCCTTTGATTCGCACCGCATGTTCATTGCCTATACCGACATCGGCTTGTTTCGCAGCGAGGACGGCGGCCAAAGCTGGACGAGCGCGACCCAGGGCGTGCCGCGCCGCTGGACCAACACGACGTACTGGATCACCTTCGACCCTGCCGTGAAGGGCCGCGTCTGGGGAGTGATGAGCTACGTACACGACCTGCCGCGGCCCAAAATGTGGCGCCGCACGTCCCCCGCGCGGTACGACGGCGGAGTGTGCCTCAGCGAGGATGGCGGCAAGACTTGGCGCCCCTCCAACCAAGGCATGAGTCCCACGGCTGCGACGCATATCCTGCTCGACCCCGCGAGCCCGGTGAACGCCCGAGTTCTGTATGTGACGGGCTTCGGCAAGGGGGTATTCAAATCCGTTGACGGTGGCCGGACGTGGTCGCTGCACAATCAGGGCCTGCCGGAGACGGAGC
This sequence comes from uncultured Acidobacteriota bacterium, assembly GCA_964501985.1. Taxonomy (GTDB): domain Bacteria; phylum Acidobacteriota; class Terriglobia; order UBA7540; family UBA7540; genus Bog-366. The sequence goes on along the minus strand of CAZCVY010000166.1, from coordinate 3,270 downwards.
CCTTCGCCTGGCGGCTCACGCGCGACAAAAATGGAACGCTGTACGTCATCCTGGCTCGACGCAGCGAGGACGGCAGCTTCGGCAACGATAAGGACGGCATGCTCTTCCGCTCGCGCGACGGCGCAGAGCATTGGGAGCGAATCGCCTTGCCCAAAGGCGTGAATGGCCCGAACGGCTTGGCTATCGATAGCGAGGACTCCAACCGGCTCTACCTGGCGGCGTGGGGCCGTAGTGCACCGGCTGGCGCAACCGACGGAGGGATCTTCGTTTCCACCGACGGCGGCAATTCCTGGCGAAACGCGCTCTTGCAAGACCAACACGTTTATGACATCACGGTTGATCCTCGCGATCCGAAGCTCCTCTACGCCTGCGGGTTTGAGTCTTCGGCTTGGCGCTCGAGTGATCGCGGCGAAACCTGGAAGCGCATCCGCGGTTACAATTTCAAGTGGGGCCACCGGGTCATTCCCGATCCGTTCAATCCGGATCGAATCTATATCACTACCTTTGGAGGGAGCGTGTGGTACGGGCCTGCGGCCGGCGATCCCCATGCTGTAGAAGACATCGTAACGCCCGCGCTTGCTTACCACAAATGACAGAATATGCACGGGCGAGGGAATTCACCCCACGGCCCAGGGCGGACGACTTCACCACGGAGGCACAGAGGTCACGGAGAAGGAGCCGGATGAGGCCAGCGCGGAAGGAACTGACATCCCAATTCTCGCAAGTCGAAGTGATCTCCTCCGTGACCTCTGTGCCTCCGTGGTGAAGTCCTTTCCGGGTTGCGGTCGGAAGCCAACATCCGAGCGTGAATTCCGAGCGGAACCGCCGATTATTGCCAACATCAAAATCATTGTGGCTCGTTTGCGGCACACAGAGGAGGGAAGATGAAATACCGAAAACTGGGGAACACCGGGCTCATCGTGAGCGAGGTGGCGCTGGGGACGATGCAATTCGGCGGCAAGATGAACCTGGGTAACCTCGGTCAGGCAGAAACCACCGAGATGGTGAAGCTGGCCCTGGACCGCGGAATCAACTTTATTGATACGGCGGACGTATACAGCTTGGGCGAAAGCGAAACGCTGGTGGGGAATGCCTTGAAGGGCATCCGGCAGGAGATCGTGTTGGCTACGAAGGTTCGACTGCCCATGAGCGAGAATTTCAACCACAGCGGAGCGACACGGGTGAATATCCTGCGGGAGGTCGAGAGCAGCCTGCGGCGGCTGCAGACCGACTACATTGACCTCTACCAGGTGCATGGGTGGGACAGTAACACGCCCCTCGAAGAAACCGTGCGAACTCTGAACGATTTGGTGCGGCAGGGGAAGGTTCGCTATATCGGACTCTCGAACTTGATGTCGTGGCAGGCGGCGACGGCGGTGATGCTCCAGGAACGTTTGGGGCTGGAGAAATATGCGACGGCGCAGATGTACTACAGTCTGGTTGGTCGCGGTCTGGAATACGAGTTCCAATCATTCGCCGAGTATTACAACATCGGCATCCTGGTCTGGAGCCCACTGGCCGGTGGTTTTCTGGCGGGGAAGTACAGCCGCAACAGTCCCGCGCCCGCCGGAACGCGATTCGCGGATGCGGGCCAGTTCGTGCCTTTCGACAAGGAAACCGGCTACCGCGTGGTCGACGTGGTGAAGGAAGTGGCCGCGCGGCATGGCGCCAGCCCGGCCCGCGTGGCGCTGGCTTGGGTGCTGGGACGGCCGGCGGTGAGCAGCGTGATCGTCGCCGCGAGGAAGCCCGAGCACCTGGAGGACAACATCCTTGCTGTAGACCTCGGGCTCACCGAGGAGGACGTGCTCCGGCTCGACGCGGCGTCAGACCCCGGTGTTCCGTATCCAAAGTGGATGGTGCTTCAGCTCGATACGGCGGAAGACCCGCGCCCCAAAGTCCTGAACCCCGAGCGATACGCCAAGGGCGGCCTTTGGAGGGATCTGCGCGGGAGCCGTTGGTCGGGATAAGGTCGAAATGTCCGCGGGCCAACCTTCCATTTGGAAAAAATCTGTGGAAATCTCACGCCAAAATCCTACCCGTAGGAAAAGGTGTAAATATTACACTAGCCTCTGGTCGCCACCGTGCGGGAATCTAGGGCGGAGAATGTCGTCCGGGTGAAATCCCGCACTCTCGGGGAAGGCAGCAGAAGGCTGTGGGCCGTAAGCTGTAGGCCGCACGCATCCGGCAGCGAACGCTACGACCTCCGCCGGCACGGTCCGCTAAGGTGCAAGCAGACCGCGAAATCCGGAGCGCTCACCTCGTTCGCCTCATTCTCGTCTTTTTGCAATCAACTTTGAGCTGTCGAGCGTGAGCTGTCAGCTCCCGAAAAGAGGTATTTATGACCCTTACACCTAAACGGACAACGACGGAGAAGAAGCTGGCCGCGAATCGAACGAACGGCCGCAAATCGCGGGGAGCTGTGACTCCCGAGGGCAAGGCTCGGGCGGCCCGGGCCAATTTGCGTCACGGATTCTATTCCGAGGCCCCGCAAGAGGCATTGGTCGCCCTGGGAGAAGACCCTGTGGAGTACCACCGGCTGTTGGATTCGCTGGAGAACAATTTGGAGGAAGGCCTGGAATGTCAATTAGTGCGACGCGTCGCGCGCACCCTGTGGCGCATGCAACGCGCGGAACGGATGCAGGACGGTTTGGCCGTGCAGCGCGTTCAGAAGGGGTTGGATCTCGATAGAATGCGGACCGGTCCCGGCCTTGTGCGCCATAACGATATCTATCAACGTCTGGCGGATTTGGGTAAGGCCATGAACCGCCCGGAATTCGTCCCCTCGGCGGAGGAAGTCCAGGCCTTTGTAACCGGCTTCGGCGCCTCCCCGCCCGCTGACATCCAAAAACTCTTTCCTCTGCTTCGGTCTCTCCAGGGGGCGGTCGCCCCGGGGGCGGCACCCAGCGGCGAAAACTCGGGGGGAGATCCTGGGTCCGCTGCCGAGGGGGACACCAGGGCCTCGGCCCGCAAGGAGCTTTCCGACGCGCTCTTTAAAGTCATGTTTCATTATTGTGAGGTCGGTGATCGGCTTTTCCAGCGCCACGAGAAAATGTGGTCACGGGAAAATATCGCCGCTTTGATGGCTCCCACGGGGGAGAATGCGATGCTCATGCAAAGGATGGAGGACTCCAACCTACGGCAATTGTGGCGGCTCACCAACTTGCTTTTCAAGGTCCGAAATAAGTCCTGATAGAAAGGATTCAAAAAATGAAGATTGCTCCCAATGGTTTGTTGAAAACAAAGGGGCAAAAAAAGTGCTCCCAATGAGTT
>CAZCVY010000165.1:0-15956 GCA_964501985.1 uncultured Acidobacteriota bacterium | reverse complement strand
ATTTGGACCCTCCGATTTGGGAACGATTGCTGCCTAATCGAGAGGAAGTTTTACGTAATATGGGATACGCGCGGACTTACGCCAACAGAGTCGACCTGTCTGCGATGACGCCGAACCTCAACGTGTCGTCGACTAAGTATTGCCTTGCGAATGTAGGTGTGGAATATGTTGTTTACAAGCCCGACGCGGCGGAGTTCACGGTGGACTTGGTCGCGGGAGAGTACGCCTACGAGTGGTTTAACCCCGTCACCGGAACGAAGACTGCCGCAGAATCGATAGCGGCGGAGGGTGGACGAAAGTTCTTCCATGCGCCTTTCGCTGGAGACGCCGTGCTATATCTGAAGAGGGTCCCTGCCCGCTGAAGCGAAGAGTGTCAACTGAGCTGACTGCAAGCCGACCCCGTGAGATGGGAATCCGTGAAAATCTGTGGGGATATCCTTCTACCGCAAGGATGAGATGCTGGAATTGGCCAGCAAAATCCGCGTAGACATCCGAGGATGGCGTGCGAGCGGGGTTTTCAGTCGAACGAAACACTACGGCTCGAGTTTCCCAAATCAGATGGCGGTTTGCCCCCCGTCGACCATATAAAATCCCCCCGTGCAGTAGTCGGCATCATCGCACGCCAGGAACGCGGCCATTCCCGCGACGTCGTTGCCGGTCCCCAATCTCCCGAGGGGAGCGGCCGCGGCCCATTTTTCCCTCTCGTCTGGAATCAAGAAGTCGGGGGCATTCATGGGGGTATCGATGGTTCCTGGAACAATCGCGTTCACCCGGATGTGATCCGGTGCATAGTCCGCGGCCATGGCGCGCGTCAGGCCAAGGACGCCACCCTTGCTGGTGCTGTAAGCGGTTATGCGCGTAAACCCCAGCATCCCGGTGGGAGAGGCGATCATAACGATACAGCCATGCCCCTGGGCGAGCATTCCAGGAATCACGTGCTTCGAACACAGCCAATAACCGCGTAGATTTACCGCCATGGTGCGGTCCCAGGCCTCGTTGCTCACCTCGTGGGCGCGCCCCTCGTCCTGCCGCACAATAATCCCCGCGTTGTTCACGAGGATGTCAATCCGCTTGTATCGTCCGAGGGTCGCTTGGACAAGGGCTTTGATTTGGTTTTCGGAAGCCACGTCGGTTTGCGCAAAGAATGCCTCGCCACCGTCATGGCGGATCGCATCCTGTGTTGTTTTTCCCGTCGTCGGGTCAAGCTCCGCGATGGCCACACGAGCGCCCTCGCGGGCAAAACGCCGGGCAATCGCTTCACCGATTCCGGCCCCCGCGCCGGTGACGATGGCTACCTTGTCCTTTAACCTCATGATTTGCTCCTCTTCGGATGTGCCAGATCGGCTCGCCAATGGGTCTTGGCGTCACCAACCTCCTACCTTCCCAAGCGCCACCTGAGAATAAATCCCATTACGCTGCTGGCTAGGATCCGCTTCCTGGGGGCAGTCGTTTCAGGGACGCGTTGTCGAGCACCAGAACCCAATCACCGTCGGCTGGCGGAGTAAGATCCTGCCGGCCGCTTGTAGGGAATACGCCTGCTTCAGTCGAGTGACCCGTGCGGGGATCGAACCACCAACCTTGGGCTTGGGAGCCGGACACTTTGCTCATATCCACCGTGATGGTTCTTTTCGTCGGCATGTAGGCAATGACCGTATTGCCGTCCGCGGTGCGGCCCGCTGCCAGATAATCGAGCCCGCGAAACTCACCAAGCCCCCCGGTGACCACCTCATGCTTTTGATCCGGAATCAGGTCATACCAGGGGCGCGAGCGAAAAAGCTTCCCAAAATACATCATGCCGACAGACCCGGGAAGGTCCATCGACTGCTGCCATGTCTTATCCACAGGAAAAAGCGTGGGACCGCTGAAATGCCAAATGGGGTTGTTGCCAAAGACGTGGCCGAAGCCTCCACAGAGGACCGACCAGTATGCCTGCCGGCGAATCTGAACTTCGGAAGCATTATGCTCACCTTCGTAGCTGGTTTCGATCAGGAAGAAGGGCCAAACCGGACTGCGGTTGTAGTCGGCGAGAAGTCTTTCGTGGATGATTTGATAGGTATAAGTGGAGTTGACGTCAAGCCAGCCAGCCGCGCCGTAGCGATCCACAGCGGAATTCTCAGGGTGGCAATGCGCCGTGATCAAATGGCGATGGTCGTTTTCGCGAATGCCGAGAGCAATCAAATCCATCCTCTCCAAAGCAGTCTCGGGATTGCGATCGCCCCCCATCAGCCAAATAATGTTGTCGAAGTCCTTATAACGCCTACCCAGGTACTGGCCGTAGGCGAGGCATTTTGCAGGCTCAAGCTTCAGTAGCTCTTCGATCCAGCCCTCATCGGTACCCATGTAGCCGAGATACATCGGCGCCAACATCACTTGGATGCCATATTCGCCCGCCTTGTGGATGACCCAGTCGGCGTGGGCGAAATACTTTTCATTCGGTGTGGAGAAGTCTCCCGGCGTGGTGAAAGGAGCGTCACCCGCTCCGTTGAGAGGCGGATGCTTAGAGAAGCGATGCTCAATCAGCTCCACGATGATGGTGCTAAATCCCTTTTCTCTTCGGTTGCGAAGGTACTGCTCAACTTCCGCATTATCCAACGTAACGATCAGGGACCACGCCGCGTCGCCCTGCAGGAGGAAAGGAACATTGTTTTGGTCGACCAAATACCTTCGGTTGGGGCTGACTCGAAGGCGCGTAACGCTGGGCTGCGATTGTGCCGCCCCCAGCGATGTCCCCAGCAGGACTCCGATTAGACAAGATACGAGTGAGGCTCTCCATAAGACCGCTGATCGGGACTGAGGTTTCATTCCGGCACTCCTCCGTTAGCTACCATCGCGCCTTTCGTACCTGCTTCCAATGCTATGGACTTCCAGGCGCCGGCAGGTTCGCGCTGGCGTCGTCAATCACCAGGACCCAATCGCTGGCGTCGGGTGGGGTGAAGTCTCGCATCCCGGAGTTCGAATAATTTCCGATCAGGGTTGTTGCCCCCGAGGAAGGACTGAACCACCAGCACGTGGCTAGATTGAGGACACTTGTGATCTTGCTCATATCCACCGTCAGCGTCGCTGCATCACCTTTGGGGATATAGGCGATGATGGATTGACCGTCACGCGTTCTCGAAGTTGTGGTCAGGGTCGCTCCTTCGCCATAACCCGCCGTCAACACCTTATGGTCAACATCGGCGACTAGCTCCCAGTGCTCGCGGCTGCGAAAGAGTTGGCCCAACCGCATTTGATCGAAGGACGTTGGATCCTTAATGTTGGTTTGCCACGTTGGTCCGTGCGTGCAACAACCCGCACCGAATGGCCAGATCCCGCCACTGCCGAAGAGCCTTCCCAGATACGCCCCGCTGAGTATCTCTGTATACCCTTCTTGCCTAAGCTGTTGAGTGTTATAGGGCCTCTTGAACGGCTCAAATTCGTAAGGGTCTTCCATGTTGAAGTACGGAACATAAGGGGTCGCCCTTGTTTCGGTTACATTCTGAGAAATGATCTGGGCGATTTCCGCAGAAAAGGTGTCGGCTGGAGTGCCCTTTGGATAGATTGTGCCTACCGTCAGCCAGCCGCCAGGATTGCTCGAGCCGAACGTGTACGGAGTCCAGTTGGTGGCGCTCGGCTCACCCCAAACGTTCGAAGTCGCCTCCACCGCTATCAAGTGTCCAACGTCCTCAGTGAGGATGCCCTTAGCGATATCACTCACCTTCTCCGCGAGGCTGGTTCCGCACAGCTTTACGTTGGCGTCGCCACCCTGCAGCCAGATGATGTTGGGATAATACTTGTAACGCCTGCCCAGGAACGCACCATACGTTGTCATTGTGGCGTCGGAACTGGCCGTCATGCTCGAAGCGTAGGGAAGATTGCAGCGGGCAAATGAGGTGGTAAATCCTGTCCCGGCCAGAACCGTAATGCCGTGAGCTGCGGCCCTCTGAAGCACATCGTCGACGTGAGCCCAGTAAGCGGTGGCCTCGCTCATCCCAGTAAAGGTTGGCCCGCCATTCCAAGGGCTGTTGCCGAAGGCATCGTTCTCGGTGGTGGCCCTGTCATTGCTTCCCTCACCGTGATTGGTGGCATCCACGAGACCGACCCAAATCAGGTTCATGCCTTTCGCCTGCCGGTCGGATAGGAAGGCTTCAACATCCGCGACGGAGGAAAGCTGAACAATGAGGTTGTAAGCAGTATCCCCCGTGATGAACACAGGCTTGTTCGTGAATGTGCTCACCAAGTGAGTTCTATTCGCGCTCAGCGTCATAAACTGTCCCGCGCCGGGTCGACGGACCGTCTGCGGACTCTCCCCGTTACCGACGAGCAGCGACGCCGATCGCGCGCCGGTTTCCTTGGGGGCGAACAGGACGGTCAGGCCCACCGCCAGCAAACCATATGGAATCAGGATCGAGCCGCGATTCATCTACTGGTGTTCCTCTTCCGAGATACGAACTGGTATACGGCCCCGAGCTAGGTGAACAATCTCTTTAGGAACTTACAGCGGGCTGCGGCCGGTGCGAACGGCGTACTCAGCCGGGCTCGCCCATCATGGCCCTGAAGAGTGAGTGGACCACTTCCATGGCTGGCTACTGTGCCGCGAAAAGAAATCGTCGCCATGCAAACTACTTCCCTCCGTCGCTGAGGTCTATTACGTTTGCTTCTTTTTTTCTCAAAATAGTGACATAAATTACTACTCGCCCGTCAGGCAGAACTAGTTTCGGAGCGAAATGCTAGCGCGCTTCCAGTTTCCCCATAGCTCCAGCGCGTCTTGATCAGCATCCCATTTCCACAGTTTTGTTCCCGACACGGTAACCTTGCGGCTTTCGCCTGCCGGGGTGTGGCCCAAACGAACGTGGACTCTCAATTCGGGATGAGGAGATTCCATCTCAATCATTGCTTTCAGCCCAGTGGCGTCCGGCACTACGCGGATATTCAGCGGTCCCCACCGGGTGGGAACACGGAGGGCTGAAAAACCGCTGTCAAACCACTTGTCGGGCACTGCTCGCGCCAGCCATAATTCCTGTTTGTCCCACGGCTCCCACGCGATCATCCACCGCAGTAACTGCGGGACCACCAATTGCGACGGCACGCAGTAATCGGATGCGTAATCGCGCTTGCTATCGCCTTTTATTGCCACCGATTCATAAGCGGCAAAGGTTCCCGGAGTTTGATGAAAGGCCAAATGGCCGAAAAAGCCTAAGAGATAATGTTCCCGCTGGCCGGCTTCCAGCAGGCCCCATGCGTAATGGGCGAAGGGCCAGTCATCCAGAAAATCGTTGGAGCCAGGACTGGCCGTCGGGTCAAAATCCGCGAAGCGCGTAGTGGCGGCCACCTCCCCACCATGGCTCGTACGGTAAGCGATGATGGCATCCCGCATTTCGGGCGGCAGCATTCCTGAAGACAGCATCTCGGGCCAGTACCGGTAATTGGTGTAGGACGCCAGAGTGCTCTCTGTCATGCGTTCGAACGGCTTCTCCACTCCGGCGGCGGGCGGCAGGAACGGCGGAGTCGTCTCTTTTCGCATCGCTTGCCCCAGAGCCGCCAAAACATTGTCATGCAGCGTTGCCGCTTGGCCCAGAAGGGTATTCCCCGTTTGTTTGAGCTGCTCCCGACCAAGCCGTTGACCCTCGTCGGTTAACAGTCCCCCAAGCTGAAACAGGCCCTGCCAACACCACGCATTACCCGAAAAGTAGAGCCTGATGTCTTTCCGGGTATCGGCCTCAGCGGAACCCGACAGCAACCCATAATAAGGCGAGCCGGGGGAGTAACGCTTGCGGCTTGCCTCCACTTCAACCAGGAGATAATCAGCAATGCGGCGGAGCGCCGGCAGGTTTTCTTCCAGCCAGCCATCGTCTTGGGTGACGCGTACATATTGGACGGCCAGAGTTAACATCTGCCCGTATTCTGAGAGGGCCGGACCGTAATAATCGAAACTTCCATCTAGCTTTACGAAGTGGGACAAGTAATAGCTCAAACGCGCCTTCACCTCAGCGGTGAATCCCCAGTCCAGAAGGCAGAGGTTCAGCATGATCGAAGCAGGCGGAAACGTGTCGTGTTGTTTGCCCCAGTATTCGCCCACTCCATATTTCGGGTAATCTCCCACCTGGGAAATCAGTGCGCGCGCGATGGCGGCCTCGCTCGCATCGCTGACCCGGGCATCTGGCAGTTGCAGCCTCATTCCTCGCGCGAGATAACCCTCCCATACCTGCTGCACCTTCAGCAGCGCCTGGTAAAACTCAGTTCCGTTCGGGAGTGGCTCTTCTCTCGGCAATCGCCAGTACATCCGTTTTCCGTCCGCGGATCGCAGACAAACGTGCGTTTCTAGCTCTGCCCGGCCTGTGGCAAAGGCGATCTCTTCCCAGCCCTGTTGCCCCGCGGCATCGGAGAACCCGTAGTCAATGACGGGCAGGTACCGGCCAACTAGCCCCTGCTTGCTGGCCACGGCTGCGCCCGCAGGAATTCGCAGAACGGCTTCGGGGTCGATCAGCACGTTCGCCAATTGCAGTTTCGCGATCCCTAAACCCAGCCGCCCGTCCTGCCACACGATCACCTTTTGGCGCGACGTGGTGGTTCCAAAAATTGTGTATGTCTCTAGCGGGGGAAGCAGTCCAGCCAAGGCTTCGTACGAAGGATCTTCTCCTGTGGAGAGCACATTTTGACCTAACAAGTCCTCTTCGGCGCTGAGGATCTTATTGAAGTACTCAGGTGGGAAGGCGCTGGCACGCGGTAGGTTATCCAGCTTTCCGACACTTTTCCGTAAGGTGGCAACGGGTCCCGACGCGCCGATGTACGCCAGTACTCCCCACCGAGGGAATTCCCTCTCCAGCACTGCGAGCGGCTGCCCCTCGGGGACGATCGCTACGAGCTCCCACCCCTGATAGCGGTCTCCAACCCCCAGGGTCTGCGGAGATCTGTTCGGCCATTTCAGCACTGCCCTACTTGCGTGCAATTCCACCAGGCGAGGCCATTCGATCGTCCGGCCTTCCGAGGATTCCTCGGAGGGGTAGTATTCATCCGATGCCACGCTTGGGAGCCCTGACACTGATAGTGCCACCATAAGCAGGGACCCCAGCACCGCGACAGAGAGTTTTGTACGCGTCATGATTTGAAATGCCCCCCGAGAGAGAGGGCGTTGGTTTCTTAATAAAGAAAAACACGAAAATTATAGACGGTAAAATCCAGTTTAGGTTAATCATTCACTCTGATGATCAGGACGATATCAATCTGTCTGAAAGCGTGTACCGCGGCGGACTCGCGCGACCCAGCACTCTACCTTGGAATAATGGAAGGAAGCCTATGAGCAGCCCTGCTAGAGAGGTGAGTGGAGAAAGAGCGCTCGAAGCTTATCGACTGGCGATTGGGCAGCGGCGCGAGGAGTTGATCACCCCTGCACTGATCCTGGATCTCGGTCTTCTTCGCGAAAACATCGCGACCATGGCAGAGTGGACAGGCCCGCATGCCAAGATCCGCCCTCATACCAAGACTCACAAGTGCGCGGAGATCGCTCGCCTGCAGGTCGCAGCGGGAGCAGTTGGTATCACGGTGGCAACCGTCTGGGAAGCAGTCGCCATGGCGGATGCGGGTCTGGATAACATCCTGATTGCCAATGAAGTGATAGGAGAGCAAAAGCTGCGGCGAGTCGCTGAAACCGCCCGCGAAAACAATATTCTATTGGCAGTCGACAGCCTGGCAGGAGCCGAGGCACTCGCACGTGCGGCGGTGACGGCGGGGGCAAAGGTAGGAGTCTTGATCGAGATGGACGTGGGAATGCGTCGAGGCGGCGTGCGTACGCAGGAGGAGGCGTGCAGTCTTGCTGCTGCCCTCTCCCGCCTGCCCGGTATCGCCCTCCGCGGGATAACGGGATTTGAGGGGCATGCCGTTTTGGAACCAGACCGCCACTTGCGCGCGAAAATTGCCGCGGAAGCGATTGATCGCTTGATTGCCTGCGTCGAAGCACTCGAACAAGGGGGATTTGAGATCGAGATTGTTTCGGCAGGAGGCACGAACACCTACGACATGACGGGGGCGAATCCACGCGTGACGGAGCTTCAGGCGGGCACTTATGCATTAATGGATTCGGCGTATGCGCCCTTCGCTCCAGCATTCAAACCTGCCCTTCACATGATGGGGACGGTGGTGAGCCGGAACGCACGAACGGCAGTTCTGGATTGTGGCACGAAGGTGATGTCGATGGACATGGGGGCGCCCGTACTGCTGGAACTTGGAGCGACGGTCCGCGCGGTGCACGAAGAGCACACTCTGCTCGATGTCGAGGATGAAAAGCGCTTACCGGTAGGCGAAGTGGTGGAAATGGTTGTGAGGTATTGTGGCGGGACGGTGAACCTGAACGACGTTTATAATGTCGTGGAAGGCGATCGAGTGGTGGGCGTGTGGCCGATCCTCGCGCGCGGCCCGGGCCGGCGTTGGGTGGGATAGGGAGATGCCTGAGGATGGGAACCGCATGAGCAGGGGAAGCGTAGAGCCGCGCAAGTTGAGCGAGTACGAACTGTGGTACGGGCGGGACGAGCCCCCACCGCAGGAGACTTTACTGCACGCCGGGCCGCTTACGGCCCTATGGACAGGAGGAGATCTGCGGCGCGTCCGAGCGGGAAAGATTGAGCTCTTGCGGCGGGCGTATGCCTCGGTTCGCGACGAAAACTGGGACACCATCCCTGCCCAAATTCGCGACCTCACCACCGAGATCCGCGACGATCGGTTTGTCATTGCCTATGACGTGGAGTATCGCTCTCGCAATCTGGAATTCCATGCTCGCATCGCCATCACCGGTGAGCAGAGCAGTAAGATTACTTTAAGTATGAGCGGCCGGGCGGAGCGCAATTTCTCTTATTCTCGTATTGGCTTTTGCATCCTGCATCCCCTGTCCGAGTATTGTGGTCAACCCTTCAGTGGGCGCGGCCCGGTGGGACCTGTCAGCGGAGACTTGCCCGTTTTGATTGGCCCCCAACGCTATGAGGGGGGCTTTTACTTTCCGCTTTTCCCATCCGTCTCGAGCCTGTCAATATCATTGAAAAGTGGCATCAAAATCCACCACGTTTTCGAGGGCGACCTCTTTGAGATGGAGGATCAACGGAACTGGACCGACGGATCCTTCAAGACCTACTCCACACCGTTGTCGCTAGGATATCCTCACCAAGCCCATGCCGGTCAGGTCTTTGGCCAGCAAGTAACGATCACAGTAAAGGGTCACACCGCACAGGGAGGTGCAGAGGATGCTACGGTTCAGCTTTCCGTCGGCCCTTCGCTTCATCGCCCGCTGCCCGCACTCGGCCTCGGCGCTGCCTCGCACGATAAAGATTTTTCCCAACACGAGGCAGACTTGTTGAGAAAGCTCCATGCCGACCACTTGCGGGTTGACGTTCACCTGAGCCAGCGAGATTCGACTCAGCAGTTGGCCCGCGCCGAGCGTGAGTGCAAACTCCTAGGCTGCGCCCTGGAGCTTGCCTTATTCGTTACTGAGAACGCCGCTCAGGAACTATCGTTCCTGGCGTCGCGCTTGCCCCTTTCCGTTCCTGTTGCTCGCGTCCTGGTGATACACGAAAAAGAAGCGATCACCTCGCCGAAATGGGTAAATATAGCACGTGAGGAGCTGGCTGCGGTCCTGCCACAAGTTCCGTTGGGTGGGGGAACGAACCTCTTTTTTGCGGATTTAATCCGTTCCCGCCCAGACGTCACCGGTTTCGACGCGATAACGTACCCTATCTGTCCACAAGTTCACGCCTTTGATGAAGCGTCGCTGGTGGAGAATTTGGAAGGTCAGGCGGCCACAGTAACCTCCGCCCGCGAATTCTCCGGGACTCGCTCTATCGTAGTCAGCCCCATAACCCTTAAGCTTCGCTTTAATCCTGACGCGATCGGCCCTGAGCCACCAACGTTGCCCGGACAATTGCCCGGTGCCGTGGACCCTAGGCAGATGTCTCTGTTCGCGGCCGCCTGGACGGTGGGAAGCATCAAGAACCTCGCCGAAGCCGGTGCGTCGTCGTTGACCTATTTCGAAACCACTGGTTGGCGTGGAGTCCTGGAGATGGATCAGGGCTGTCCGCAGCCGGAACTTTTTCACTCGCTCCCGAGTATGGTGTTTCCCGTGTACCATGTGTTCGCGGACTTGGCGGACCTCAAGGATGCAGAGTTGTTAGCCTGCAACTCTTCCGATCCCCTCAGGGTCACGGCGCTCGCTCTTACGAGTCACGGCAGCGTGCGCATCCTGGTTGCCAACCTGACTGCTCACTCGCAACAGTTCAACCTAACACCGGTAGCGGCAAACCATGTCGAGGCCCGCTCACTCGATGCGAGCAACGCTTGGCTTGCCGCGACCAACCCGCCGGAATTTCGCTCGGAAGTCCAGCGCTTCGCATTACAAACGGCGGATTCAAGCGTTTCCTTCGCGTTGCCACCATACGGTATTTTGAGAATTGACTATGTACCTGCGGCGCCTCACGCAGAAGGACGGAATCTATAGATGGCTCGCTTACTCGGCATCGACCTCGGAACAACTTCTTTCAAGGCGGTCGTGTACGACGAGGAAGGCAAAGCGCTCGCGAGTTCGCAGGTCCCCGCGCCGGATGAGCAGTTAATCGTAAACGGTTTCCAGGTGACGGTTTGGCAGCCCGAAAAGTTCTGGGAGGTGGTTTGCGCTCTGATTCGCGATGCGGTAAGCCAGTTGCCAGATGCCGCTGTTGACGCCCTGGCTATCGCGGAGTTGGGGCTGGTCGGCTACCCGCTGGATAGTACGGGTAACGCTCTTTTCGCAGGGGTGACCTGGATTGAGTCCGCGGCGCCAGCCTCATCGGCGTTTCGGAGCTGTGGCGTTAACGATGCCACTCTCTATAGTATGACGGGTAATCATCTCAGCCCCATCTACCCGCCCGCGTGGATCACCTGGATGTCGGAATTCGAACCCAGCTACGCTCGAGGAATGACGCGCTGGCTGAATATCGGCGACTATCTTGCGTTCCGGCTTTGCGGTGAGACGGCAATCGATTACTCGATGGCCTCGCAGACGACCGTGTTGGACCAGCGAACCTTGAAACTCCGGCCCGACCTGCTTCGGACTTTCGGGCTCGACGTTAATATTTTCCCTGCCCCTCGTCCCGCCGGAAGCGTGCTCGGCGGCGTACTTCCGGAACTGGCCCACGCCACTGGTCTCGGAGCCGGCACTCCCGTGGTCGTAGGCGGCGCCGACTTCATCACTGGAGCCTACGCGGCGGGATCCCTCGACGCCGGAGATGCGGCCATCATCACCGGGAGCTGGGAATGTATTGTAATGTGCTCCGATCGGCCGGAGCTGAGCCCGGCGCTGCATGATTGCGGAGCGATTTGTGACGCCCATGTGGCCCCTGATCGCTGGTCGATTCGAATCGAGAACCTTTCCGGCGAGGTGACGGAATGGTACCGCAACCGGATCCGCCACCTGGGCTCTTCGGAGGCGGGAGACGCTCAGAAAATCTGGTCGCGCCTGGTCGAGGAAGCGGAGACGGCTGCGCCCGGGAGTGGCGGCGTGGTCTTTGTGCCGCACGTGTTCGGCAGCCACGGGCCTCGTCTCGATCATCTGGCGCGAGGTGCTTTCTTCGGTCTGTCCAGCGAGTGCGCCATTCAGGACATGACACGGGCGCTGTTCGAAGGGCTGAGCTTCCAATCCCGGCACGCCCTCACCGCCCTCAGGTCCGGGATCGGCAGGGCCCCCAACCGCGTCGTGGCGATGGGCGGCGGAACGAAGAACCGATTCTGGCTGCAGAACAAGGCGGACATCCTAGGCTGTCCGCTCGAAGTGGTGACCACACCCGACGTCACCCCGCGCGGGGCGGCAATGATTGCTGGCATCGGCGTCGGTGTTTTCTCCGACTTTCACGACGCCCTGAGCAAATTCAAACTCCCGGTTACCCGGGTCGTGCCCAACGAGCGCCTCACCGGGTTCTACCAAAGCGTTTACGAAGATATTTATCTGCCGCTCTGCGATGCGCTCACTCCTTTCAACGCGCGGATTGCAACCCTGCGACCCCCGGGAGACTGCGAGAAGGCGCTCGGAGTATCTACGAATCCTGGAGGCGACTCATGACGGAACCCGCTCTTCCCATTCCGATCTCACAAGTAGCTCTGGTCGTCAACGACATGGAGAAGTCCATGCGCGAATATACGGAAACGATGGGATGGGGACCGTGGAACATCTACGAATACAAACCCCCGCGCATTCACGACATCCTGGTACGTGGCAAGCCCCAGAATTTTACTTGGATCGGGGCCGAGGCACCCGTCGGCTCGACTTATGTGGAACTGCTCCAACCCCTCGAGGGGCCGAGCTTCTTCAAGCATTTCATCGATCAGCGGGGTGAGGGCCTTCACCATATTGGCTATTGGGCAAAAGACATGGCGGAGGCGAACAGGATTCGGGACATGTACGGGGCCCGGGGCGTGCCATTACTGATGAGCGCCTGGATTGACCGGGTCTTTTTCTATTACCTTGATACGTCACCCATGATTATTGAGGTCTGGACCGGGGATCTCGACTCGCTCAAGGCTACCCGAACTTACCCTTAAGAGGAGACGCTAACTATGAAAGACAAGCGTGAGGGTCAAATTGCTCTCATGGCGATGAGCGTGACATGCGCTCTGCTGGTGACGGCGATGGGAAATGGGCAATCGCGCGTCGCCGTGACTCAACTCTTCGTGAGTGCCAACCACCGATACGTGGTCGACCAGAATCGAGATCCTTACCTCTTGCAGGGTGACGCCGCATGGTCCCTGATCGTTGCGGCGGACGACTCCGAGGTGGACCAGTACTTGCAAAACCGGAGAGACAAGGGATTCAACGCCGTGATGGTGAATCTCATCGAGCACCGCTACGCGAAGGAGCCTCCGCGGAACGAAGCGGGGGAAGCGCCCTTCCTCACGCCGGGAGATTTTTCCACCCCCAGTGAAAAGTATTTTGCTCACGCCGATTGGGTTATCCGCAAGGCCGGCGAATATGGAATCCAGGTGCTCCTGGCACCCATCTACCTGGGTTATGTGGGCACGGACGAAGGATGGATCGAAGAACTGCTGAAGCTCGAGCCGGAAAAGTGTCTTGCCTACGGTCGTTACCTGGGAAAACGCTACAAGGATGTGGACAACATTATTTGGGTGATGGGTGGCGACCGAAAGCCGGAGACGGCCCTGGAGAGAGTGGACTTGATCGCTTTGGGAATCCGCGAGTTCGACCATCGCCACCTATTCACCGCGCATGGAAATTCGGTACCTTCCACGCCCGAGCAGTACGGGGCTGGAGGGTGGCTCGAAATTAATTCCAGCTATAACTGCGACGCGGTTCACCAGAGGCTATTCTCAGATTACAACCACCAACCGATCTTGCCCACGTTCCTGATCGAATCGTGCTATGAAGGTGAACACAATTCCTCGGAGGTGCAGATTCGACGGCAAGCTTATTGGTCCGTCCTGTGTGGCGGTTTCGGTCACGTCTTTGGCAACAATCCCATCTGGCACTATAACGGCCCGACTCTCTATCCGTTCAAGGGGACCTGGCAGCAGGCCATGGATCTTCCCGGATCGGTGAGCATGACGCATTGGGGAAGACTCTTTCGCTCGCGCTCCTGGTATGACCTAATTCCGGATCAAAAGCACGAAGTGGTCACCGGGGGTCTCGGCGAATTTGAAGGAACCGACTATCTGGCGGCGGGCCGCACAACCGACGGGAGTACGGTTATTGCTTACCTGCCCACCAGACGAACGATCACGGTGGATATGAGCAAGTTGTCCGGCGCCAACGCGCAGGGTTGGTGGTTCGATCCCCGCACCGGTCAATCCACCATGGCGGGCAGCCTCCCGACCAACGGCATGCAAGAATTTACTCCACCCGCGGAAGGCGATTGGGTTCTGGTGTTGGACGACGGATCGCTGAAGCGCCCGCCCCCCGGGAACAACCCGTAGATTTGGACCAGCTCCATAACCTCCCAAGAGGTGCAAGTCATTCGCCTCAAGGAGTTGGCGTCCTGGGAAAGAACGCCGCGATGTTCATCAGGAGGATCCGTAAATGATGAAGCGCCCCTCCATTTACATTTGCAGTACCCTATTTGCTCTGGGCCTCACTGTCTACTTCCCCGCGTCACTGCTGGTCGGCGAAGCCGGTGGAAGTAGCCCGCAGGCAGTCCATCTAACCGGCGCGGGCCAGTTTATGGCCCTGAGCGCCGACCGGACTCATTTGATCAATACCTTCACGAACCAGCCGGTCTTCATTACTGGGGACACCGCGTACGATCTGACCGTCCAGTTGACTTCCGATGCCGATGTAGAGACCTATCTTGCCGACCGGCAGGCGAAGGGCATGAATCTAATCTGGGTGGGTATCGTGGACCCCAACAATCACGGCAAGGGACGGGACAATCTCGGAATAACCGAGAACGATAGCTTCGGCAACAACCCTTGGAATGGCGGGACAGCCTTTACCGGGATGAGCAATGCCACCGCTTACTGGGCTCACGTTGACGATGTGCTTCAAAGGGCCGCGGCTCACGGCATTACGGTTCTGGCCGGGACGGCATTTACCTCATCGTTTGACCATTGCGATATCCCGTACGCTTCCGATATGGCGAAAGCTTCCGATGCGACGATGATTGCCTATGGAGCTTTCCTCGGGAAACGATACAAGTCTTATGCCAACATCATTTGGCTGCAAGGGGGGGACGCCAACGTGAAGCTGTGTGGCAGGGGCCTCGCAGACAAGGTGACCGACATTGCCAAGGGCATTTTGTCCGAGGACACTCGCCACTTGATGGCCGTTGAGGCGACCAACGGCGTTTGGGGTGAGGCGAGCACCACTTACTGGTCGCGCTACACCTATAGTGCCAGCAATCCGGCTGGCTGGCTCACCTTGGGGACAATTTATCCGAAAGGAGCGCCCGACCGCGTCTTCGCCAACGAAATCGAGCAAATCGTCGCTCAGAACGCCACGGAAACCGGGGCGACTCCCTTCGTTCCCTACTTCAGCATGGAGGACGCCTACGAATATGAGCCGCAGACGGGAACTCCCTATAACAATCAACAACTTCGGCAGGAAGGCTACACAGAGGTCCTGGGCGGCGCCCGGCTAGGAAGGCTCTTTGGCAGTTCGGGAGTGTTTCCCTTCGGTTCGGAATGCTGTATGCGCGGGCTCCCGTGGAAGGACAACATGGAAAACATCGCGTCCTTCGATCAGCAGCGGTTGGGCCAGCTCTTTCGCAGCCGCGAGCACTGGAAGCTCACCGCCGACTTTAACCACGAGGTGGTGACCGCGGGCTACGGTTCGGGGGCGAACCTCAGTTCCGCGGCGCGAACCTCGGACGGCCGGACCGTCATCGCTTACATCCCCAACGGCAACGCGGCTACGCTAACGCTGGACATGTCCAAAATCTCGAGCGGTAGCAATCTCGCGACGTGCTGGTGGTTTAATCCGTCCTCGGGGGCCGCGACCTTCATTGGGAGTTATGCGAACTCCGGGACGCGGAACTTTACCCCACCCGACGCCAACGATTGGGTCCTGGTGATCGACGACGCGGCCGCGAACCTGCCTCCGCCAGGGACGCCATAGCGTCGAGTGACTTAGGGCGTCATTTTCTCGAGCAGTCTCCTGCGGGGAATTCGCGGGCTCGTCCGCCCGTCGCCGATAATGCTCGCTCAGTGTGGGGAGCCTGGTGTTTCCACGGTAAACAGCAGATCGTTGGCGGGGAAGGGCGGTGTTTGGTAGCCCGGGTGTTCCTGCTTGATGCGGGAAACCGCGTCCATTTCCGCCACTGATTTGTCCTTGTCGCCGAGGGCGCGATAAGTGGCACTCAGCCTCTCGTGTGCCTCCACCATATCCGGCCAGATCTCGAGAGCGGTGTGAAGGTGCTCGACCGCCGACGGATAGTCCTTCCCAAGATAAGCGATCTTTCCCGCGAGTGACTGAATGTAAGGATCCTTGGGATTGAGCGCAAGCGCCTCCTGGATGGCCGACT
>CAZCVY010000164.1:1771-15958 GCA_964501985.1 uncultured Acidobacteriota bacterium | reverse complement strand
CGGTTGCGAAATCCCGCGAGCAACCTCGCGGGGAGGAAAGCGGCAGCAAGCTGCCGCACTCTAAAGCTCCGCACACCCGAGCGGTACCCCTTCAACTAGCTTCTGTCACCTTTCGTTTAGGTCCAAACCTTCCACCGGCGGGCACTTCTCACTACTTACCCTCTTCTCACCACTTACCATCTTCTCGCCATAATCCGCCGTTCACGGCGGGATCGAATATCTCCGTAAATTCAGCAACCAGACGCAGGGTTGTTTTATTGTTTTTGCGCAGACGCTTCAGACTTGGGCGTTGGCGCATACAACCGTAGGTAGGGGATCACCGGCGTAACCCGGAAGGGCAGCTTCTCCGTAGCATCAACAAGCGGGACTGCCTTGCGTGTGGTGAAGGCAATGGAACCATCCCACGCGCTCACTTGCACGCGTGAACCCAGGGGCAGCGCTGAAATCTGGTCAACGCTCTTGAGGCTCAGCGGAGGAGCAGCACTCGCGGCGATCAGGGCCTCCATGCGAAGCATTCGGCTATTCCCTTCCGTTAACCCGTTGCCCAGGTGCGCACCGAAAAGGAGGGGAACGTTGGGAGCGACGTCAGCGGCCGCCCGCAAAAACAGGCCCGCCTGGCCCAGTTTGTCTTTGTAGGGTGAATTCTTGAGGAGCTCGATTCCCTTGGTGTCGGCTTCCGCTTCGTCTCTGCGATTCTTGGCGATGTCCAGCCGGGCAAGCAATTGCTCATCGGAAATCTGCATGCGGTCGTTAAACGCGTACTTCAGATCGAGCTTTTGTCCCAATACGATGTGCGCGAGTTCATGGGCGAGGACCATGGCCAGGCTCGGCTCGTCGGGCAGGACATCGATAAGACCCCGGCTGAGCACAATCGTGTAGGCCAAGCTGAACGATTCCAAAGTCGAGGTCAACATGACGCGGCAGTGGATGGGAGGCAAATTCTCGAGATGATTGGTTGCCACCAGGTTGTTGACGACCGTTTCCAGCACCCGATCAACGGGCCCGGGAGGCGAAACCAGCCGCGCCCGTTCCAAGCGGTCGAGCAGATTGCGCTCGGCGTCCATGGTCACCTGCCGGGCGCTTTCGACCGGCGAGAGGTCCGATGCCACTTCACTGCTATCGCGAACCGGCGCGGAAGCTTCGACCAGGATATTCGTCCACTCCGTCTGCTGATGGTGGGCGCTGAGGTCGTAGCCCCATAGCCGCGTTTCCGCCTTGTAATGGAGTCGCTTGCCTCGATCCGTTTCCTGGCTGTAGATGTATACGGGGAGCCAGACTCCGGGTTGAAGGTTCTCGCGCCAGCAGTCGAAGTGAACGTAAAAATCCCAACGGGGAGGATTGATTCGGGTGCCGTTCAAGCGCACGATCGCGTAGTCGTGATCCTCCACCCAAATGCGGCCCTCAAAAACTCCCTGGGCCTTGGGGTCGCGGGGATGGACGTCGATGGCCAAGCAGCGGATATCACCTAAGTACTCCCAGCGGACAGGCTCGAAGGTGTAATGCTTCCGATCAAAATTATTCTCATCCACCGACAGGGCTTCCACCGCGAATTGGTCCAACTGCATATGCGGCCGGAGCATCTCGGGGCGGTGCCGCAGCCACTCTGCGGTGGAATCGGGAATGAAAGACGCTTCCATCGCCTTATTATCAACCTTGTCGCTGAACTTCAGCCGGCCCAAGAAGTAATCATCGTTGGTGACGACATCGCCGAGTTCTTGATCCAGCTTATAATACTGAAGGTAAGTCTCGATGCGAGGGGAGTATTCCACCAGGCGCGCATGAACCTGCCACTCGTCGGCGATGATGTGATTAATGATGTCGGTGATTTCCCTAGCCTCCGGTGCTTCTTCCTCAGTTTTAAGGGGCTTGGATTTATCGCGCGCCGCCAAGGGCAGAAGCATCGGGGAGGCGAAGACAATTGCCAGAAACAAACAAGTGCGGCGTCCGATGCGGAGATTCAACATGTCTTTCCTCGCGACTAACTGGATTGGTCCGCCAGCCGGAACTGAATGCGCAAGGTCGCAGGGAAGTCCACCGGCTTGCCATCGCGCTGGGCTGGTTTGAATCGAATCTGCGCGGCAGCCTGCTCCGCCGCCTGGTCGAGCCCATGTCCGAGCGATTTGACCACGCCGACCACCTTGATCGCACCGCTCGCCTGGAACACCACGGAAAGCTCGACCTCGCCCTGAACGCCCAGGTGTCGAGCCTCCTCCGTGTAGACAGGGGTGGGCTTGGAAACGACCTCAACAGGTTGGAAGACCGTGGCTGGCGCCACAAGAGGCTTTGGGGAAGGAGTTGGGTCCGGGGGAGCGGCGGTTGTGAATCCCCCCGTTGTCACCTTCGGCCCGCTTCCAGTGCCAACTCCCGGACCGGCAACACCACTGCCGAATCCAGCGCTGGCAACCACGCCCGGAGTGCCGTGGCGGCCCCCCGTTCCATTTCCTGTTCCAGGACCGTCAGGAAGCCCAAAGGCTCCCAACTTTGGGACGTTGCCGGAACTGTCCCCTTGCGCGCGGCCAGGCAGTCCTTCCGGGCTCCCAAATCCGCCCGTCTGCACCTCGCTTGCGGGACGTTTCGTCGTAACCGGTTCCGGTGCTCCACCAAAAAGTCCCGTATTTACAGCAATTTGCGTCTTCGGGGGTGAAGGGGGCTGGGCAGCAGGCGGAGGCGGCACGGGAGGTTCGGGAATACTGACACTCGCCGGCGGATTCGCGGGTCGGATTTTGGGCGCCGCAAGCTCCGCGACAGGGGGAGCAGTGATATGCGGAGTCTCTGGAATCTCTACCTTCGGAACAACAACCCGGACGACCTTGGGCGGAGGCTTTGGGATAGGGTTGGGCTGGTTCAGAGGCGAAAGCAAAGCCACGGCGTACTGCCGATAGGCAAGGGGTAACTCATCAGGAAACATGAGGCCGAGAAAAATTACCGCGCCAATCACCAGCGATTCGGCGAGCAAGCCACAGACAAATGCAACACCGGTTCGCTGGCGGCCAAGATTAGACGGGTCCAGAGAGCTAAACATGGCCAAGAGTCAACGCCCCCTCAAGATCAGCACTTACAACAAGCCCATCACCGTACCGCGAAGCATGGCGGTAAACACTCTCCGTACGGCCACCAATTCTATCACGGAGTTTCCATAATACATATGAACTCTGCAGGAAGGACAAAATGTCCCCGCCATTAGTGTTCATCTCAATATGGGGGTACTTTCTCGTTTGTTTCGCCTGGTGAGCTTATTTCGATAGGTAGGAACCGCGGTTGGAGGCTTCTCCCGGCGTTGAGCAGGCCTTTATGGATCAGTAAACTCAACCGAAACCTCGTCGCTCGAATCCGGGGCTACATCACGACATTCGACTCCGGCTCTTCTGCCGGGGTGACTTCCAGGGCTGTCTCTTCCGATTGGATCTTCAGGTCGTGGATCAAGCGATGCAAATAGCCGCGCGCCACACCCAGGACGCGGGCTGCCTCGGCCTTATTCCCTTCGCACTTTTGCAGGGTCCGGATCACCAAGCGGCGCTTGAAATCGCGCAATTCATCTTCGTAGGACCGCACAGCCTGGGCTTGGTCGAGGCCTTCGCGCATCTTGGCCGGCAAGTGCCAAACTTCAATCGTCTGCCCTTCCGCCAGAACCACCGCGCGTCGAATCACATTCTCTAATTCCCGAACGTTCCCTGGCCAGGCATACTCATCGATAGCTTCAATCGCCAAGCGCGAGAAGCGCGTCACGTTCCGGTTGAATTCCCGGCTGACCTGCTGCAGCAGGTGATGAGCGAGCATAATGATGCCGCCGCTCCGTTCGCGCAAGGGTGGAAGGTGTAATTGGATCACGTTCAGGCGGTAGTAGAGGTCCTCGCGGAATTTTTGGTCCTGGACCATCTGCTCGAGATTCTGATGCGTGGCGCAGACCAGGCGCACGTCCACCGTCAGCGGGGTGTTGCTCCCCAGGCGCTCGAACGTGCGGTCCTGAAGCACGCGCAGCAACTTGGCCTGCAATCCCAGAGGCAAATCGCCGATCTCATCCAGAAACAGAGTTCCCCCATGCGCGGCTTCAAACCGCCCGTGCCGCTGCGTCAAGGCTCCCGTAAAGGCGCCCTTTTCGTGGCCGAACAGTTCGTCCTCCACCAGGTGCTCCGGCAGATTGGCGCAGGAAAACGCCACAAACGGCCCGCCATTGCGGGGGCTGAGCCGATGCAGCGCGCGTCCCAAGATGCTCTTCCCGGTGCCCGTCTCTCCCGTAATCAACACGTTCACGTCGCACGCCGCCACCTTGCGCGCCATGGCGAATACTTCCTGCATGTTCTCGGTGAAGCCGATGAGGTCGTCCAGCCGGTCCGCCAGCGATTGTGCCGAGCGCAGTTCGCGCAACTCCATTTCCACCCGGTGCAGGCGATGGGCGCGCCGCAACACCCAGCGCAGTTCTTGAATATCCGGAGGGCTGGCCAGGACATCGTACGCCCCCGCCTCCACGAGTTGTCGCAAGAAGGCGCCATTCTCGTCAACCGCCAGAACCACGATGGGAGGCGCCGACTCCGTACGCCGGAACTTCCCTAAATGCTGCAACCCGGCTTCGGCCTCGCCGCCGGCGGGAAGATCGCGCATGTCGAGCAGGACGCAATCGTAGCCGTCTTCCTCGACCTGAGGGAGATCGGGATTTTCGCACCCGTCGGGTGTGACGGCGAATTCCGGGCCCAAAGCTCGGCCCAGAACTTCGCCAAAATCCGCTTCGGGAGTGCAGAAGCAAACGCGTATGAGATCTTTTTCTTTCATAGCCAGCGCACCACCAAGCCGGAAAGAGAGGGCTGCGAATTCCGTGACGCCCCGTCACCCGGCGATTATATTTGTCTACCCTTTCCTAACGTGCCCAGCATGTTTAGAATTCTCTCCGCGGACCAACAACCGCTCGCACACGTCCAACCTCACGCCGAAATCACCCTCTGGTGGAAGCTTGGCCCGGCAAGGTTGGTCGCCGCCAGATGGTAAATGCCTGCCGGGGGTCCTGACGCCCGCCTGGCGGTTACGTGGTACCGCCTTTTTGTCGGTCACCACTCTATCGGCCACTCAACGCTTTGCCAAGAGTACGGGGGTACTGGAATGGGTGCATTACCTCTGTAGGGGTAGGACAGCGGAATCGTCTTGTGCCTTGGACAGTGGGCTGGGCAGATGGCGTGGTTCTGGCACACCGCGGGTTTGTGTTACATTGGCATTGAGAAAGGGTAGTCGCTTGATTCGTTTGCTACCGCATTTGATGGCAATATCGCCCGGTCGTTTCTGAGTCGCCATGCCGCAAGACCTCACACCCGAAGATCAACTCTGCCTTCTGCTCGCCCGCGGGCAACTCACTCCCGAGGTGAGGGCACGGGCGTTGGAATTGCTCAATGTTCCCCTCCGCTGGGCCGCCCTACTGCAGCGAGCCGAAGAGCATCAAGTCGTCCCTCTGATTTATAGAAGCCTCCGGACTCTCGAGTTTCCGGGAGTCCCGAGCGACGTGCGAACCAAGCTAAAGGCTGATTTCCGCCTCAACGCCGTTCGAAATATGCTCTTTGTCTCCGAGTTGACACGTTTGCTTCAACTCCTCGGCGAGGCCGGCATTCGTGTTCTCCCGCTGAAGGGCGTCGCGCTGGCACAGTCGCTCTATGGCGATCCCGCCTTTCGCTTCTGTTCTGATATCGATATTCTGGTTCCCGCGAGCGAAGTCCTCCGCACCCGCCGACTGCTTATCGACGGGGGCTACACAAGTCCATTTGCGGAGGATTTCTTTCTCGACCATCAATTCCACGCCAGCGCCGATTGCCCTCTGCTATCACAGAAAGGGGGCGTTTCATACTTTTTGGAGCTTCATTGGACGCTTCTCCAGCACTCGTCCAAGGACGCGGAAGCCATGCAGGATCTGTGGACTCACGCTCGTCCACGAGACTTTTTCGGCGCCCATGCCTTCAGCCTGACACCGGAATGGGAATTCCTTTACCTGGCTGGCCACGCCGCCAACCACCGGTGGCAATCTCTCAAGTGGGTCGCGGATATTCAAGATCTCTGTGGATCGGCGCCCATCGATTGGGAATGCGTGCAAGAAAAGGCCCGGAAGTTTGATCTTGATTTGGTGGTGGGATCAACGCTTGCAGTGTGCTCTGCACTCTTCGGCACACCGACGCCTGCCAACTTTTCTAACCCTACACTTCCCGCCGGAGTCAAGCTCTTTCCGAATTCGCTCGACCGCTCGGAAGCGTGGGACACGCCGCTCTTCTACCCCAAGCTTCTGAAGTCGCCCTCGGAAAGATTGCGATGGTTCGCCGAGATGTTCTTTGTCGCGAGACAAGCCGACCAGATGTTTTTCCACCTCCCCGATTCACTGGATTTCCTCTACTTTCTGCTGCGGCCACTGCGCCTGACTTGCAAATGGTCCTGGCTTTTTTTGACCGCGGGCCTTGGGCGCTTGCGGCAGTCGGTTCATTTTTCAAAAAAATGATCCGCGACGGCGTATGTGGACCGCCAGAACGGAGCATTTCACCAAAGGTATGAGGAGTCGCGGAAAGTAAGAAACCAGGGGCATTTGCGCCGCGGCTCAGTGCCTTGGCGGCGGGAATAGAATTGTCCTTGCTGGCTTCGCGGAAGTGGGGCGTTATTTGACGAACTGGAAGGCAGGGGAGGCGGGCTGCAATCCGCTGATCTGTACGAGGCCTTGGCCGCCCGAGTAACGCGTGCCGTCGGCGGCTTTGGCCAGCATGTTGGCGGAGGGAATCCCGGTGCGGGCAAACGACTTCTCGCAGTCCTGGGAGGATGGCCCACGCATGTTTCCTTCCATGTAGGCCAGTCCAGGGCAGCGCGTGCAGGTGCCCAGGTGGGAGCAGCTCGAGCAGGTGGGTAGATCGCGTCCGTGGATGGACCGCACGTCGTTCATTTGCGGCGAGTATTTCCAAATGTCAATGAACCTTTGCGACCGCAGGTTCCCCGTGGGTAGCGGGAATTGTACACAGGGGAACACGTCGCCATAGGGTGAAACGTAGCAGAAGGTATGGCTGGCGCTGCACGGCAGGCCGTCGCGGTCATCTTCGTTCACGGCGGGCGGAGAAGCGCAGAAATCCTCTACGTTGCCAATCAGCTCGGAAGTCCTGAACACCTCACGCAGTTCCAGATGGTTGATTCCAAGGCTCAGGATGGAACGGTCGCCGTCCATCATGGGAGTGATGGTGGGGTCGATCGTGTAGGTGGCTCCTAACTCTTTCGACAGCGCCACCACGCCGGGGTAGTCTCGCATGTTTTGCCGCATCAGCACGTTGGCGATGATCACTTTCACCCCGCGCTCACGCAGCAACCGGATCCCCGCGACCGACCGCTTGAGCGAGCCCGGAAGCTTGGTGATGGCGTCGTGTACTTCCGGCCGGTGAGAGTAGATGCTGACTTGCACGGAGTCCAGGCCCAGATCACTCAGCCGCTCCGCCTCTTTCTCGCGGACCATGAAAGCGGTGGTCTTTACCTTGACGCAGAAGAGCAGAGAGCGGGCGTATTCGAGGATGCAGAAGAAGTCCTTGCGCATAAAGACTTCGCCGCCGCTGAAAGTAAGGAAGAAGACGCCTGCTTCGGCCAGTTGATCGAGCACGTCCATGATCTCGGCGGCGCTCATCTCCCCGTGATCATCGTGGTCAAGATAGCAATGAACGCAGCGTTCGTGGCAGCGGTAGGTCACGTCCATCTGCACGCCCAACGGCACGCCCGCCTTGAGGGCCCGCTCGTTCATCTCCTGCATCAGAGAGCTCATCTGGGCTCCTTGGATGCCGCTGCTGGCGCGGCGATGGGCTGATCGGAAAGAAGCAAAATTCCGTGTTCAGCCAACTCCCGGACGAAGGATTCCGCGTCCTTGAAGGCTTCGGCGCGATCGACGTCGTACTCCAGGCACACCCGCTCGGTGACGATGTCCTCAAGCGATGTCGTGCCGTCAGCCGCTCGCCAGATCAGTGTGCCCAGCTCATTCAAGTTGAACAGCGTCGAGTCGCGGGCCGACATGATCATCATCTCGCCGTCTAACTCACGAGCGGCGATTTCCCGGCTGCGGGCAACGTAGAGCGGACTCATTCGTGCAACTCCCGGAAACGGAAACGAGAACCTGGAAAATCGAAAGTCGAAACTAGGAGTCACGCAGCTCCGTCTCTAATCCCTAATCTCTAACGCCAAGCTGGCCCCTAATCCCGAATCCCTAACAACTATTCCCTAACCCCTATCTTATCAAATCCCACACGCCCGCGTCCTTGGTAAATACCAGTCGGCGGACTGGGACGCACCGCACGAAATCGCAGACTGTCTCGAAAACCATCCCAACCAGTTCCGCGTCGTGGGCGAAGAAGAGCACGTGCCGCATCAATTCTCGCGCCGCCTGCCCCTCGCTCACGGCCTCAATCCTATTCTCCGGGCCTTGCTGCAAGAGCAACAGCGTGTCGAGTGGCGCTCGGGTTTTCTCACCGATGCGAGCCAACTCACCGGCAAAGGGAGTGCCGAAGGCCTGAAAGGCCGGGACACGGGATACGGGATACGGGGTACGGGACACGGGGTACGGGACACGGGATGCGGCGTACGGGATACGTGGTTCGGGTTTCGGCGTTTGGGATTCTCCATTTGCGATTTCATTGGCGACTGGCGATTGGGATCTCTCCAGCCCAGCGGCGAGACTTGCGGCAAGCTCGGGACTTGAATCCGGTGTCCGCTCCCCCGTATCCCGTGTCCCGTACCCCGTGTCCCGTACCCCGTATCCCGTATCCCGTAAATAAGTGATTTCATCGGTGAGCAGCGTCACATCGGGTGGGGCCAGCCGCGAGATGGTGGTTTTTCCCGTGCCGGAAACTCCGGCAAACACGAACGCCCGGCCGTTGCGCACGGCGCTTGCCGCATGCACCAGCAAGCCCCCTTCGCGCGCCAGAATGAGGGAATGCAGGATGCGCAGCACCCCATCAATCGAATAGGGGTTAGCGGTTTGGCGCACCCAACCGCGGCGAGTTTCCGGGTCCCATTCCGCGCGGAAGTCGCCCCGCTCCATCACCCAGCGTCCAGTCTCCCGGCGCACGGAAACGTCGGCGTCGGGATCAGGGGTGAGGGGTTGGGGATTAGGGATTAGGGATTCTGATTCCACACTCAGGCCGCCTGCCCCCGGGTCCCCGACCCCTGACCCCGAATCCCTAACCCCTCGCCCCTGGTTTTCTATCAGCCTGATCTCAAGTTCCACAGCGGCAGCAGGTGCACCGATGGCTACAAATTCGCCGTAACGGTCCGCGAGCAATCTCGCGAAATCCGCATTCTCAGTACGGACGAGGATCGGTATTCCGCCGATGTCGATGGTAACGTCGTGAGTGGCAATCAATGTGGGCGAAAGCATGATAAAGAGATCGGGATACGGGAATCGGGGTTTGGGAAGGAAGAACCACTCTCTCGTATATCACCATCACCGTTGTCTCGCTACGCCTTCCTTCTTGGGCACTCTCAATGCGAGCCTCTCCACCCTCTCATCGGCGGATTACCGTGAATCTTCAATGAAACTGCACTCGAAGCCCTGACAAAAGAAAGGAACTGTTTCGAGCTGCGCTGCTCTGATCCGTGCGTCCTTCCGCCGTCGATCTGGCGCGCTCAATGTTAGCGCGCAATGCTCTCTGCGAATCTCGTCTCCCTAGGACCCAACTCCCAATCCCCAACCCTTCCGCCCGGTGCCCCGTATCCCGAATCCCGCGGCCCGAATTTTCAAGACCCCCCTCGTGGCAAGGTCCGAGTGACGGAGAATCCACGAGGCCAGTCGGCTGGCCAAAGAATAGTTTGGAACCACGGTCCGCGAGCCCCGCTGCAGCGAGACGACACGCCCCAGCAGTTCGTGAGCGGAAATCGGAGGGTCATTGCCCTCCACGCTATCGCCGCGGGTGATGAGTTCCGCGCGGGACACGGGGCACGAGATATCGGATACGGCATTTTCGATTTTCGATTTTCGATTTTCGATTGGCGCTTGGCGACTCTCGCTTGCTCCTGACTTCCGGCTCCTCAATCCTGAATCCCAAATCCTAGATCCTGCCTCCTGATTTCTGAATTCGGACTCCGGACCTCGGACCTCGGACTGGGGTTTCCGGACTTCCACCACCCGGTGGGCTACCAACCTGCCCTCGCGGCCGAACAACACAATGTCACCGGGAAGCGCTTGCGCGGCAGTGTCGCGGATTACCGTCAAGATGTCGCCGGGCCACACCGCGGGCAGCATACTTGCACCGTTAACTCGCAGCCGCAGTTGCCCGAACGATCGGAGGGTTTCCGTCGCCAACTCACAACCGAGCGCATCTCGAAGAGGTATTGGGTGCTCGGTAGTAGATTCTGTTGAAATTCCCTGGTGGACAGCCAAGTGCTCGGAAGCGATGGCCGCATGCTGAGGACTGGACAATCGTGGTCCGGAGCAGCGGATTGCGGCTTTTTCCCCAGCCCCCAAGCCCCAGCGCCGAGTTGCGAATTCGGCAGCGTCGCTCATGATGTTTTGTGCTGTTTCACGCAACTTGACTGGGTACCACTGATCTTGCCACAGACGAGCGCGCTGGTTTCAAAAACCCGCTCGAAGCGCACCGCCGGCTTCTGGTAGGGTTTTCGCGCAACCTGCCGCGCCTCCGAGGGACTGGCGTGCCGATCCGTCTCTTCTCGCTGCCTCATGCTGATATCCTCCGAATCGGGAACGATTTGCAACGAGAAACAGGTCGTTTCTTGATTCCGGCAGTGCTAACCTGCTTCCCTAACTGTGGCACGGACAGCTTGTCCGTGATGGGTCATGGCACCGAGCGCCATGACATGCACCCAAAACCACTCTTATCGCTACGGTGCTCACTACAGCCCACCTGCCCTACGACCTACCGGCCTCTTCTCGACCATCATTAGGTAAAACTCTATCACATTCCCAAGCTGCTGCGTGACAATTAAATGCACTCGCCGCTGAGGCCATTTGGGAGTGCGGTAGCTGCTGCTACCGCACTCCACAGGGGGCCTCCGGCCGTAACCATGGTTCCACTTCAGCGACCGTGACGAAGTAGGCAGCGTGGACCAAACTATGGGGACGCGGCTCCTGTCAAGCCCTGTATGGCGCACCCACCGGTACCCAATCCCGCAGTACCGTTACCTCCGCAGGGCGTGCTCGACGTGCCCAGAACTCCAAAGTAAACGTTATTCGTTCCGGTTCCTGCTTCGCCAGTTGTGTTGAGCGTGTCAATAACCATTCCGCTGATGCCACTGCCCGGCCATGCTTGCGAAGTGACATATTCCGCCGAAATAGCACTGCCCCCCACGTCGACCTGGAAGAGTACTACGCAACCCTCACTGTCCACACAAGACTCGTACGGTGTTCCGGTCGACGCCTGTGTTTGCGGGGCAACAAACACGTAGTCGTCTACACCAGTATAAACCTCGGTGACGGGAGAGCATGCTGTCGTGGTGCTGCTGCTGACGGGACCGTAGAGGCTACCTGTGCCCATAACATTATTGTTGATCGGCACTCCCCACAACTCTGGAGCTCCGCCGGGGCGACCGCAGACCCAGATGACCCCCGTGGGTGAGTTCGGGTTGGCCGAGTTGTAGTAAGAGTTGTCAAAGGTACCATCGTAGACCGGAACCGTGCCCGCGGTGGCTTCAGCAGTCCCGATCCCTTCGGTCGCGCAGGCGGTGAGGGCGGTCTCCCCGCATTGATAGATTGCGGCACTACTACCCGTACTGTTCCTTCCCACGAAGGCGTACACTTCCCCATGGGTACCCGCAGTGGGGTCGACGAGTGGGGCGTCTGCCATATCCGCAGCCGCGAATCCCAAATGGGATGATGTTGTGACGGTATCAGCATTGTTGGTGTTCGTGACGGAATAAATATATCCCCCGGCGGCGCCAACAAACGTGAGCAAGCTATTGGCATCAAAAACGGGACTGGTGAGGGCTTCTCCAGCAGCTACTGTAATCGGCCACACGCAGGGGGTGCCGCAACTGCCGGCGGCATTCGTCATTTCTGCGGGAGTCCCGAGGAAAACCCCCGTGAACTCGTGGAGAAGGCCGGAGCTGTCGCCCACCCAAAGCGTGTCGGTCCCGTAGTCATACCACGGCGATGAGACCTTGTCATTATTGCCGTCTTGAAATGGCACACTGATCATGCAAGAGGCCGTCGTGGGACAGTTAGTGCTGACCCCACTCCATGCAGTGTTGCCACCCGCTCCGGCATAACTGTTCGTATACGAATTGTCAGGGGACACGGGGCTACCGAAATCCGTGCCTTCGCCGGGAGTCCACTCTAAAACTCGCAGAATGGCGGCGCCGCCAGCGGGGCTCTCAATGAACGCCACCTTGGTGCCATCCAGGGAGAGGATCGAGGAGGTCACCACGGAACCGGGCCCGGTGTGGTAAGACCAGTAGACATTGGGCACCGGCACCGACGTGGTGGGGCATCCCGTATAGATGTTGTCGTAGGCGATGATGTTCGCTTGTGTTGATCCTCCCGCCACTCCCGTGTTGTAGACAACATAGTCCGGGGTAGTCTGATCGGCGCAGAGGCCTTCGCTCGAGTCGCTGAACGAGTATTTCGAAGGGTACTGCCCCGCACCAACCGCGTTGGATCCGCCGGCTCCGCCAAGGTCTGGTGAGGGATTCCAGGTGAAAGCCGTAAAATTAGCCTCGCCGACGGGATAATCACCGGCCGACCCGCTAACGAGAGCGGTGACGACAACGGTATCGCCGCTCGCAGCCGCGGAAACGACCCCGCTCGTCGTAGTGTTTTGGGTGATGGCCGTGGCAAGGTTGGCGGCCGTCTGCGGCTGGGAATAATTGTTCACGGACCAGTAGCCAAACGTCGGCGGGGAGGCCGTACCGGAAGTCGTACCATCCGACCCGCCGGTTAGATCGGCGCCACTCCAAGTAAAGACTCCGCTTGCATTACCCAAACTAATACTGTTGCCTCCACTACCCGCCGCTGCGGCGGTGAGGGTTATGCCGTTGGCAGGGGTGCCTGCGGTGGCAGTGACGCCGGTGGTGGTGTGTGACCCGCAATCGCCGATTGCCGTGCTAAGGTTGGTTGCCAGGGTCGAGAGCGTGCCGCTATAGGCATAGGTACCCGTGGTATTGCCCGTGCAAGCGTTCGAGCCCGTGCCGCCTGCCGTTACGCCGCTCCACCCGAAGATGCCGGTGACGTTCGAATCGGCGACCGAAAGCGTCCCGGTGGCAGAGCCAAACGTCGAGTTGGCCACCGTGAATGCCCCGCCGGTCGTATAGGTGGCAACAACCCCTGCACTCGTGGGGCAGGAATTAATCGCAGCCACCGCGTTCTGGGCCAAAGTCGCGACGGTTTGAGCAACAACGTAGTTGGCTGTGTAGGGCGATGGGCCGGTGGTGCAAGTTGGCCCTGTGCCGTTGCTCCCGGTTGTAACGCCACTCCAGGTAAGGTCCGTAGAACCCGTGTAGGATCCAGCGCCGAGCGTGGTGTCGGTCTCCACGAACGTGTTTGCACTCGCAGCGCTGGCGCTAACCCCGACAGCGGCGGAACACGAGGTATTGATCAGGCTGACCATTTGTGCCGCGATGGTCGAGGTGGTGGGCATGATGCCGGAGCCGGCGAGCGCAAAGGTGGCACTGGCGGGGGTTGTGCAGGAATTTGACCCGTTACTCCCCAAGGTTGGGCCGGTCCACCCGAAGACCCCAGCTTGAGCCCCACTAACCGTGAAGTTGGTGTCATTCCCGAGAATTGATGTGTCGGTAGCCGTAAAAGCACTGCCCGTTGTGTAGGTGGCGCTAACCCCAGTACCGGTCGGGCAATCATTGATCGCAGTTCTTAGGTTTGACGCCGTGAGGGCGGTGGTGGGCACGGCGCCAGAGTTGCCGATGGCAAAGTTGCCGCCGGCTGTGGTGGAGCAAACGTCGGACCCGTTGGTCCCCGCCGAGCCTGCGCCTAGCGTCAAGTTACCGGACGGACTGGTGAAGGTCGCATAACCGAGTACGGTGTCAGCAACGTTGAACGTGTTGGCACTTAAACTGTTAAAGCCGACACCCGTAGTGCCAGCGCACATACCGAGGGCCGTGGTTAATTCTGAGGCCACGGTCGAGGTGGTCGGTAAGGTGCTGGGGGCGGCGAGGATAAAGGTCCCAGCGACAGGCGAGGCGCCGGTGCAAGCATTTGCCGTCCCGTTGCTCCCATAACTTACAGTACCCCACGAGAACGTG
>CAZCVY010000164.1:0-1671 GCA_964501985.1 uncultured Acidobacteriota bacterium | reverse complement strand
TGCAATCGCCGAGGGCGGTTTTCAGTTGCGCGATCTCGAGCGCCGTGGTGGGGATACTGGTAGCGGCAGCCAGGGCAAAGGTGCCGGTGGTGCCGGTGCACGCTGTAGTCCCGTTGCTCCCTGCGGACGTTGCACTCACCGTCACGATACCCGACAAACCGGCGAAGGTCGAATAACCAAGGACAGTGTTGGTAACCGTGAAAGCGTTGGCGGTTACAGTACCAGCGCCAACCCCCGAATTGGTGCAGTTGTTGACCGCGGCGGCCAGTCCTGCGGCCACGGTCGAAGTGGTCGGCAGGATGCCGGAGGGGGCGAGGAGAAACGTGCCAGCGGTGGGGGTGGTGCAAGCATTGGCCGTCCCGTTGCTCCCAGCAGAGGCGGTGCCCCACGAGAACGTGCCGGGTTGACTCGAATTCACGGCGAAGTTGGGGTCATACCCGAGTGCCGTCTGGGTAACAGGAAGCGAACTGCCGCTTACCGTGCCTCCCGTAAGCCCCGTCCCGGTGCAATCACTCAGGGCGGTTTTCAGTTGCGCGATCTCGAGCGCGGTGGTGGGCACAGTGCTAGCAGCGGCCAGGGCAAAGGTGCCGGTGGTGCCGGTGCAAGCAGTGGTTCCGTTGGCCGTGGCGTTTCCGCCCGCTGCGGTCAACGTCAGCCCGGTGCCGCCGGCCGTGAAGGATGCAAAGCCAAGCTGCGTGCCGGTGATCGTGAACGAGCTGCCCGCGCCTGGACTGGTCGCGGTAACACCGATCGGGGTGGTCATTTGGCAGGAAGTACTCATGATGGCGGTGTAGAGGTTCGTCGCTGAGGCGTCAGCGCTGGCGCCGATGGCAAAGGTGCCGGCATTCAGACTGCTGCACGCGTTCACGGCCGCGCTTATGGTACCGCTCCCGATATTGTCCGGAGTCAAAGTCAGGTCGCCAGTGGTCGCGGATAGATAAAAGAGCGGAGTGCCGGAGTTCACGGTCACGGTGACCGTCCCCGCGGTAACAATCGATGCCGTAACACCCGCCGCTGCCGCGGTGATAGTGGTACCGAAGCACTTGCCCCCACTCGTAGCGCCACACTCGCTCGGCATGTCATTGATTGCTGCTTCGATATTCTGCGCCCAGTTGGTTGCGTTGCCACCACCAAAAGAATTCTCGACATAGATACAATTGGTAGCGCTTGTCACGCAGGAGGTATTATTACTGAAGGTATAGGTTGTGCCGGGAGAGGTGCCGATGGTGAGGCTTGAACCGGGCGCGGTGCCCGGGAAGCCGACCGATACCGCTATGGTGCCACCACCCGATGACCCCGTAAAGGTCACCCCAGTGGCGCCAGTGATCGCATTAACGATCTTGGCCGTGGTGCTGGTCGTCCCTGCCGTCGAGAAAGCGGCGGTGGCGGACGACGTTGTCGCGCCCGTCGTCAGGGTCGTGGTCGTGGGGCCTGCACCCTCCGTGATCGTGATCGTGGGGGCAGTCGCGCTTGTCGGTATGGCATTGAACGTGCCGGTGGCCGTCGACGACGAGGCGCCAGTGGGGGCCATGTTGACC
Organism: uncultured Acidobacteriota bacterium; assembly: GCA_964501985.1. GTDB lineage: Bacteria > Acidobacteriota > Terriglobia > UBA7540 > UBA7540 > Bog-366. Next base: position 133 of record CAZCVY010000164.1, on the reverse strand, counting down.
GTACCATCGGCGTTGACAATCGAGAGCGCGGTGGCGGTGGCCGACGTGGGTACCGCCGAAACCGTGACGTTGGTTGCCCCCGCCGTCGCGGCATTCGTCAGGGTTGTGGTCGTGGGACCTGAGCCCTGCTGGA
>CAZCVY010000163.1:0-16135 GCA_964501985.1 uncultured Acidobacteriota bacterium | reverse complement strand
GTCGACCCCGGCGCACAACTACCTTTATTTTCATGAATATCGTAGGTATACAGAAATAAGCTGCCTGTTTTCATGAACATCGTAGGAGTAGCCCCGGCGGACGTTTTCCCTCCGTTTGTTTTCAATAACATCGTAGGAGTAGCCTGCATTTTTAATTCCCCTTTTTTCCCTCCGCCCGCGCCGATGAAGCGAACTAAATGTTTTTGTATCATATACATACATTTTTTGGGATTTCTTTGGCCCGAGGCCTAAGTATCTTCTTTTTCTATTACATCGTAGGTGACCTCGCTTTGTTGAGGCGCTCAAAGGGTTCCATCGCTTCGAAGGCCTGGGAGGATCGCACCCTCGCCGCCATGTCCTTACCCGGCACTTCGATGTTCTTGAGCGCCAGGCCGTCACGGATGCGCTGGGAGCGCCGCATCCGCCAGAACGTTTCGCCCTTCTGCTCGACCAACTGGCTCTCCAAACCGACTTGCAAGTCCTTCAGCAGGGACTCCATCATCTGCTAGTACTCTCCCTCCCCCATCCCCATGAGAACTTCGAACTGCGAGTCTTTCATGAAGCCCTTGCGGAGATTGGGCACGGCGGGGGTAGCTTCGGCTTCTAGGGTCGATCCCGCCGAAGCGCTCGCGGCGCTCACGTCGTGCTCGGCGTTCCCTTCCTGCTCGGGTGCGGGCGATAATTGCGGTTGGCTTGGGGCAGACATAAGTCCTTCTTCATACCGACAGACTACTATCCACTCGATGAATATATATTTATGTAATGACTTTAGTCAAGCGCAATCGTGGACTAGACATGTATGAATCGGACAAGATGCCCGCCCCAGGCGGCGAAAAAGAACCGGGAACTGCCGCCCTGCAACGCGGTGTCCGCTGTAGTTGGGCTCCACCGCGGAACAACTCCCAGCGCGAATTGGCCACTTATGCTCGGCCGGGAGGATTTATTCTTGCGCCCCGGCGTCGCCGCCGCCGGCGGGGTTTCGTGGCGGAGAGTCTTTATGTCCCTTGACAGTGGCTTCCGGCAGGCATAAAACATTTGCGCAGCATCATTTTGCGACTGAGTGATGATCACAAATGTATCATACTGATTGTTAATGGCTAAACTTGTTCGGACCTCTGAACCGCTGCCCTGAAGAGTTTTGCACGCTTGACCGCGTTACGCCCCAAGAAACCGCAGGGTTCGGACACCCGCAGCAAACTGCGCAAGGACTTCGCGAGGGTCAATCATGAGGAGCTTTCAAAAAAACATTTTGGTCGCATTCATTTTGGCCACTTTCGGTTTAGGGCTATCTAGCACGGCAGCCCATGCTCAGTCCTACGTGTTCGGGACCGCAAGCTATGCGGCGCCCAGCCTCACGGCAACCTCGCCACCAACCGGTAACGTCCCCTTCGTTACCGCAGATTTCAACGGCGACGGCATTCCCGACCTCGCGGTGCTGGGCGCGAACTCGGCAGGGGCGCAGGTGATCTCCATTTTCTTGGGGAAGTCGAACGGAACCTTCGCGGCAAGGGTCGACTATGCCGTTCAGGCCAGCGGGTTTACGGTGGGCGACTTCAACGGCGACGGCAAGCTCGACATCGTTACGGTTAGCGACGGCTATCTCCCGGTAGCAAACATCCTTCTTGGAAACGGGGATGGCACGTTTCAGGCACCTGTCGCGCTGAACCAATCCGATGCCAACGGAACTTATTCGGCGGCTGCCTCAGCCGACTTCAACGGGGACGGCAAGATGGACCTGGTGTTCCTAAGTCCTAATTTCGGAACGGGCGCGACCGCGGTAGTTCTTCTTGGCAACGGAGATGGCACTTTCGAGAGCCCGGTGACCTACTCGGTTCCCGTCGCACCCTATCTCGGGATTGGCGACTTCAACGGCGACGGCAAGCCCGACATCGCGATCGCTGGGCCCAACTATACCGATGGTCAGCCGAATTTGATTTCTGTGCTCATCAACAACGGTGACGGTACGTTTGCGAATCCTGTGAACTACTCCATCACGGGACTCATCGAGGCCTTAGCTGTTGCGGACTTGAACGGCGACGGCAAGCTCGATTTGGTGGTCGCCACGGGCGGCACCACCGCTGGGGTTTCCGTGCTGCTGGGAGCAGGCGATGGCACTTTCGCCAGTCCCGTCGGGTATACAAGCCCTCTCCTCAGTCTCGACTCCACCTCGATCGCAGTGGCTGACTTCAACGGCGACGGCAAGCTCGACCTCGCCCTGGCCGATTCAGAAGCTCCCAATAACGCCGTGGCCATTCTGCTTGGGAATGGCGATGGAACCTTTCAGACTCCGGCATTGCTCTATAGTGCGGGCCTTCTGCCAGCCGGCGTCGTTGCCCTGGACATGAACGGGGACGGCAAGCCTGACTTGGCTGTGCTGGGAGGGGATTCCGTAGCCACCTATTTTTCCGTTACCTTGCTCATCAATCAGGGTGAAACTCTTTTGCCCTCGCGCTCGACCTACTCCGTACCACAATACCCCTACTCGGCCGTTACAGGTGACTTCAACGGCGATGGAAAGCCTGACATTGCCGTGGATTCCGTCACTAGTCCCCCCAGCGTCTCCGTCCTTCTCGGCAACGGGGATGGGACGTTCCAAGCTCATCTGGACAGCCCGGTCGCCACGAATCCCACCGCCATGGCGGCAGGCGATTTCAATAATGACGGCCACCTGGATTTAGTCGTATCCGCCCCGCCGACTTCCTCCACTTGGGGGTTTTCGACCCTGCTGGGGAACGGAGACGGCACCTTTCAGACCGCGCTTAGCCAAACGACTTCATCCGTTGTTGGTTCGCTGGCAGTGGGGGACTTCAATAAAGATGGCAAGCTCGACGTAGCCGCAGTCATCGACGGCGCGAACGGTGTTTCCATATTCCTGGGGAAAGGCGACGGCACCTTTAATGCACCCGTTCAGTACGCCACTGGGCCAACGGTCAACTCTCCTTCCTATCACAACGTTTTGGCCGGGGACTTCAATGGTGACGGTAACCTTGATCTTGCCGTGAGTACTGATGCGGGCATTTCGATTCTACTCGGCAAGGGTGATGGCACGTTCATGCCTTACTCTGCCATCCTGGCGGGCGAGAGCTTGCTCACCATCGGTGATTTCAATGGCGACGGTAAACCCGACCTCGCAATCGTGACCGGCTCCACGCTCGTCTCCGTGGCGCTCGGGAATGGGATGGGAAGCTTCCAGCAGGCTTCCGGCTTTCAGCTTCCAAGCATCCTCGACGCCGAATCAAGCGTAGCGGGCGACTTCAACGGCGATGGCAAACTTGACCTCGCTTTCGCCAATCAAAGCACCAACGTGGTGACGATCCTGCTCGGCAATGGCGACGGCACCTTCAGCAGCCACATCGAATACGAGTCAGGAAACGTCAGTAACGATGTGGGCTTCGTGGTTGCGAATGATTTCAATGGTGATGGCGTTCTCGATCTTGCCCTGGCTGACTTCAATGACAACACCGTGTCGGTGTTTCTTAACTCCTCCGTCGCCGCGTTCTACCCTTCAGGTCTGACCTTTGGCAATCTGCCGGTTGCCGTTCCCAGTGCCGAGCAAAGCGTCTTGATGAGTAATCCCAGCCCCGTTGCGATCGCCCTTTCGAGCATTGGGACGACAGGTGACTTCTCCGCTTCGAACACTTGTGGTTCCACTCTCGCGCCGGTTGCGAGTTGTCAGGCGAGTGTTACTTTCACTCCCACCGTTGGTGGCAGCAGAACGGGCTGGTTGGTTTTCAGTGACAGTGTGCCCGGAAGCCCGCAGTCGCTTCTCCTGACGGGAACGGGGACGGCCCCCACCGTGCAACTCGCGCCTTCCAGCTTGGCGTTCGGAAGCGTGGCCACCGGCACAACTTCCCCGGCCAAGACGCTCACCCTCACGAACACCGGAAGCGGCCCGCTGGCCATCACGAGCGTTGCCGTGAGCGGAGATTTCGCCCAGACGAATACCTGTGGGAGCGGTGTCACTGCCGGCGCGAACTGCGCCATCAAGGTGACCTTTTCGCCCAAAGTGAACGGAAACCTCACCGGCGCGATTACGGTGACCGATGACGGCAACGGCAGTCCGCAGACGGTTTCGCTGACCGGAACGGGGACGGGCCCGGTGGTGAGCCTGTCATCCCCCCCGACCTTCTCCGCGGAATTAGTGGGCAACACGAGCGGCTCTCAGACCGTTACACTGACCAACACCGGCAACGCCAGCCTCACGTTCTCAGCCATCGGAGCGACCGGTCCCTTTGCCATCGCGAGTTCCGGGACGACCTGCTCAACCTCGACTGCCGTCGCGGCAGCAGGGGCCTGTACGGTGGCGGTCACGTTCACGCCAACCGCCGGAGGCGCGGCGACCGGCACGCTTTCATTTACCGACAATGCGCCGGGCAGCCCGCAGACGGTGGCGCTCTCCGGCACGGGTCAGGACTTTACGCTGGCCGTAGCGACGGGATCTTCATCGTCAGCCACGGTCACGCCTGGTCAAACGGCAACGTACTCGCTCAACCTCGGCGGGGTTGGCGGCATGAGCCAATCCATCAACTTCACCTGCAAGGGAGCGCCTTCCGAGGCGGCTTGTTCGGTCAATCCTACGTCGTCGGCGCCGGCCGCATCGGGGTCGGTGACGCTTACGGTAAAGGTTGCCACCACGGCTGCCAGCGCGACTGCGCCGAATTCGCGGCGCGCGCCGCCGCTCGGGCCCGGTAGGGATATGCGGCTGCCGATATTCCTGCTCCTGAGCTTGCTGACCCTCGCGGCCTTTGGTTTCAGGCCCGCGAGCACGCGGCCGCTCGGCAGAACGCTCCGGTGGGGATTGGCGACGGCGGCGCTTGCGGTGCTGGCCCTGGCGGTTGCCGCCTGCGGCGGAGGTGGTGGCGGTGGAGGCGGCGCTGGCAATGGTAACCCCGGAACTCCCGCCGGAACGTCCACAGTGACCGTCACCGGAGGCACCACGGGATCGCCCAGCCTACAGCACAGTGTTTCCCTCACGCTGAACGTGAGCTAAGGCAACGCGCTAGGTTCGATTGTAGCGTCGCTACAGGAAACCGCGTGGTGACACAGCCACTCCCCCGGCCCCAAAGCGACAGGCAAGAGTGCCTGTGCCACGGGGAGGATTCGTAGTGCGGACCCCCGTTTTTGGGGTCCGCGGCTCTGGTCATGCGATCACGGGGAACCACGAAGACGTGCGCCAGTCCGCCTCCAGCGACGAAGGGCGCGGCAAACTGCCATCGCGGGCAGCGACGTTGTGTGTGTGGGCCATCAGTGGCGGGTATAGATTCGCACCCATTGCCCACGGCGATCCATTTGCGCCAGCAATCGCAGGTGGTAGCGTGCCACCAGCGCCTCCACGGCCGCCTGCTGACGATAATCGAAATACCGGCCCTGCACGCGCATCCAAAAGGGAAACCTCACCACCCAATTGCCTGGGGGCTCCCATCGGCGAGAATAGAGATAGAGAAGGTCAAACGAATCGGCCGGAACGTCCTCGAAATCCTGCGGCGCAAAGCCCCGTGCCAAAACGACCGCGAGCGGCCTCTCCACGTAGCCGAGCACCGGCTTGATGAGCTCGTCAGACGCCGGCCACGCGGTCAGGACCCGCGGATGGCCAGGCTGCGATTCAAGAAAATGCGCAGCCTGCTCGTGCAGCCGGATGAAGTCGGCGTAGGCAAGGTTGTCCTCCAATGGAAACGGATAGGGTGGGTTGATGAACCAAGCCCAGACGAAACAGGTTGCGGCCGCGGCCAGTACAGCCCGGGCCGGGAAGCGAGGTAGGCTCATTACCGAGCCAACCACGGCGAGATAAAATAAAGGCAGGGCGGGAAGGAGATAGCGCGGCAGGATGGCGCCACCCGCCAGGCTCAACAGGAGCAGATACACGATGGTCAATCCCGCCGTGAGGAAGAGGAAGGGCCGCCAGAGAAGGGATGCGGCGCCGGGAGACGGGATACGGGATACGGGATACGGGACACGTGCCACGGGACCAACTTTCTGGGATTCGCCGAGCACTCGAGACCGAAGTTGTGTATCGCGGTTCAGAATTCTCGAATCCTGGTTCCCGAATCCCGAATCTTGAGGCCCGCTCCCCGTGTCCCGTCTCCCGTCTCCCGTATCCCGCTTCGCGTGTCCCGTATCACGCTTCCTTCCCCACCAGGCTCCTGCCGCGGCGCCCGCCGTGAGCAGCCAATTAAATCCGCTGAGAAAGACTTCATATACGCGTCGCAGCAGGCTCCAGACTGCCCGCGCCGGCGAAAGGGTGGAATATAAATTGTATTTGAGATACCCGGGACTGCCCGTCCAATATCCTGTCGCGTGGTGGTAGTAAAGCATCCAGGCTCCCACCGTCACCAGCGGGGCTACCAGCGGCGCCCAGGCGGCTAGTAAGATACGAGCGGCGGGCCGGCTGCCGGCCGACGCGCGACCCCTTTGCCACGCACAGAGCCAGACGACCGGCAACAAAACGACGGCGGTTTCCTTGCTGAGAAACGCCAGGGAAGCTGCCAGCGCGAACAGCCAAAGCCGGTCACGCAGCAGGAAAAGAATCGCCAGGGTGGTGAACAGCGCCACGGCAACTTCCACAAGCGCTTGGGTACTTTGAGCAAAAAAGAGCGGCGATACCGAAAGCAGCAGCGCGCTCCAAGCGGCGATTTCGCGGCTGGCCACGCGGCGCCCTAACGCGTAGAGTGCGGCCACGGTTCCCGCCGCGAGCAGGGTCATGGCGCTGCGCGTGACCAAGGGGGAATAGCCGAAAAGGCGCCAAACAAGCCCGAGATAGACCATGACCAGCGGAGTGTGTCCAATAGCCTCCGTGGTCAGGGGAACCAGCGACCAGGAGCGGTAGAAATCGAGCGCCGCCGGGACGTAATACCCCGACTCGTCCCAGAAGTAGGGCAGACGGAGCAGAGGCAGGTGGAGAAGAAGCAGGCCCGCAAACGTGGCGGCGATTCCCAGGATGGCAATGAGGCGAGCGCGCATGAGGGTGGTACTTTAGCAGCACGCGGGTAACTTGGGGGCGGGATTTTTCCTCCTCCGAGCACTGCCTTCAAACTCCCCGTCAGAAATGCGGGGCTAAGGCGCGACTGGATGGGTATCCAAATAGTGCTTGGCCGCGTCGGCGAGCAAGTCGCGGTGCATGCGCATTGGGTCGCCGAAGAAGGCGGCGCCGGCGGCTTCATCCACCTCGTGCGTAGCCAGCAAGTCGAGCGCGTCGCTCTCCTTCCACAAGGCTTCAGCATAGATGATGCGCTTGCCTTCCTCGGGCTCACGGAAGAGGCGCTCGAAGAATTGGATGGAGCACTCCTGGTCGCGCGGCATGTGGGGGCCGATCATCACCACGTGAAGGGCATTCCACTCTGTGGGGGAAAGCTGTTTCCGCCAAGCCGCGGCGGTCGAGTAAAGCTCGCGCATCTCCGCCGCCGTTGCCTCCCGAACGTTTGCGAGCAACAGGGGCCCGACCTGCCGCGTGAAGCTTGAAAGCTTATCAGGATTGACTTGGCCGCTCGCCAGGACATCGTCCAGCAGTGCAAACGATTGGCGGAAAATCTCCTGTTGCCGTGAAGTCTGCTCGGGAGTGAAGTGGCGCGACGGCAGCGTGGCTCGCGCCTTCTCAATCAACTCGCGGTAATGTCGAAGGCATTGCAAGCGGTCGGCAGACAGGTTGGCCCCCGGCGGGAACGACAGCATCACGAAAAGGGCCAGGGGAATATGCGCGACGGCCTTGAGTTCGTGATACTCGACGGGCTTCACGTGAGCCTTGGTGCGCGCGCCATTGCGGACCAGGATCAGGTCGTCGCCCTCCTCGAGAATCACCGGTCCGGTGGCGGCCAGCGCGGCTGCCAAGGCCTGCCGATACTGCATCAGGAATTCGTTGTTGAGTGTGTCGAGGAGCGGGTCCTCGGCTCTCTCGCCGCTTGGGCTCTGGGCGTGAAGCGGAGCGCCGCTGAGCCCCGCGAGCGCGGCAATCAGGATTAAAACCCAACCGGATCTCTTCAAGCCCTGCATTCATGCTCTCCTGGATTGAATTGAAGGATACTCCCACACTAAGGCACAGCATCGCCGGAGTCAACGACACGCCGATGCCCCGATGCGCAGGCCGATGTGCACCAACCCTGCCTTCGTGCTGGGCGTCATCGTCGCATCTCACCTCGTTGAGCGGGGACTTTTAAGGAGAAACGGGGTTGAGAGAGCTCAGGGCGTCGCGAGTTCATGCTCATTGATCTTCGTGATCGAGCCCGGTTGGACGGGACGGATCGTCGACGACATCGCAAGCACCGGAAAGCCCGTAATCGGTTTTTCCATCGAGCGCAATGGGGGCTTGAAGACCACCGAGGCTGCATCCCGCAAGGCGCAGGAATACGTCCAGTGGGCTTCCGAACTCGCACGCGAAGAGTGTTCCCTCCTGCGCATTGCCAGGCGGCCTTACCCCAGTTCCCCAAGGGTGTGGGTGCCGCCCGGAATTTCATCGGAATCTCCAAACCCCGTCTGGCATCCTAATAGTGAGGAGGAGATGACGGACCTCAAGCTGATCTGCTGGCGTTGATCGTTCGTAGTTTCCGGGCCATCCAATTTTGGCTCGAATTATAATACGCAGCCGGACGACCTCCAGGCGGCTCCAAATCCCTGGTTCGTGAAGCACTGAATCGTCTGGAATCGGACGGGCTGATCACCATCGTTCTTCGGCGCGGCGCCTTTGTGGTGGACCTCTCCATCCAGGGTATCGAGGAAATCTTCGACCTGCGTGAAGCGCTGGAGAATCTGGTGGTGAAAAATGCCGTTCTTGACGCGAAGGTCCTGGAGCACATGCGAGCGGCGGTTGAGTCGGCCAAAAAGTTCCGGGAACAGAGATTACTGTGAGAACTACTTCAGCATGCCCGGGTGGAGATCATCGTCAATGAATTCGTTGTTCTTCATTGCGTCCTCTCTCCGCGCTGGGTCTCTGTGGTGAATTCCCTTCTTTGGTTCGCAGGCAGTGAAAATAATTGAGTCCGCGCAACCCTACTACAAGAGGTCAAGCTCATGAACTCAAGTTATCGCTTTTCTCGCCGCCAGTTCCTAGGTGCTCTCCCCCTTTTGGCCGAGAGTGCCCGTGTCTTGACGGCCAGCCCCGGAAAGTTGCTGCCAGGATGCCAGACCAATGCCTGGAAGATTGACCGCCATGATTTCTCCACCTTTTTGAATGTCCTCGATCAGATCAAGGGCTTGCAGTTTTCAGGATTCGAGACCGGCTTTGCCAATCTTTTGGAGCAATTTGGAAACCCCGCGGCGCGCCGACAGATTGAGGCTTTCGGCGTGCGCTTTACCGGCATTCACATCTTCTTGCCGGTTTATGACCCGCAGACAAACATCGCGCCCGCCAGCATTTATCAACGTGTTGCCGCGGGAGGGGTCGCGTTGGGCGCGGAGCGTCTGATTCTGAGCGGTGGCCCGGTGGCAGCCCATGGGGAGCTGGATGAACCCGCGCTGCATCGGAAGACACGGGCGATTATGGAGGCCGCAAAATTCGCGCAGAGCCAGGGCCTGCGTCTTGCTTACCACAACGAAACTCCCGAGAGCCTCAATGATGGCCTTGAACTCCGTGCCTTGTTGCGCGAAACCGATCCCTCCCTGGTGGGCTTTCTTCTGGATGCCGGACACGCCGATCAAGCAGGCATCAACGTTCCCGCCTTCTTCCGCGAGCACTTTCAGCGAATCGTCGGAATGCACTTGCGGGATTATCGTGACGGGCAGCAGGTTCCGCTGGGCCAAGGCGCCTTTGATCTTGAGGCTTTGGCTAAGACAGTTGAAGAAACGGGTTGGAGTGGGTGGGTCATTTCGGAAGAAGATTATCCCAGTGGCTTGAAACCCGGAAGCGCCGCCATCAAAGTCGCCCGCGAATCCATCCGGAAAGCCTTCCACGTCTGAGGCCCACATGCCGCTCGTCTGGACTTTTCCGTATTGGTCCGGGTTGAATTTTCCGCGGTTGGTCAGTGTGACTCCCAACCCAGCCGATGGGTAACCACAAGGTGACTCCCGGGAAGTCAGGGGTTGGGTACCCCCGACGAGCTCGATATCCGGTCCATTGGCATCGCGCTAGCCAGTAGGTGACAAGGTTTTTCCGAGCGCGCCGTCGTTCGCCCAGAAATTTGGGAGGTTCGGCGCCTCAGTCTTAGAAGGTCATCCGCGCGCTGAACTGGGCTTCGCGGCTGGGGTGCATGGTCATGGTGATGGTTCCAAACTGCGGCTCGTTCACAAAGCGATTAGGCGAACCGTAGTCGGCGTTGTTGAACGAGTTGAACATCTCCGCGCGGATCTGCATGTGCAATGCTTCCGACAGGTGAAACTCCCGCGACAAGGCGACATCGGCGTTTTGCAACCCGGGTCCCTCAACGGTATTCCGTCCCGCGTTGCCAAAGGTGTAAGGCACGGGTGCGGCAAAGGCGGCGGTATTGAACCACTCCTCCGCCGTGTGGGTACCCGACGGGAACACCGCTTGGCCGGTATAGTTCGCGCGGATGGGATTCTCCCCCACCGTGGTGCCGGAATTCGCGGTATCGCCAAACACCGAAATGGTGAACGGCATTCCCGTCTGCGCCTGATAGGCCGTCGCCAGTTGCCAGTGAGAGGTGAGCCGGCTCATCCACTTGTCCTGCTTGAGGCCGGGAATGTTGTAGACGAAGCTCGCGACGTAGCGCAGGCGAACGTCACAGGCCAGTCCTTTCTCGGCGTCGAGATCGGAATCGTTTTGCGGGATGGCGGATTCGTCCATGGGCGAGCGGAAGTCCGGCGCGTTGGTGATGCTCTTGGCCCACGTAACGTTAGTGAGAAAAGTGAGTCCGTGGGAGAAGCGGTGGCGGACGTTGACCCAGCCCGCGTCGTACCAACTGCGCGCGGAGTTTTCCAGCATGTTGATGGTGGAGACGGGTTGGTCCGTGCTGGCAATGGTGACATCGCTGGGGATAACGGTGCCGGGAAGAAAATTGATGAACTTAATCGGGCGGCGGGGCTGGAGGAGGCCCGGTCCGGGCGGAGGATTGTTGATCAGGTGTGCGCGCTGGAGGTGCTCCCCGTCGTCGCCTTGGTAGCCGATCTCGAGCACCGTGTTGGGGGTGAGCGCCTTTTGCAGCGAGTAGCTCCATTGCTGGATGTACTGCGAAGGGCTACGCGGGTAAATGCCCGTGAAGCTGGTCACCGTCTTGCCCAGAACCGGTGAGGGGAAGTTGAATCCCGTCAGGCTGGGAGTGTAGGGGTCACTCTGCTGGGTTAGCGGGAAAACAAACGGCACGTTGTGGCGCTGGTTGCACCAAGTGTTCATATCCACGGGAGTGAAGAAGATGCCGTAACTCGCGCGCACCACGAAGGGAAACTTTCCATGAAAAGAATGGGTCAAGCCCGCGCGGGGAGCGAACTTGAGATCCGAGGCGTAGAACAACCCCTTCGGCGTGCCGTCCTGTCCCCCGATAAAGATATAAGGGACGCCGTCCTGCCAAGTGAGGTTGCTGCCCGGTCGGTCAGGCCGGATATCGGTGAGCGCGCTCATGTATTCATACCGCAGACCCACGTCGAAGGTGGTGTTCTGGGTCACCCGCCAATTGTCCTGAACGAAGGCGTCACCATACCACTGGCGCAAGTTCATGTCCGGAACGCCGAGCTGCGCCTGCTTCACAATGGGCAGGCCCAGCAGGAAGCTGGCCATGGCGGCGCCGGTGCCGTCGTTGGTCGCCGTCTCGGTGGTGAAACCATTGCTGAACTGGTAGTAGCCGCGGCTTTGGAAGAAACCCCACATGGGCCAGTCGTAATCCCGGAGGTCGCCGCCCACCTTCAGGGAGTGGTGCCCCCATTGCTTGTTCCAGATGTCACCCGCTTGCAGGATCGTGTCCCAATCGTGTACCGGCGTCCCGATATAGGAATCGCCAAAGGCGTTGTAACCCTGCGTTGTGACGTAAGGCATGCCCCACGCGCCCTGCCCGCCGAAACCCAGTCCCTGGATGCCGAGCTGGGAGATGTAATTGGTGGTGAAGTTGTCCTGGGAGTAGCGATGCATGGAAAGGCGCGACATCCCCAGCCAGAATACATTCACTGAGGTGGAAGAGATCAGATGAGTGTACTGAAGAGTCGAGTTCTGCGAGAGGTTGTTGTCAAAGGATCCGAAGCCGGGCAGATTCTCCGGGGTAAAATCGCGCTCGGCAAGGAAGGAATAGCGTCAGACCAGAGCGTCGCCGTGGGGCAGGTTCTGGTCGAGTCGGAGCGTCGCCTGATTGGTAAAATTGCGGTTGTTGCGGAGATCAAGATAGTTGTTGGAGTCCGGCCCCACGCCGATGGGCATGGACCCCATGTTCATGCCGCCCATACCCATCCCGGAAGTCATATTGGGAAGCGGCACGACCGCCAGCACCCCGGTCGAGACGGAACTCATTCGGTTGGAGGGAATCACATCATTCGGAAAGGGGTCGCGGAGAACCGCGGGATTGGTAGGGCTGGTCGGAAGCGATGGATTGTAGTTCGGATTCGCGTGCGCGGTGTTGGGATCGTAAATGGTCACACCGGTCATGCTGAAATCGCCCGCCAGCTCCGCCGCGGTGGGAACGGTCTCAATTTGCGCCAGGCCGTTGCTGAGGCGGAAGCCCTCCCAGTTGGCGAAGAAAAATGTGGAATTCTTGCGGATGGGCCCGCCCACGGAAGCGCCGAATTCATTCTGGGCGAGATGGGGGATATTGCTGGGGTCCGTGAAGTTACGGGCGTCAAAGGTGTTGCTGCGGACAAACTCATAGGCGTCGGCATGCAGGGTATTGCCGCCCGACTTGGTCACAATGTTGACCTGGGCGCCGCCTGCTCCCCCGAATTCCGCCGAGTAGCTTCCCGTCTGCACCTTGAACTCGCGAACTGCATCCGGAGAAGGGCTGAAGGAAAGGGTGTTGAACGTGGGGTCGGTGTCCGCCGAGCCGTCCAGCAGGAAGTAATTGGCGTTAGGCCTACCACCCCCGACACTCAAGGCCGAGTTCTGTGAGGGCCGCCAATAAAGCGGATTGTAGTCTCCCGTTTGCATCCCATATCCCTGGTGAACGGCCGGCGCCAGCAGCGCCAAGTCGAGCACGTGCCCGCCGTTGAGCGGCAGATCCTTGGTCAGGGTGGGTTCAATCACTTCACCCAGGCTGGCGTCTGCTGTGCGCACCATCTCCGATCCGCCCACCACTTCAACCTCCTGCTTAACCGGGCCTACCTGCATCACAAGGTCGAGGCGAAGATATTGGTTTACTTCCAAAGTCAGCACTCGCACCGGCGCGTCAAATCCCTGCAAGACGGCAGAGAGCTGATACTGCCCCGGATTGAGGCTCACAAACTGGTAGGCGCCCTCGTTGGTGGTTTCCACGTTGCGTTCCAGCCCCATTTGGGTTTCCGTGAGAGCGACTAGTACGTTGGGAAGCGGCAGCCCTTGAGCATCGCGAATGATGCCGTCGATGTGTGCGCCACTGGCCTGTGCGCGAACATACGTAGCTCCGAACTTAAGAATTAGAAGTACAGGTAAAATCCACATCGATTTACGCATTAGTTTGCACCTTTTGGGAGAGAAGAGAATCTAACCGCTTCTCTCTTCCACAAAATCATTACTTCCGGGCCTTGTCCGGTCCTCTGGGACCCAAGAGCAATCCGACGCAACGCGGAGACTATCAGCGGAGGGAGAGGTCCACAATACCGTCAACCCATTAGCTCTTTGGATTTGAGGGATTACTAGTATGAATAATAGATATGGACAATATGACCGGAAAGAGATGGGATCGCACCGCCACCGACCCAGAGACTCAATGATTAAGTGCAATGGGGGGAAAGCTCAGTCGACCTAATGGAAAATGGCGCTTTGCCGAGCCAGGTCCCCCAAACGTCGTTGTTTCTACCGACCAGCCGAGTGAGCAACCGACGCAGGGCTCAAGCCGAACTACCCAAGGCCGAATCATTCGATCTGCACCACTACCAACTTCACACCAAGCTTGGATGATCCTTGGGGGATACTGGAAGGGCGAGGCATGCGGCGGGTGCACCTGCTGTTCGTACAGACGCGCGGAGCTTGGGCAACTCTCAGGAACCGCCGCGCGCGAATTCGCCTGGCAACATGGGTCCACACTTGCGTACGAGGGCAAAAAATCCCACCATGGCGGAAACGGGCAGGGCCGAAGCTGCTACAAAAACGGGCAAAAACGAAAAATGATCAACCAGGAAACCCGTCACGAGGCTCATTCCCATGTTCATCAGGCCTTCGCCGACGCCGGTAAAGCTGGTAACGCGAGCTTGAGCGGACTGCGGGAAAACGTCCGTTATTACGGCAATGTTGATGTTGCTCATGAAGTTGGCGCCCAGGATTCCCATGCCGGCCAGCAGGTTCGCCACCTGCGCTGACGCTGCCATGGGCACAAGAAAAGTGCCAACGGTTGCGACGATCGCACCCAGAGCAAAGGTGAACTTTCGCGCGCCATCGACGCTATAGCCCCGCCGGATCAGCCAGCCTGAAAAATACCCGCCACCCGCCTGTCCAATTCCACCGACGAGATACGCCAGGCTCGCCATTCCGGCCATGGACCCGAGGGTTACGCCGCGCCCCCGAACCAGATAGAGGGAAGCCAGAACCAATAAAAAGTGGTGAGAGGACCGGTAAACGAGCGCATCAGGATGATCCCCCACACCTGGCGGGGCCGAAGCAAATTCCGTAGGGAAATCTCTGCCTGCGGAGGAAGGGCTGCCATAGGGTCGGCGGTATGTGGCGTTTCCGCGATCATCGCCGCCGAGGGCGCCATTGACGCCGACGAGGAGGACGCATCATTTGCTATTGCGGCGATTCTGGCGCTGGGAGCGGTGTCGCTTTTCACTTTCCCCCTGATTGGGCACGCGCTACACATGAGCGACCGGGCGTACGGTCTTTGGGCAGGCTTGGCTGTAGACAACACCGCCGAAGCCACTGCGGCGGGGGCGCTCTACTCCGACGCTGCCGGAAAACTCGCGGTGCTGGCAAAGACTACGCGCAACGCTATGATCGGCTTTGTCGTGCTCGGCTATGCCTGGTACTGGGCCCGCCGCGGCCAAGCCCAGGCTGTGGGAAATAAGGCGGCTTTCTTGTGGCGGAAATTCCCCAAGTTCATCCTGGGATTTCTCTTGATATCCGGCCTCGCCACGTACCGCTTCTTCGACAAACCGCAGCTCACGGCCTTGGGCAATCTTTCGCGTTGGGCCTTTTTGTTGACGTTTGCCGGTGTCGGTTTGCGCACGAACTTCAACGAAATGCGCAAGCAGGGCTTGGGTCCCTTCGCCGTGGGCGCCATCGGCGAAGTCGTCATCGCTATCGTCACGCTCGGCATGGTGCTGGCCGCGGACCGGCTGTTGCGGCTCTGAATTGCGGTCTTTGAAAATTGAGGCGCGGTACCCAAGTGGTAAGGGGGGAGCCTGCAAAGCTCTTATCATGTGTTCGATTCCCATCCGCGCCTCCATCCATTACACTCTGCGGATACGGAGAAGGCGAGAATTCTAGCGGCGGGTTTACTCCGCAATTCTGGAGGCGGCTTTGCGCCGCCTATGGCGAGGTAAACTCGCCGCTACGTTGCCTGTCAATGATCCCTGATTGTGATGCAAAGCGGATTATCGCGGGAGTACCGAAACCCAAAAGCTGCATCTAGGAGGGGCTGGCGTCGATGCCGGAACCGAAAGTGCGTCAGCCTGTGGAGAGAGTCTCGATCATCGTTTCGCGGGGATCGCTCGAAGGCGTCTACCCGGGTCTGATTATGGCCAATGGCGCCAGGATGGAGGGCATCGAAGCCTCGCTCTTCTTTACGTTTTTCGGTCTCGACGCCATCACCAACAAGCGCCTGGACCACTTGAAAGTGGCAACGGTGGGCAATCCCGGCATGCACATCCCCACGGTGCTGGGAGCGATCCCGGGCATGTCGGCATTTGTCACGCACATGATGAAGAAAGAAATAGAAAAGCTGAATATCCCACCGGTCCGGGAATTCCTCCAAACCATCCACGACGCGGGCGGAGAAATCTACGGGTGCAAGGCCTCGGTGGACATGTTCGATCTTAAGAAAGAGGACTTCACCCCGGTCGTTGACGACATCATCACCGTGGGCGAATTGTACGAGAAGTCGGCCGGAGCACAGATCATTTTCACTTAGCCGACGGACTTTCGCGCTCT
>CAZCVY010000162.1:0-16150 GCA_964501985.1 uncultured Acidobacteriota bacterium | reverse complement strand
ACCGGAGTCTCGGTGCGGGCCGTGTGATTCTTCAGAGCGCGGCGTTCCGCCTTCTCGCGCTGTTTTTCGAGTCTCTTCATTTCTTTCTGACGTTTCTGAAAAGTGGCCATGGGGTCTCCTTCAAACACAAATGTAAGCGCGCGACGCCTCCGCCGCTTCGTGGGGGATTACCAGCGAGGTTCGCGCGGCTTGCGCGGGGCTTCGCTGTAGTCCTCGTTGGAGAAGCGGTCACGCCCGCGCCCGCCGCCCCCACCGCTGCTGCGAGGTGGTCCGCCACGATCGGTCTTGGGACGCGCTTCATTCACCTTCAGCGCGCGGCCTCCGACTTCTTTTCCATTCAGGGCAGCGATCGCCTTGGCGGCTTCCTCATCATTGGGCATTTCCACGAAGGCAAAACCCCGGGCGCGCCCGGTCTCCCGATCCATCGCCACGTGAACTCGGGTCACTTGCCCGAATCCTTTAAACAGATCCGACAATTCGCCTTCCGTTGTTTGAAAGCTCAGGTTGCCTACAAAGAGGTTTTTCATGTTTTTCCTTTAAACACCCTACATTGCCGTTGGCGGACGGTTTCGAGCACCGGCGCGCCTCCCGGTTTGTCCTACACAGAATTTTGCACAAACAGCCGGAAATGGCCCGAGCGCGACGGATGGCGAAGCTTCCGCAACACGATGGCCTCGATCTGGCGAATCCGCTCGCGCGTCACGTCAAAAGTCCGGCCCACTTCCTCAAGGGTGCATTCGCTGCCGTCCCCCAGGCCGAACCGCATCCGGATAATAGCTTCCTCGCGGGCCGTCAGGGTCTTCAGCATCGACGCCACGCGCTCCTTCAAGTTGAGATCGATCACCGCCTCGGAGGGCGAGGCCGAAGATTTGTCCTCGAGCAGGTCGCCCAGGGCCGATTCGCCGTCCTTTCCCACCGGCGTCCCCAATGACACGGGTTGCTGTGCGATCTTCCGGGTATTGCGCACCTTTTCCACGCCCACTTCCAGGCGCTGGGCAATCTCCTCCGCAGTGGGCTCGCGGCCTAGCTCCTGAACGAGTTGGCGGCTGGTGCGAATCTGCTTGTTGATCGCTCCAAACATGTGGACGGGCACGCGGATGGTGCGCGCCTTGTCTGCGATGGCCCGCGAAACCGCCTGATGGATCCACCAGGTGGCGTAGGTGGAGAACTTGTACCCGCGGCGCCAATCGAATTTATCCGCGCCCCGCATCAATCCAATATTCCCTTCCTGGATCAAATCGAGAAACTCGAGGCCCCGGTTGGCATATTTCTTGGCGATCGAGACCACGAGGCGAAGGTTGGCCTCGGTGAGTTCCTTCTTCGCGCGCTCGGCTTCGGCTTCGCCGCGGCGGATGAGGGCCATCGAGCGTTTCAATGCAGTGATGCCGACCCCGCCGGATTCCTCGATTTCGCGGAGCTGCGACCGGCGCGACCTCAGGTCCGCTCGCGAGGATGCGCCGCCGTGCCGTTCGAGGCGTGCGGACTCGCGCCCCAGCGACTCGGCCTGCTCCACCGTGTGCCGCAATTCGTCAATCAGGCGCTTCCTTTCGAGCGGGTGAAAGCGGATGGACCGCACCAGTTGCGACATTTCCACCCGCGTGCGCGCCAATTGCCGGCTGGCGCGCAAGTGTGTCCGCGCACCCGATTTCGGAAGAGCGCTCAGGCGATCGGCCTGACGCAACGCCACCGCATAAAGCTTCTCAATCTTATCGATGGTCTTCAGCGTGTTGCGGGTAATTTTCTCAATTTTCTTTACCGTCAAGTCTTCTTCGTCGAACTGGACCACCTCGCGAATCGATCGCGTGCCTTTGTCAATCTCTTTGCCGAGGGCAATGATTTCCTTGAGCACAAGCGGAGACCGGGAAATTGTACGGAGAACCAGTGCGTGGCCGCGCTCCATGCGCTTGGCGATAGCGACCTCGCCCTCACGTTTCAGCAGCGGGACGCGGCCCATCTCGCGAAGATACACGCGGACGGCGTCATTGTTCTTGTCGGTAGAGTGAGAGGCTTCTTCGACCTCTGCCTCTTCGTCGGGGCCGGAGTCTTCCCTCCCCTCCATTGTGGGTTGTGCAGTCTCTCCCGACAAACGAATCGCCGCTTTTGCCGCGGCGGCGTCCTCGTAGACGTGAATGTTGTGATGCTCGAACGCGGCAAACAGGCTTTTGATTTCCGCCGACGTGCGCGTCGCGGCCGGCAGGGCGGCGTTCACCTCGTCATGGATAACATAACCGCGTTCCTTCCCCAAGTCGATCAGGTTGCGGACCCGGTCATCGATTTTTTGCAGCACAGGCGACAAAGGATTCTCCCTTAAAGCGGCGGCTGGAACCAGCCGTCCTTATCTTAAGACCCTTTCATTACCGAGAAGAGGCCGTGGGTTCCCCTATTGAAGGATCGATACGACAGTTTGCAGAAATTGACCACAATCGACAACGGGCGATAGTACACGCAGAGTCTCAAAAGCGAGACTGAGAACGCTTGCGGCTCGCACCACCCCCATTGTTTAAGAATTTCACCTAACTATTCTACACCAAATCGCCATTTCTCGCTCGGATATTCGCAAGGGTGTACCAACGCCCGCCGGGGGGGCATCCGCTGCGCAGCTTTGGAGTGCGGCAGCTTGCTGCCGCTCTTTCACCAGCCAGCTTGCTGGCTGGGAATGCTACGCGCAGGCGAATGCCGCGAGCAAGCTCGGGGGAAGGAAAGCGGCAGCAAGCTGCCGCACTCTAAAGCTGCGCGGGCTTTCCGGGGAAGGCGGAAATGGAAAGGACGAGCGTGCGGCCGGGCGACTGCGGCCTCGCTGCCTCACGGTCGCCCTACTCCGCATCCGCAGCGTCGAGCAACTCGAAGAAATGGTGCCCCATAATCGCGAGAGTGATGGCCTTGCTAAAGTGGTGCCGGTGTTGGCTCAGCGATTGTACAAAGAATTTCCAATACTCCTGGCGGTAATTGCTGAGCAAGCCCTGACGCCATAGCGAACGGCCCAGCGCCAGGAAATCGGAAAAGACTACCGGCGAGCGCGATCCCTTGCCTAACTGCCCCAGGAAGGCCGAGGCGCGTTGGAAGTATTCTTGCGGATTGTAAATGGTTTGCATGATGCGCCGGTAGCCATCCAACAATTCCTGCGGATCCATCCGCGGAATGAAGTTCAAGTCGGCGAGCGTATTGCTCCCCAAGCTGGCCTTAAGGAGTCTTCCCTCCGCTTTTAGCCGCCGCCACAACTGGGTATTCGGCAGGGCAGTCAGCAGGCCCACCATCGAGAGGGGAATCGCGGCCTCGCGGATGAAGGCGATTTGACGGTCAAAGACATCGGGCGGGTCGTTGTCAAAGCCCACGATGAAGCCCGCCATAACTTCCATTCCGTAGGCCTGGATGAGCTTTACACTTTCCAGCAGGTCCTTGCGAAGATTCTGGAATTTGGTGGTTTCTTTCAGACTCTCGGCCACCGGCGTCTCAATGCCCAGGAAGACGCGAGTGAAGTGCGCCTCGCGCATCAAGGAGAGCATCTTCTCATCCTCCGCCAGGTTCAAGGAGGCCTCAGTGTAAAACGCGAAGGGATGCTTATGGTCGCGCATCCACTCCACCATGCGGGGAAGCAGAAGCATCACGTTTTTCTTATTACCGATGAAGTTGTCATCCACCATGAAAACAGAGCCGCGCCAACCCAGCCGGTAAATCTGGTCGAGCTCCGCGCACACCTGATCGGGGGTCTTCGTTCTCGGGCGCCGTCCGTAAATTTCAATAATGTCACAGAATTCACAAGTGAAAGGACAGCCGCGTGAATATTGGAGCGCCATGGAACTATAACGGCGCAGGGGAGCGATCCGCAGGTCCGGCAGCGGCACTTGGGTAACATCGGGCCATTCCTTCTTAAAGTAGCGGGGGTGTGCTTCTCCCCGATCCAAATCCGCGGCGAGCTGGGGAATAATTTCCTCGGCTTCCCCCTCGACGGTATGATCGGCTTCGGCAATGGCGGCATCCTTGGCGCTCACAATAGGGCCGCCGACCACGGTGCGAAGCCCACGCCGCTTGGCGCGCGCGATCTGCTCCTTCATCGAGGGGCCTTGCACAATCATGCCGCTGAAAAACACCACGTCCGCCCAGTCCAGGTCGGAATCCTTAAGGCGGCGTACGTTTAGGTCCACCAGCCGCCGTTCCCAGTGCGAAGGCAGCAATGCCGACACGGTAAGTAATCCTAAGGGAGGGAATGACGACTTTTTCCCTTCAAAGGGCAAGGCGTGCTTGAAACTCCAGAATGTGTCCGGAAACTCGGGGTAGACCATCAAGACTTTCACAAGTACCTCCGCCTCAGGTTGAGTTTCTTAGGCAACTTGCCGTTTGGTACGCCAAGGATGGGAACCGGGACGAAACATTTTTCGGAACATTCATCGTGGGGTCCCTACCAACCGATGTCAGCCCAAGTTTCTCGTTTTTGAGCCCGTTGCAATCATTAAAGCATATTTAGCGGGTAGTCTGTTCAAAATTGCTCACACTTACAGAGAATCTTCTCTCACTTCAGTACGGCCGATACCGGGCGATTTATCGAGATTTGATTCGTGTTCGGAATGCTCGATGTAGCCAGGCGAACCGGCAGAATCTCGCCGCCAGATGGCGAGGTTAACTCGCCGCTTTGGTATCGAAATAACTCATTGATGTGGGGCGTCATCAGGCGCAGCGACAACCGGGGGAGCTTTGGTCAGCATCTGCCGATAAACGATTCGAAGTGTCGCCAGCACCGGCACCGAGAGGAAACTTCCTGCCACCCCGGCGATGGAACCGCCTGCCAGGACTCCGAAAATAATCAGCAGCGGGTGGAGCTTCATGCCGGCGCTCAGAAAGTGTGGTGACACAACATAGTCCTGAAAGAAGCGGAATGCCACCAGGAACGCAAAAATCCAGAGCAGGTGATGGGAACCGCTCAAACCGGCGACGAGCAGAACGATGACGGCGCCGGTCAAAGGGCCCACCATGGGTATGAATTCGAGTGGAAACGCCACCGCCGCCAGCAGTATTCCGTACGGAACGCCCATCGCCGAGAAGAAGAGACCATAAGCTATTGAAGCCACAATTCCGAGCGACACCAGGGCCCGCATGTATTGCGCCAACAGCACGTGCAAGTCCGAGGCAATTCTCTCTACGGCGTCGCGGCGAGCCCAGCCGGAGAACAAACCCAGCGCCGAACTGCGTATCTCGTGCCCATCTTTCAGAAAGAAGAAACTGAGAATCGGTACCAGAACGACGAAGATGAGGTTTCCGGCACGCGACACAACCCCCAGGGCCGCATTCGAAAGCAGGCCCAGGATGTCCCGCGAATGTCGTGCCAATTGCTGCTGCACGGTTGCCATCACGGTGCTCCTGATGGTCGCGGCGGTGGAGAGGTCGGCGGGGGGAGGCGACGTAGGCTGGAAGCGCGTAAGGAGCTCCGGAAGCCGCGTGGCGAGTGCATTCGCCTGTTGGACAACCCGCGATCCGAGGGCGAACCCTATAACAATTAAGACTCCCACTAGCGCCAGGTAAACCAGGGTAAGCGCCAACGTCCTCGACTGTCCCGGCAGCCTCCGGTCGAGAAGCTTCACCAACGGCCAAAGCAGGTACGCAAACAACAGGGCGACGACAAAAATAAACAAAGTC
Source organism: uncultured Acidobacteriota bacterium (assembly GCA_964501985.1). Lineage (GTDB taxonomy): Bacteria > Acidobacteriota > Terriglobia > UBA7540 > UBA7540 > Bog-366. The sequence goes on along the minus strand of CAZCVY010000162.1, from coordinate 10,522 downwards.
TCACGAATGCGATAGACGAGCCCCACCATAATAAGTACAAAAACCGCTGTCCAAGTGTAACGTGCGGCGTTGCGATCAAGGCCCAACAAGGTTTTCCCCCTCAGTTTCCAGTCAGGGATGATGTATCGTGAGGCTTCGAACTGATAAGTTACTGAATCATGGCCCCTTTCGCTACCAAAATCTTGGCCTGGAACCCTCGCGCTGGGGCCGAGCGGCATAGATAAGGGGAAATCCTTAGTGGCTAAAAGCGGCCACCTCGGTGGCCGAAATCAGCCAGTTGCCTGACTTGAAATCTCAAACCCAAGTGGCGGGGCCTGAGAGGAGACGTTGCACGACCACCTTCATTCGTCGCTGTCTCAACCCCAAAGTTCGCCCATTCCTGAGTTGGGCTTGGACTTTTTTCAGTGCCGAGTCAAGTGCAGGAAACAAGCTTCGCAGTCGCCCCTAAAGTGAAGCAGGTTAAAACCGATCTACAAGTGGTGGAGTTTTCGTTCGTCGTTTCACTGAGCGGCGGCGGCCGCGGAAGACCGACGGTGACGGCTGCCATTCCTCCGCCCGGAGTCGCTTCGGAATGGCGCTGGTCGCCGCCGGGTTTCCGGCATGCGTAAGTGGAACCTTAATTGCAGCCTCTTCTGTAAGAGGTCAATAGAGCCATGAATCCAAGTTTACGACCACTCGGTGTATTTGTATTAATTTTGAGCTGTCCCCCTTCCTCAGCACTCGCTACCGCCCGCCTTCGGGTCGAACCAGGGACCAAGATTCCGGTTCGGCTGGAAAGATCAGTGGGTACGAAGGATTTCTACCAGTGGCATTCCTTTGGTGACGTCCGCACGGTTTCCGGAACGCTCATGCAGGATCTGGTAACCTCAGAGGGCCGGGTTGCGTTGCCAGCGGGGACCAAGATTCGTGTAGCGGTGCTCGAAAGCAAACATGCCGGGCAGGTCACGGGCCGGTCGCGCTTGCGCCTGGGACTGTATTCCGTGCGCACGCCGGATGGCGAAGTGATTCCTCTCGACGGCTACCCCACTCAGCTTGGCCGCCATAAAGTTGACAGTGAAGGCACGGCCCACGGCAACCGGGGGCTGGTGAAGGACGCGGGCGTTGACTTCGGGTCAGTCACCATCGGCGCGGGGGCTGGCTTTTTGGCTTTTGGACCCGTGGGCGCGGCCGTGGGCGCCGGAGGCGGCCTTCTGGTCGCGGCGATTTGGACTGTGGCGCGCCGCGGCCCCGATTTGGTCGTGCCCGCCGGCACGGTGGTGGACTTCGTGCTAGGCCGGCCAGCGTCCTTCGTGGCCAGCGATGAGTTTGTCGATGACGACGCGAAGTTGCAGCCCGAAAGGTGGGGCGCGGGCCAGCCAGTTCTACCTTCAGAGGATCTTCTGGAAATGGCCGACCGAGTCGACTCGGACCCCCGCGAAGTGCTGCGCCAATTGAAGGACGTGCGGTTCAAGGAACGCCCTTCCGTCGATCGTATATTCGCTAAATACTTGCAGGGAGTGGCGCGGTTCCAGGCGGGCGAACATAGCACCGAGACGCTTAACTTGATGCGTGAAGCCTACGCCGAAGGGCAAAAATCCAGCCTGCCGGAGGCGGCGCGCACGGAAATGGCACGCAACTTGGTGCGGGTCATGCGGGTGACGGAAAGGGATTGGGAAAGGGATCCGGCCCTGAACGATCCCCTGGTACAGAGCGCGTTGGTGGAGGAAATCCAATGAAGGCGATCTTGACATGGGTATGTTGTGCGCTTGCCGGCGGGGCGTTTGCCCAGCAGCCCCCGTCTCTGGAGGCGCCACCACCCGCGGCTTCGGAAGCGGCTCTCGGAGGTCAGGCCGAGCATCCCGCAGCACCAGACAAAGAAGTTCTTCAGGTGCGGGTTCGCCATCTGCTCGATGATTTTGACCAGCGCCACCAGCAGCGCGTCCTCGAAATGGCTTCTTACGACAAGGTCGGCGATGATGAGCCGAGCGTCAAGCGGCTCGCCAACCCCCGCAAGGTGAAGGTGGAAATCAAGGACGAACTCGACCGCGAACAGACCAGTCAGGCTCTGGCCAAAGAATATGCGCAGGAAGCCGTGCTGGTTCAGAATCAGGAACAGTCGCTTCAGGACTTCATCGCCAAGCGGCAGAAGACCCTTGACGACTTGACCAAACGGGCCGGCGCGGTCAACCGGCAAGATCTCGAATTGGCGGCAGCGAATCTGGCGAGACAACCTGGAACGGAAACCCAGGTCCGTGAAATCCGCCGCCAGTTGGCGGATGCCGACCGCGCCCAGCAGGAACTCGCCGTCGAGCAGCCGCAGACCCAGCAAGAAGCTTCCAGCGCGGAAGAGGAGCTGAAGAAACTCCACACTCTCGAGCAGTCGCTCCTGAAGGAGTCCAAGGCTTATAAAGCAGACGCCGCCTCGGCTCACCAGAACCAATTGAATCTGGCGGATCGGCTCGAGTTTTACCTTGTGGATGCGCAGGCGGAGGACGTGATCGACCAGGACATCAAGGCGGCGGAGGCGGCGCCTCACCTCGCGGCCAGCCGCGAAGTTCAGGATACGCTGGAAAGTCTGGCGCCGCGCACGAAGGAGGACGCTAAGCCAGATGAGAAGTGCGCGGCGACCTCAACCGACAGCAAGGGATGTCTTCAAACGCCGGCGCCTGGGCCCAAGGAGTAACCCATGTGGTCAATACATGACACAGATCCAAAACACTGGGTGGCTACAAGGGGCGCGCTCACGGTGGCAGTGGTCCTCGCCGCGGTGATGGCGCTGGCTCCGGCGGCGCGGGCCGAGACAGATAATTCCAGGCCCGACGAACTCTCGAAGCAGCGTTCCGACCTTTATCTCCGTGCCCTCCGCGCGCCCCTCGCGGACCTGGCCAACGACGTGAATCGGTTTGCCGTGCTCTCGGAAACTTGCCGCATAAAATACGGGTCAGCAGGCTGCGGCCTCCCGGATAAAGCCCTGGAATCAAACAAGCTGGAAGAGCGCTATGCCTATTACGTCAAGGAGCCTGTCGAGTCACACGCCAAAGCCCGTCCGGTGAAAGTCGACCGCCGGAATTGGGCAGGTTCAGGCGCGCCCACCCAGCCGTGAGGCCTTCATGATCCTCCGCAGCGTTTCCCGCTGTTTGATTCTTTTCACTTGCGCATTGTGCTTCCTGGCGACTTTTGCATTCGCCGAAACGCTGCAATCGCGACCGCACCGGTCGTCACCCGCGGTCCACACAAGAACTCTGAAGCGCACGTGGCGGACCGGTCCGGCGTCCACGCCGCCCGACACCGAGGTTCTGCCGTCTCATCCCGCCTCCATCCCTCCCGCCTTGCGAGGTACAACCCTGAGTGCTGAACAAGAACGAAAAGCCGGAGAAGCACAAGGAGCGAGGCCCGAGGCCGGTTCGGATCTCGCCGCCAAGCGCCTTCCTGCCGTCGCCGAAAAGACCGCGTCAACGAGAACCGCGACACCTATATCCCTATATGTTGACCAGGAGAAGCGAGCTAGGGATGAGATGAATTGTCTCAGCACGAATGCCCTAGCGCGACAGGCCTTTTACGACGAGCTGCGCCGGACCGTGGACCAAGCGCGCGCAGGCCAAACTGAGATGAATGAGAAGAATTCCGCGCCGTGCAGCCAATAGCCCGGATTTCCCCTGAGGATTGCAAAACATGGTGGCGAATTCTTTTAGTAGCGTGGGCGTCTCGCCCGCTGGTGCGTGGGCATCGCTTCCGCGCACCGACGGGAGCGAAACGCCCCCGAGACAGCGGGCAAGATGCCCGCGCTACGGACGTCATTGTCACTGTATGTTGCAAACCTCTGTGGGTGAATTGAGGCGCGACAGGCCAGCCAGCGCGCAGACACGCGGAAAAGCGGCAGCAAGCTGCCGCGCTGTAAAGGTTCGCCAACTACGCGGCTAACGCCGTGGCGTTACTTGCCACGCTTCCGTGCGGCCTTCCTGGCTTTTAATAGAGTGCGGCCAATCGTGCGCGTACAGATATTAAATGCGCGGGCGCATTCCACTTGTGACTTGCCGTCTCTGATCATGTAAAAGATCCGCGCCCAGTCTATTTCAGTCAGTTTCGGCGGGCGCCCACCCAGCTTGCCCCACTCTCTGCGTTGGCGCTTGCTGTATATCTTCGAGCGGGCGCGACCTCCCTTGCTCGCCATCTCGCGTACGGTCATTTCTCTCGCCATGCGCCGAAGCCTAGCGCGCCCCCGAGTATCTGTCAAGACATATCTTGCTTGCACAATGCGTCCGGCCGAGGCGTTCAACCGTGCCCCCGGCCGGTAATTGACCCATTCCCGTCAACAGGTGGTGTTCGCAGTGCAAAGTGCAGAGCCGGTATCGATTCTCACGCGGGGCTTGGCGTGGATTGACCCTGCCAACGCATTTGAGGCTGTATTTGGGCCAAAGATTGTGCTACTCTTGGTAAGGATCACTCGCCTCGCATAGAGTATATGCTCCGCCAAAAAGGAGTTTGGTTTAAGTCTCCCCTCAGTGCAATCATTGCCTTGGTGGCGTCCGTCACGGCCGCATGGTCACTTCCCCAAACGCAGGATTTGAAAGGCATGGTCGTCAGCGGGAATGGTTCGCCCATTGCGGGAGCCGTCTGCTCGCTCAAGGGGATCGGATTGCAGGCGGAGGGCATCGGTGTGACCACCAACGAGCGGGGGGAATTTGATTTTCCCGGACTCGAACCCGGCGAATACGATTTAGTGTGCGTGGCCGTAGGCCACCTGCCGGCGAGCGAAGCTGGCCTCAAGGTGGCTACGGAAAATCCGACACTTTTGCAAATCGTCCTGCCGGAATCACAAAAGCTCCGGCAGAGCGTTGAAGTTCACGAATCTGCAACGCCTCTCGCCACAGAAAATACACCTTCCACCGGTCACGTGAACACCCAGCAGCTCAGTACCCTACCACTGGTACACGAAGAATTCCTGGCGGCCTTGCCGCTGGTTCCGGGGGTCGTGCGGACGCCCGATGGCAAAATCAATATCAAGGGCTCGGAAGAGGGCCAGAGCATGTTGCTGGTCAATAACACCGAGATGGTGGATCCCATTACGGGCAGCTACTCCATCGACCTTCCCCCCGACGCCATCGAGTCGTTGGACGTTTCCAAGACGCCTTACAACGCGGAGTATGGTCACTTTTCCGGAGGTCTGACCACCGTCGTGACCAAACCCCCCTCCGATAAGTGGGATTTTCAATTGTACGATGTTGTGCCCTCATTCCGGTTTGAAGAGGGCCACCTTTCCGGCGTCGACGGCAATAGCCCGCGCATCAGGTTTACGGGCCCGCTCAACAGCAACCACCTGACCATGTCGGAATCGTTGACTTACTTCATGCACAAGCAAATTGTGCGCGGTTTGCCTTGGCCGCACGATCAGACCATCTATCAGGGCGTCAACAGCTTCACCAATTTCCAGTACGTTGTTTCCTCGCAGCATCTTATCACTTTCAACTTGCACATATTCCCAGACCGACAGGAATGGGCGGACATCGATTCGCTGGTGCCGCAGACCGCCTCCTCGAACTACGGCCAGCGCGGTTTTTCTGTTGGCATCCAGGACCGGCGGGTGTTTGATTCGGGAGGACTTGCCAGCGCGACGTTTCAGTACACTCGATTCTCCAGCTACGGCCACGGACAGGGAATCGCTGACATGCAGGTGACGCCAAACGGCTGGGGAGGCAACTTCTTCAACGCTTACACGCGCACAGCGGATCAGGGTGAGGCGCGCGAAACTTATCAGTTTCCTCGCCGCGAATGGCACGGGAAGCATGAGTTGAAGGTTGGTGGCGACGGCGTCTATAGGACGTTTGGCGGCATCAGCCGGTCGATGCCGGTCAATGTGTTGCGGCTTGACGGCACGCTGGCGGAGCAAATTACTTTCAGCGGACCGGGATTACTCAGCGCGCATGATTTGGAAATGGGTGTGTTCATTCAGGATCACTGGGCGCTCGGTGACCGGTTTGCGCTCGACTCGGGGTTGCGCTTTTCGGGACAGACCCTGGGATCGGCGGCAGCGATCTCACCGCGTCTGGGCTTCGAATATGCCCCGGGCAAGAATAACCGCACCATTCTGCGCGGCGGCGCGGGCGTGTTCTATGCCGGAATGCCTCTCCTGGGCGGCAGCTTTACAGACAATCCTGACCGCATGATTACACTCTATAACCTCCAAGGAAATCCGCTGGGACTGCCCGTAACATTACAGAACGTCTACACGCATGTTGATAACCAGAAAATCCAGATTCTACCTCCCGGCGAGGATCTGGAGAGCACACCCTACAATGTGACTTGGAATTTGGAATTGGACCGTGAGTTGGGATCGCGCGTTACCCTCCGGTTCAGCTACCTCGCTAGCCGCACCTATGACCTGTTCGTGGTGGGGCCTCAGCAGTTACCCGGGACGAGTCCCCTTCTCCTGATGACCAATACCGGTGGCTCGCGCTATCAGGAGTTCGAGACCACGGTTCGGTATCGTACCAACAGATATACCGACGTTGATTTCTCTTTCGTGCACAGCTCGGCTCGTGGAGACCTAAACGTTCTCTCGCAGGTGTACGTGCCGTTCGAAGAACCTGTTATCCGGCCCAATTTCTTTTCGGCCTTAAACTCTGACATTCCGAATCGGTTCCTAACTTGGGGACAATTCAAGATCCCCTGGAAAATTACCGCGAGCCCGGTGCTGGACCTCCATACCGGGTATCCGTATTCGGCGGTGGATGTACTGCAAAACTACGTGGGCCAGCCCAACAGCCTGCGCCTTCCCACGTTCCTGTCGTTGGATCTTAAACTTGGCAAGGACTTCCGCATTCCGTTCCTGCCCTGGGTGAGGAAGCACACCCTGCGCGGAGCCATTGGCGCTTACAATGTCACCAACCATTTGAATCCGCGGGATGTCTACAACAACGTCACCTCGCCCTATTTTGGGCACTTTGCTGGCCCCCAACACCGGACCTACGAACCCTTCATCGATTTTGTGTATTGAGCATGTCAGATCATGATCAAACCGTGGCGGATGCCGAGGGTGACGGCCTCCGTGCGGCTTGCTGCTCCGAGCTTGCCCATGATCGAGGCTACGTGGAATTTAACAGTATGTTCGGAAATCCCAAGGCGAGGAGCAATTTCCTTATTGCCAAGCCCCGCCGCGACAAGGCGAAGGACTTCCAGTTCGCGGGGTGTCAGCGATTCTACGATGCCTTCGGAGCTAATCTCGGCTGCGGCCGGAGCGCGCAGGAGAGTCTCCAGGTCGGTGGGGTTGAGGACCACCATGCCGACTGCCGCCGCCTCAATCGCCGCAACAATTTCCGGCCCGCTCCGGCCGCTGCTGAGCACCGCTTTGACTCCTGCGCGCAACACCCCCGCAACGGCCTCGGCGGGGGGATCGTGAACCAGCAACACCACGGTCCCACCTGCGCGCGCCCAATCGATGGCTTTTCGCGCCGCCGGGTCGGCAAGCATCCCGGCTTCCACGAGCAGTACATCCGGCGGTGAATCCCCTTCCACACCGCGGCCGTCCTCAGATGACTCGTCGATTAAGCACAAGGCGCAATGCGCCCGAAGCAGGGTCTCAAGGCCTGCCTTGGCGATGGGGGACGAAGCTTTAACCAGAACGCGAATCATGCTACGGACGCTTGCGAAACTCCGAGGCGAACCGCCACCTTGCGAATTTTGATCGGATCCCCTCGAACGAATTCCAGGCGCAGCAAGCGCTCTCCGCGCCCTTCCAGCGCCTGTTCGAGGTCATCGAGCGAGCGCAGTGGCTGCCCCTCGATTCCTATCAGCATATCGCCGGCTCGGAGCGAGGCATACTCCGCCGCGCTGCCGGGGACAAGTTCCAGCACCACCAGTCCCAGCCGGTCCGCGCCCAAAATGCGAACCGAGGCAGGTCGCAGAACCACTCCCAGCGGCGCTTGATTGAAATCTCCCGCAAGCAACCGGGTCACCGCGTTGGCCGGCACCGCTAGCCCCAAGCCCGCCGTGACCATGGTGTTCACGCCAACCACGTTGCCGCGCGCGTCGGCCAGAGGTCCGCCGGAGTTTCCCGGGGCAAGCTGCACGTCCGCCTGAACCCAATTCGTCGGGCCCAAGCCGGGGCGGCGGCCGATGGCATGAACGATCCCCGTGGTGACTGCTCCCATAAAGCCGAGCGGATTGCCGACGGCGATGACCAGTTCGCCGACGCGCAGATTATCGGAATCCGCCAGCGCTACGGGAATGAGATTCACCGTTGGAATGCGCAGAATCGCGAGGTCGCGACGGGTGCTCCGAGACTTGAGCTTCGCGGGAAACGAGCTACCGTCCCAGAGCCGCACCATGAGAGAGGAATCGCCCACCACGTGCGCGTTCGTCACGATCACTCCATCCGATTTTACGATGAATCCCGACCCTTGGCCGCGCCGCCCGCTCATGACCTGGACCGTGGAACGGCGCAAGTGTTCAGCAATCTGTCCAAAACTCTCGAAAGCCATGTTCGCCTCACTTTCCTGGCCTTTCGCCAATGGTAATTTCAACCTCGTGGAGTGCGCCCGCGCGAATCAGCTTGGCGCTGACCAGTTTTCCAATCGCTCCTGAGTCCGAGAACGCTTGCAGGTCTTCGATCTGATCGAGCTGCGTATTTCCAATGCTCAGGAGGATATCACCCAGAAGCACGCCCGCTTGTTCCGCTGGGCCGCCACGTTCCACGCTGACCATCATTACGCCACTTTGGTTGGAGACGGAAAGGCTTATCCGCAGAGCTTCTGGAATGGCCACCGGCTGAATCCCTACGCCCAGGTAGCCGCGCGGCACGTAGCCCTTCGCCAGCAGTGCGTCGATGACGCGGTTCACCGATGACGCGGGAAGTGCCAGACCCGCAATCCGCGAGAGTCCCGAGGTGGCGATTCCGAGCAGTTGCCCGCGACAATCCACCACCGCCCCGCCGGATGAATTGGGAAACAGGGTCGCGTCGAGACGGATGTACTGGTCGAGGCGGCCGCCTTTCCAGGTGCGCCACGGACCCGATATGGCGCTGATCACGCCGAGGCTTGCGTTCGGCCCGCTGTCCGGAGAGCGGCCGAGGACCAGCGCCAACTCGCCCACGCTGGCGTTTCCAGGTCCCGCAAAATTGGCGGACGCTGAACCCAGACCCTCGACTTTCAACAGCGCGATGTCTGTTCCGGGATCGCGGCCCACCAGATTGGCGTCGACCCTCTCGCCGTCGGGAAGCGTGACTTGAATGTCTTCGTCCTGACCGAGCGTGTGATCGGCCGTCACAACCACGCCGGGCCGCCAGTGGACTCCGCTCGAAGGGTAATGCGCGCGCGCGTGAACGGCAACGACGTGCGGTTGATACTCTTCCACAAGTTTCGCTAGTTCGTTCGAGAGACTCACTAATGAGCTTTGCATTTGTAACCTCCAAGGGAATTCTGCCAAAGCCCGAACTGAGGCACATCCGCCAAATGGGGAGGTCGATACCTGGAGCTTTGGCTAGGGCCATTGCGGATAAAGCGCTAAACGGCGCAATAGAGTAGCAATGGCCGAAAGAGTGTGGGTCAAAGCGGGGAATATGCTAACTAGTTCCCTTAGGAGACCCCCCGGCTTTGCCGGGGAGGCATAAAAAGTTTGACAGTTCCGGGAGTCCGTCGCGGACACTCGACGACGTGAGCCGCTAAGCACACGACGAGGAGGTCCGCGATGGACGAGAGCAAAAGCCTAAACCATACGAAGTGGAAGTGCAAATACCATGTGGTGTTTATTCCCAAGTACCGCCGCAAAGCGTTGTACAAGGAACTGCGACGGCACTTGGGGGAGGTATTCCGGCAACTGGCGAAGCAGGAAGAGAGTCAGATCGAAGAGGGGCATTTGTTGCCCGACCACGTGCACATGATGATTCTGATACCGCCGAAGTATCCGGTATCGCAGGTGGTCGGGTACATGAAAGGGAAAAGCGCGATTCATTTGGCGCGGGTGTACGAAGGGCGGAAGCAGAATTTTGTGGGGCAACACTTTTGGGCGCGAGGGTATTACGTATCCACCGTAGGACGCGACGAAGAAGCGGTGCGAAAGTACATTCGGGAACAGGAAGAAGAGGACAAGCGATTAGATCAAATGGGCCTGTGGAAATAAGCGCCACCTGAGGTGGCGGGAAACCCGCGGGGCCGCGTTAGCGTCCCCGCCTAGCCGCTTTGAGCGGCTCACAACCTAAAGCCCCCGGCTTTGCCGGGGGATACTTACGTGTGCCGAGCATATTCGACAGCTTGGAGGTGAAAGTCCTCTTCACAACCTGATGGAGGTGAAGTGATAGCGAAGCGCAACGGCGTCGTCGCGAGGCGGGGTCGGAAAGAAGCGTGGAGCAAACGTGCGAGCCGATGAACAAGAAGCGGATATGAGGCATGCGGTGCCGGGCGAGCGGGCGTATGACCGCGAAGCCCCCATCCATCAAAGGCGCTGGTTGTAAATCCGCCGGTTGCGTGCGGAAGGCGGTCGAACTTACCTCGGGAGATCTGCCGTTTGTCTCGGAATCGGGACTGAGGGTCGAGCGATTGATCCTGACCGG
>CAZCVY010000161.1:0-16208 GCA_964501985.1 uncultured Acidobacteriota bacterium | reverse complement strand
GTACAACTCCAGCCCGCGTTTCTCTATAACCCTGGCCTGGTTGATTCGTGGTTTATCGTGACCGGAGTGCTCGGATTGCTGCTGATCCTGAACAGCTCCCTGGTTTCATCCGCGGCGATGGTTCGCGAGCGGGAAGCCGGGACCATCGAACAGTTGCTCATGTCTCCGGCAACCACTTCCGAGATTATCATCGCCAAGATCACACCGCTCTTCCTGCTGCTGTTCGTGATGATGTTCGTATCCATTGGCGTCCTCAAATTGGCGTTCGGAGTTCCGTTTCACGGCAGCGTTCTGCTTCTTCTCCTGGGCGGCGCCCTGTGCATCCTGTCGGGCATCAGCGTTGGGACGGTCATCGCCACGTTCAGCAAGTCAGCTCAGCAGGCGCAACTGACAAGCTTTTTCGTTAACCCGCCGCTTTCTTCGCTGTCGGGAGCACTCAATCCGGTCGAGGCGATGCCGAAATGGCTGCAGCCGCTTACGGTACTGAACCCGATTCACCACTTTGCCACTATCGCCCGTGGATGCACGCTGAAGGGAAGCGGATTCATGGAACTTTGGCCAAATTTCCTGGGGTTGACGATTTTCGCGCTGGTGTTTGTCTCCCTGAGTATTTGGCGATTCCGCAAACAGTTTAGTTAGGGATGGGGGAACCCGAAATGAATAATCCCAAGACGAAAACCGCGCCCCTACTTTTGATCGGCGGAGCCGCGGCTGTCCTTTGCCTGGGGTCCAGCGGGTTTATCACCCAAGGGTTCGCCCAAGGCGCATCTGGCGGGAGCCCCGTGCAGAGTGCAAATCCACTCCCCCTTTCCGGACGCGCCGGCCAGAGCGGGTCGGTGACCACGGTGGAGTCGCCGATTGCGGGAACGACCAACAGCGTCAATACGATTAACCCTACGGTTCAGGTCCAGGGACCGTATACGGGAAGCGCCGTGAGCACGGCGAAAACGCCATTTTCGGGTAAGCTCTCTCTCCGCGAAGCCGTAGCGAGAGGACTCAACTATAATCTTGGCGCGGTGGGCCTGAGCAACGCGGCGCGTCAGCTGCAAGGGCAAAGTCAGGTTGCACGCAGCGCCCTGCTTCCCAATTTAAGCGGGTATCTGACCGAAGTTGTTCAACAGACCGATTTCGCGGCGGAAGGGTTCAACTTCAGATTGCCGGGCTTCGCCCTACCGGCGGTCGTGGGACCGTTCAACTACTTCGATTTGCGCGGCAGCCTGACTCAATCGGTTGTCGATCTGACCGCATGGAACAATTACCGTTCCTCACATGAGGTCTATCGCGCGGCTCAATTCGCCGCGCGGGATGCGCGAGATTTGGTGGTCCTGGCAGTGTGCGGAGCTTACCTCCAGGTGATTTCGACAAGGGAAAGAGTGAAGTCCGCGCACACTCAACTCGAAACCGCCAATGCTCTCTATCAGCAGGCTTTCGATAAGCTTAATGTGGGATTGGCGCCCAAGGTGGACGTAGACCGGAGCGAAGTCGAGGCGCTGATGCAGCAAGAACGGGTTATCTCGCTCGACACCGATTTGGCCAAGCAGAAAATCAATTTGGCTCGAATGACGGGACTGCCGCCCAACGAAGATTACGAAGTTACCGATAGCGTGCCTTTCCAGGCTGCGCCGGCGCTTACCCTGGACGATGCGATCCTTCAGGCCTTTGGGCAGCGTGCCGACCTGAAGGCGGCAGAGGCGCAGATTCGTGCCGCCCAACGCACCCTTGCCGCTGCACGCGATGAGCGCCTGCCCGCACTTTCCGTGAGTGGCGACTACGGAGCGATCGGAGAAAACCCCGCAAATTCCCACGGGACTTTTACGGCGGCCGTCACTCTCAAATTTCCGATTTGGCTGGGAGGCCGCACCGAAGGCGATATCAAACAGGCAGAGGCTGCTTTGGCCCAGCGGCGAGCTGAGATCGAAGACCTCAAGAGCCAGGTGGAAAGTGATGTGCGGAACGCCTACCTTGATCTCCGTGCGGCGACGGGTCAAGTGGAAGTGGCCCGGAAGAACCTTCTGGTTACAAGAGAAACACTGGACCTGACGCGGCAGCGCTTCGACGCCGGCGTGACCGACAATGTCGAAGTCGTCCAGGCCCAGGAGTCTTTATCGTCTGCAGAGCTTGATGTGATCAACAGCGTATTTGCCCACAACGTGGCGAAACTCAGCTTGGCACGTTCGATTGCAAGCGCGGCCGATAGCCTGCAGCAATTCCTGAGTTTCCAATAACGCCCTCGCCGCCTCATTTCCTCCGATTTGAGGCTTCTGGCAACCCGGGACTCGACAACGAGAGCGACCTCATTGGGGTCTTTGGAGCGAGCCTGTCGTCGCCAAAAGCTAAATCGGTCGGCTGATGGGTGCGTCCCCACGCAAATGGCGGAAACTGTGCTTAGTGGGAACTTCGCCGGATTGGGAACGCCCTTCCCCTCCGGAATCCCCAACTCCCGGTCACTTCGACGAGTCGGGGCGATTTGGGTTAACGTGCCGTGAGTTGATTGGGGGCAAGCGGGCCGAAACCTTGGCTCGGGCCGGGGGAGAGTCGGGCCCCCGTGTTAATGTAAACTTTATGTCCCTGTGCGTCGGTAGTTAGGACAATTTTGTCCGCCCGCACGAGAGATCCTATCGCTCCAAGCGTAAGGTCTCGCTGGATCAGCGGCAACATGGCGATGCCCGCCGACGTCTCCTCGACTGGGGCGAAGGGCTCCGTGCCTGCGATGAACACCTCGCTATGAGTCAAAATCGGATTGGCGGCCGCGACAAGATTGGTCAAATTGTCGATTTCGGCCGTTTCGATTCCTTCCGGCTGCGTGAAGGATTTTGAGGCGTTGTCAGGAACAAGTCCCTTGGTCAGCTTCATGAATTCGGTCCAAACGGGTAAAGCCGACTGGGCGCCGGTAAGACTCAAGTCGCGGTCGTCGTCGTAACCCACCCAAACCACAGCGAGAAGGTTCGAGGTGAATCCGGCAAACCAGCCGTCATGGGAAGTGCCGGTTTTGCCTGCCGCCGGAAGCCGGAAGCCGCGCGATCTTACCGCCGCCCCCGTGCCGTTGTTGATCACGCTTTCGAGCAGGCTCACCATTAAATAGCTGACGCGCGAATCAAGCACCCGGTGGGCGGTGACCGGATTGTCCCAAATCGTGTGGCCTTGGGCATCGGCGACGGCCACAATGCTTCTGGGCGCAACGTACTCGCCGCGGTTGGCGAAAATCGTATAGGCCCCCGCGACTTCGAGTGGCGTCGCAACGTAAGAGCCCAGCGCCAGGGAGGGCGTCGGCTCCAATTGAGGGTTAAAGCCAGCCGTAATCGCGAGGCTGCGCACTTTGTCGTAACCCACCATCTCGGCCAGGTGGACGGCGGGTACGTTGAGCGAGAAGGTCAAAGCCTTACGGACGGTTACCGTGCCGCGGTAATCCTCTCCGTAGTCTCTAGGCGAGTAGGACCGGTTGGCATATTCAAACGTCGTGGGCTCATCCGGCAGAACCGTGGCGGGCGTGACGAGAGGGAGCGAGCCGTCCACGCCCGAATTCAGCGCTGCCGCATATACGAAAGGCTTGAACGACGAACCGGGCTGGCGGCGGGCCAGAACATGATTCAACTGGCTCTCATTGTAGGCGCGACCGCCCACCAGGGCCTTGACGTCGCCAGTGCTCGGGTCGAGAGCCACCACCGCTACCTGCGGCTTGCCAACTTCCGCTTTCTTCGCGCGAACCCGCTGCTTCTTTACTTGCCGGTCCAGGTCGACGAGGCCGGCGCGCGTGCCCTCCGAGGCTGCCTGCTGGAGATCCAAATCAAGCGTGGTGTAAACGCGATAGCCTTTTGAAAGCAAATCGTGTGTGGTAAATCGCGCGAGCAGTTGCGCCTTCACCATGTCCACAAAATAGGCCTGCTGGCGGGCTTCGATGGGCTGCTCCGTCAACCGGAGAGGAGCCTCCGAGGCCTGTGCGGCTTGGCCGGCGGTGATGAATCCCGAATCCCGCATCCGGCCAAGCACAAAGTTTCGCCGTTCGGCTGCCCGCTCGGGATGCTGGTAAGGTAAGTAGAGATTCGGCCCGCGAATCAGCCCGGTCAGGAAAGCCGCCTCGGGGAGCGTGAGCGTGCGGAGGTCCTTGTTAAAATAAACCGAGGCCGCCTCGCCGAATCCGTAAATAGAGAAACTGTCGTGTTGGCCGAGATATACCTGGTTCGCGTAAAGGACGAGAATCTGCTGCTTGGTCAACCGGTGCTCGAGGATCAGAGCGAAAACGACTTCTGCCAATTTCCGCCGGATCGTGCGGCGCGGCGTCAAGAAAAGGTTTCGCGCGAGCTGCATGGTCAGCGTACTGCCACCCTGAAGCCGCTTGTCCGAGCGGAAATCAGCGATCGTGGCGGCAATCATCCGGAGAGAATCCACACCGTGGTGCGAGTAAAACCGATGGTCTTCCGTGGCAAGAATGGCATCCACCAGCGACTGGGGGAGGTCCTGGGCCCGAACCATGTGGCGCTTCACGCGACTGGAGCCAAAGAGGGTGGTGATGGGTTCGGGCTCAAGCAAGTAGGTCTTCAAGGCGGCCCCATTGTCGAGGGAAGTCATCGAAACGAGGCGATCGCCTTGGAATTCCAACCTCGCCGGCGGCTCGACCATTTGACCGTTTCGGAAGAAAGATGCGGGGCCCGGGCGGACTTCCAGTCCGTTGCTGGTTACGATAAAGCCCCCGAAACCTCGGACATTTTGGCCCTCGGTGTATCCGGCCCGTTCGAGATGCAGCGCGGTATCGCGGGCGTTTGCGGTTTGTCCACAACGCAGCTCCCTCGGGGCAGCCAGGATTACCGCGGGATTGCCGAGGACGTTCCCGCCCAAGCGAGCATCTATGATTCGAGCGAAATGCGAGTAGAAATGGATGAAGACCCCTGCGACCGTCACCTCCATGAGCAGCATCATGATCGCTGCCCCGATCAGAAGTAATTTCCATGGAGGTGGCCGGCGCGAGGCTGTAATCGAATGAGGTCCTCGATCCTTTGATGGATCGGGCGTGTCGTGAATCTGATCCGTCAACATACATCTCCTACCGCCACTGCCTGAAGGCAGTCGAGAACCAGAAAACATCTCGGCGCGTGGCTCCACAAGAACCCTGGCAACTCGACACACTCGGGTTATACCCTGCGGTAATCCATGTGTCAGCCCCATACCGCTCACCGGCTTGGTCGAAACTGCTCACCGAATTTAAAGGCGGAAACTACAGTGTGGGAGCAGGTGGAGTGACGGGAGGTTCGACATCAGGAGAAAATCAGTGAGAGTCGAGAAGTCACCATACCCGAGTTCGCCCATTCTGCCGAGAAGGAAAGATTCACGCGCCAGACGGGTATGGCGTCTGGCGCGGTGGTTGTGTTCTTTCGATAATTTACAGTGCCCCCAAGAATAGATCGCTTATAAGCGGGCAAACGTTCGTCCACCCGAGGGCGAGTATTTCCTCAAGGTGCCGTCAAGGCCCTGGGCCGAACGAGGAGAGGGCACGGTGCCGTCGATTAGGATTTCCTTCGCTGTCACCCGGCGCCCATAGACCTTTTGGTTATCGTCTTCATCCTGCTTGTACACCGCTCCGTCGAGCGAGGCCCCGGCAAACAAACCGCGTGAACGTGAGTAGCTAAGAATCTCTGCATGGAGTTGAGCGTCGGTCGCGCCGTCCGCGGAACGTCCAACCGGGCCAGCCGCTGCGGATAACTCTGCGCCCAGCTTGACGCTGTCTTGAACCAGTTTTTTCATGCCTTCAGGGTTCATGACGAGGAAGACCACATCGGTGGCCTCACCGCCAATTTGAAATCCCACGCTCGCGCCGCCCATGGTAAACATGGAGGGGGCGTCCCACCGACCATCCCCACCCTTACGGCACACCAGCACACCGCGCCCATAGCTTCCGCCAACCACGAAAGCGAATTTCACTTCCGATGGCACGATGCCCACACACACAGCCTTGTCCAATAAATCATGAGGAATGCCCTTGTCGGGAGTACTCATAATTTCATTGATAACGTTGGTTGCCTTTTGCAGTTGGCTTTCACCGGCGAAAGCCGTTGCGCAGAACGTCAGCACCAGAAAAACTAAAGTAATTCTTTTCATTTGAAGCTCCTTTTTTTGCTTTCACACCTAGTGACGAGAGTGTCCAATGTTCCCAATCAGAACTGTCGGACTACTCACGGTAATGCTATTTTTCTAAGGATTTCTCCACGTTGCCGAGGATCCCCTGAACCTTTCCGGCCGCTTTTTCGACGATGCCCTCGGCTTCCAAGCCGGGATTGCTTGTGAGATGTCCTGCCGTCTCTTTGACCTTGCCCTTTACCTCGTGAAACTTGCCCTCGACCTTATCTGTGGTGCTCGGCTTCATCATGGTTGCTCCTTTAGCAGGTTGATTGCGTTTTGTAACGCCGAGCCTCAGCCCAGTGCGTGAAGGCCTGAAGGTCGTCGCGCTAGCCCATTCTTCATCACCCTCTATGGCAGATTTCAGGGCCGCAGTCCGGTGCGATTCAACGGAGAAAGCGTACGCCTCTTTTGCCCGGACGGGCTACACGACACTTACCGCCTCAGTCCTTCCGCCGATGCCTTCTCTCGGCTCCTTTCGGCTAGAAACTCTCACGAGCTTCCCGCCTACTATGTTTATAGCCTGGGTGGATTCGCATGTCTGTACAGCACGGCTCACCCAATTGGTCTCAATTGCTCACTGCAGTTCGTGCGGGGAAACTACCACCTGGGGCGGACGGGAATGCTCGAAGGCTTGACCTCAGGGTTGGTGTGCAGAACGACGTTGAGGAGGTCGGCGTGGATCGTCAATGCGCCATTGCCATTGTAATCGACGAAGCCAAGCTTCCTGAACTTGTTCATGAAATGACTGACCCGCGACCGGGTGGTGCCGACCATTTGGGCCAGGCTTTCCTGATTGATCTGCGGAAGCACCGTATCGGCTCGACTTCTTTTGCCAAAGTTTGTAAGCAGCAAGAGAATTCGCGCCAGGCGTTTCTCGCTGAAGTTGAAGAGTCGATCCGCGAAATCCTCTTCGACTTGACCAATCCGAGAAAGTAGGAGGGAGATAAGATGCCTTGCAAACGCAGGTTCTTGATGAATGAGGCGAAGCAGGGCTACCCTTTTCACGCAGGCGATGGTGGAATGCTGAATGGCCGTCGCGGTCGATTTCCGTGCGGATAGATTGACCAGACAGCCCTCGCCGAACACGTCGCCTGGCCCCAAGATGGCGGTAACGGCTTGTTTACCGCGCGGCGATGCAACCAGGAGCTTGACGTTGCCACTCTCGATGTGGAACATCGCATCCGCAGCGTCTCCTTGTGAATAGATGGCCTGCCGGTCTTGGTACTCGCGGGTTGTCTTTTGCGTGCCGACCCTTTTGAGAAAGTTCCCGGAATTAAAAGTGAGCGTTTTTCTGCTCATGCTAAATGCCTCCAGAGGTTCGATCTTGCCGTGGGGCCAAGTCACTCTCGTCAACGCATCGCGCCCGGGGCGCGTGCCGCCTTACGCGGGCTCTGAGCTTTCGATTAGGAATCGGACGCGTGCTTCGAAATAAATAAAGATGGCGGTCCGATCCACCCTTTTATCCTCAGGGGTACTCGTCGCCCTGAACGTGCGTAGGCAATCCGTGCAAGTCAGAACGAAAAAACCGGCGAAGCCCGCGCGCCTGCGAACAGGGGGGCTTCACCACTTGCGGAAAATCAGCACAGTCGGACGTTTTTCGAACCAGATCCCGGACGGCCTGCATAAGTAAATGGACTTGCAGTGCACCCTTTTCGAACCAGACGTCGGGCTGGGCTTCCACCGGAAAGTCGTTTGGGATTGAACCGGTCAAGAGGATCACGGGTATGGAGGGGAAACGCCGGCGCACAACCGATATAAACTCGATCCCTGACATGCGAGGCATCTGAAGGTCGGAGATAATGACCTTTGGCAGCTCACCCCGAAGTTTTATAAGACCATCGATCCCATCCTCAGCTTGTCGAGCTTTGAAACCTGCTTCTTCCAATTGCACGGACAGTAGATTTCGAATAGAAGGATCGTCGTCCACCAGCAAAACACTGTTTGCGGAAGCCTCGCCCATAACGCTCTCCTCTAATCGCCCCGGCAGCCATACTTGCCACAAGCGTTTGTACGATGAGGGCAACCCTTCTGTCTGTACACTAGGTCACACTCCATTGGTCAAAACTGCTCATCTTAATTCAGGTGGAGGGGCTACCGTATGAGGTCAGTGGGTGTACTTGATGAAAGCTAGTGCGAGCCCTGAAGTTGGAGGAAATCTGGTGAATACTCTTCACTGTCAGGATATCCGCTGGATTTGTATCTCGATCATAGCACCCGGCGCACCATGATTTTCGTTTCTGACATCCACGTACTCTCGGCTGCATTCTTCATGGGATTGGCGGCGGCCGCGCCCATGGGCCCTGTCAACATGCTGGCCATCCGGCGCGGTTTGATCGGCGGTTGGCGCCATACCGTCGCCTGCGGAGCCGGCTCCGTCACGGGCGAGATCACCCTCTTCTCCCTAGTGCTCCTCGGAGGTCACTACCTCTTTTCCGACTTGTCCAACCCAACTCTCCAGACCATCCTAGCGGCCATCGGCATCATCGTTTTGCTTCCGCTGGGAACCTACTTCCTTGTCCGCGCGGTCAAAGAGCCCCTGCGGGCCTATGCCAGCGCTCGCAAAAACTGGGATGAAGGCACCGTCCCGGCCCATCTCGCCACCGACGTGGCCTCCTGTGCCGCCCTAACGATGTTCAATCCCTTAACTATGATTTATTGGGTCGGCGTCACTTCCAACTGGCTCCCCCTTGCCCATTCCGTTTTGGGCTCCAAAGCCCCCGGGTGGGGAATCCTGACGGTGGCCGCCGGTCTGATGACCTGGTTCGCCACGCTGATCGTTGTCGTTCGCTTCCTCCCGCACCGCATTGGGCCTACCTTCTTCCGTCTGGTCAACGCCGTTCTCGGCCTTATCCTCCTGGGTTTCGCTACTTTCTGTACAATCGTCCTCTCACGCCATTTCCTGGGTTGAAAACCTTATTCCACGACCCAGATCGCCAATCCTTTTCCCAGGCGGACGAGTTCGTCGACTGGATTCCTATGCAGGAGCGCGGGAAGCCAGGAGGGCGACCGCCTCCCGACGACACCGGTTTGACATGTTCGCTCTCGCGCCAAGGTCAGGATCTCCTTGGGTGCGTTTGTTCTGTCGCTCGGATAGCAGAAGTCGAGTTCGAATTCACCTCGGGTAAATCTCGCCTTGCGCAGTTCTGCGTAGGCAAGTTTCCAGAGACCCTGACGCCTGTCTCTTCGCGGCCGACACCCACAGATCCCGGCTGGCATGTAGTCGAGCTTCCAGCCACGCCTTTTTCTGGGGATTCTCCGCCCCCTCGAACTCCATCATTCGCGCCTGTGGCGAGGGCAGAGTGTGCGCTGAACAGACCCGAAAACCGCTACCCGCACCTAAGATTGGGCCCACCTACCCGATCGCCCGCATCGATGCCAGCGAATTGTCGACGACAACAAGTAGTTTGGTAATTTCCAATTCGACTCTCGGAGGGGTGCGCCTCGTTCGGGGCCATGTCATCCATCAGATCGATGCCATAATTCTTACATCAATCGACCTTCGCTCGCCTCACACACATGTAGCTCAGCTACTGGAGCCCAGTAAGGTGACCGGGCGTAGTATTCGTGAAGCCTATACTCATACTCGCGAGTAATCGGAATCGCGTCGTTCCACACCGGGCCGTTCTGGATCGTTTCCCGGGTGTGCTCAACATAGACTTTGGAGTCCGCCCAACTTACCCTGTTGATCCACTGAGGCGACACCAGCACCTTTTTGCCAGGCCACCAGTTTTGGGTATCGACTTCGAGGTATCGAATGGCCCAGGTTTCATCGTCGACGATGAAGTCCCTCACGTGACCAATCTCACCATCCGACGCTTCGATGTGATACCCCGTCACCTCGTCGGTGCTGCGCAGATGTGAGTCGGCCGACTCTCTTCCTGCCCGGGCTTGCGCTGCTTCTGCTTCCGTCACCGCTTCCCTTTGAACTGACAAACCGGCTGGGTAGGACGCGAGACCCCATAGTTTGGGCCCGCCCCAATAATAGGGGTAACCGTAATACCCCATATACACAGCTTCGTGCTGGCGCGAAACAGGCTTGTGTGTGTCTATGGCGGGGCTGTTCTCGATCTGTTTTTTCGTCAACGCTACGTCGATTCGCTTTGATTCCCACTTCGCCTGACGAACGGCAATGGGCGAGACCAGTACAAGCCGGCCGCTCAACCAAATCCCGGAATTGACGACGAGGTAGCGTATGGCCCAGTTTTCGTCATCGAAATAGAGTTGCTCCAATGTTCCAAACTCCCCATCACGGGCTCGGATTTCAAAACCTTTTAGACGGGTGACATTCCTTAACATGGTTTCTCCTCCTCGGCATTTCGCAGGTTTGTGCACCACTACTTTGCACCGACCGTGGCGCGTTGAGCGCGCTCGACGGTGTGTGCAGCAACTTCCACCGGACGAGTCGTGCCGGTAACATCCTTCACCCTGGCTACCCCGTCCGCCGTGCCGTGGGCCAGACTGAGGAACTTGTCAGACTTGATCGCCGTCTTGTATTTCACGACGCTGCCTTTGGGGGTGCCAACCTATTTCATCTTCACTTCAAGAGTCCGCCGCTTATGGCGGCCGGGAAATCAAAGCTGACCCGAATGATTTGTAAATGGCGGGGGGCTCCCGGCTCCCGGCGCGCTACGGGGAGCGCGGACCCTCTTGTTCCGAGCCCGCACCACTTCGTCGCGAACCGCCTGTTCGCTGGCCGCCTTCTCATCGGACGCCATCGACGGCCCTTGCTCTGAGCTGCTACCCGTCTGTGAGCCACTGTCATCGTCGCGAGGTAGTTGTGGCTGTTCTGCTGTTTCATTAATCATGTTTTGTTCTCCCCTTTGTTTTCGTGCACGGACCCCTGATTTCCGGGCTGTGTTTCACACCCCTATGTTTATGGCGTCTGGCGCATCCTGGCGCAGTGCAGTACGGCTCACGAGCTTGGTCACAAATGCTCATCCAGAGTTGACGGAACAGCCGGCATAAAAACCTTGAGCAATTGTGAACAGACGTGCCGCTGGAGGCTAAAGACGAAAGTTGCCCTTATTTACTTGCCGGGCTTTCTCCAGCGCTTCGCGGTTCTTCTCGTCTTCCAGTTGTTGACGCTTAATTTCCCGTTGGGGAGCGCCTAGCACATCCAACCGGTTGGCCTGGACCGTCGCGCTTTTGGCCAAGGCATCCACTCTCTTCGAGAACGCAGTCATTTCGTAAGTGGGTTGGTCGCCGGAACGATAAAGATTAAATGAGTACTGGGAGTCCTCCCAGCGCGCGATGAGGGTTTCGGTCTCGTAATCCACTTGAGTCGAGGGGGAGATGGTCCTACCGGCCGCGAGCTTAGCGCCAGTCCCGTACTTGGCCGAAATCGCGTCGATAATGTCGCCGCTGGTCAATCCTTCGGTTTCACCCTGATCGTAGCTGACAACGATTCGAAACAGTTCCCCGTTGTAAAAGCTGAACAGAATCGTTTTGACGGGATCCGTTTGTGGCGCGGAACCGGCCCCGAGCCAGATCGGCCATTCCAATTCTTGGATGACCGCCGGATGCTCATGGATCAGCTTCACGTCAGCCAAATCCAGGCCTGCCTGTTTCGCGAGTGCCGGCAGGGTCTCTCCAAACCGAAAATCACGGTAACGGGAAAGATCCAGTGTGCCCATGCGCGGACCTGAATCAAGGGTCATTGGAAGCCAGATGTCAAGAAGACGCTGAGGCTGCAATTCCAATACCTCCACCGTAGGGGGTTGTGTAGCGATCACCCTTGCCTCAAGCGGCTGAACATTTTGCGAGCGAACCAAGGGCACAGCCAGGAGCACGGCCCCTAGGACAGAAATCGCGAGCCTGCGAGCGTTAATCACGAAAATCCTCCTTCAAGAGACCTGATACTTGTGGTTACGCCGCTTGTGAGATGGCCACCAACTTGGCCGGGGTCATTTCCGAAATGGTTTTGGCCTGGAAGAGATACACACTTTCCTGTACGTGTCGCGGATGGCCGCCGACCGTGACGTAGGGCAGCCCCAAGAAACTCTTCGCCTCAATTCGGGAAATTTCCAGGCAGTTGAATCTGCCCGATTTCATGTTCGCAATCACATTCCCAACTGCCCTGCGGATCGTTTTTTCTGAATTCGAACCGAAGGCCATCGCAGTGACCTCCCCGGCCATGAAGAAAAAGGCCCACCCCACCTCGGTGAGTTTCCGATCCAATGCAGAGCAACTCAGGTTCTTGACCCGGCTCCAGCCTTTCAAATAGGGATCGCTTTCTATCAGTAAGGATTCCGGCAAATGCGTGCCGTCTTTAATGAAGAGCGTTCCGACTTCGATTGTTTGTGCCATAGTTTCCTTTCTTTTGTTTGACGCAAAGCATGGGCGACCCACGCGCTGTAGCGGCGGTCCCTGACCGTCGAAGGTGTTGTTTCTAAAATCCGGTGGTCAGAGACCGCCGCGACAGATCAGGGTATTTACATAGGCCCTGAATGGCCGCCCGTCAGTACATCCCTCCGCCCATGCCGCCCGCAGATCCCGCCGAAGCCTTCTCTTCGTTGTCCGGGTACTCGCTCACCGATGCCTCGGACGTGAGGAGGAGCGAAGCAATGGACGCGGCGTTCTGGAGCGCGGCACGTGTGACCTTGGTCGGGTCGATGACGCCCTCCGCGACGAGGTCACCGAAGCTCTCGGTTTCCGCGTTGAACCCGTAATTCTGGTTGTTGTTTGACTTCACTTTCTCCACCACCACGGCGCCTTCATGACCGGCGTTGGCGACGATCGTGCGAAGAGGCTCTTCGAGCGCGCGCCGGACGATGTTGATGCCGATCTGCTCGTCCCCGTCACCCTTCAGTTTAAGGAGTGCGGGGATGCAGCGCACGAGTGCAACTCCGCCGCCGGGCACGATGCCCTCCTCGACGGCCGCCTTCGTGGCATGCATGGCGTCCTCCACGCGAGCTTTCTTTTCCTTCATCTCAGTCTCAGTCGCGGCACCCACCTTAATCTGAGCGACACCGCCAACCAGCTTCGCCAACCGCTCCTGGAGCTTTTCACGATCGTAATCGGATGTGGTGTCTTCGACTTGGGTACGGAGCTGCTTCACCCGGCCCTCGATGTCAGCGCTCTTGCCGGCGCCCTCGATGATCGTGGTGTTGTCCTTGTCGATGGTGATTTTCTTGGCGCGCCCCAGATCATCCAGCTTTACGTTTTCAAGCTTGATCCCCAAGTCCTCGGAAATGGCCTTGCCGGCCGTCAGGATGGCAATGTCCTCGAGCATGGCCTTGCGGCGATCGCCAAAGCCCGGCGCCTTCACCGCGCAGACCTGCAGCGTCCCTCGCAGCTTGTTTACGACTAGCGTGGCAAGGGCCTCACCGTCAACTTCCTCCGCAATGATGAGCAGCGGCTTGCCGGACTTGGCACTCTGCTCCAGCAAGGGGAGGAGGTCCTTCATCGAGCTGATTTTCTTTTCGTGGATCAGAATCAGTGCATCTTCCAGCACGCACTCCATGCGATCCGGGTCGGTGACGAAGTAGGAAGAGAGATAGCCGCGGTCAAACCGCATTCCCTCGACCACTTCCAGCGTCGTCTCCATGGTTTTGGATTCCTCGACCGTGATAACGCCGTCCTTGCCAACCCTCTTCATGGCTTCGGCGATGATGTTGCCGATCGTGTGATCGTTGTTGGCGGAGACGGCCCCCACTTGCGCGATCATCGCGCCCTCGACCGGCTTCGAGATCTTGTCGAGCTCACCTTTGATGTGCTTCTTGTTTCCATCTTTGCCGGTCTCGTCGTAGCCACAAATGGTGCGCACCGCGACCTCGATGCCTCGCTTCACGGCCATCGGGTTGGCGCCAGCGGCCACTGTCTTCGCGCCCTCGCGGAAGATCGCCTGGGCCAGCACGGTTGCGGTGGTGGTGCCGTCGCCGGCAACGTCGGAAGTCTTGGAAGCGACCTCGCGCACCATCTGCGCGCCCATGTTTTCGAGAGGGTCTTGCAACTCGATTTCCTTTGCCACCGTTACGCCGTCCTTGGTGATCGTGGGGGAACCGAATTTCTTGTTCAGCACCACGTTGCGCCCTCGCGGACCGAGTGTCACCTTCACTACGTCTGCGAGTTGATTCACCCCGCTCAAAATCGCATGACGGCTTTCTTCGCCGTGGATAATTAGTTTTGCGTTTGCCATATTCACTCCTCCAATGATTGCTTTAGATGTTTGACTAGTTTGAGAACCGTTGCAGGCCCCACGGTGCGGCCACTCCGAGAGATCCACCTCCGTGCTTGGCTCCTGACTCACGACGATCGAACTACTTCTTACCACTCGCGGTGGCAGCCTTGCCCTCCACCACGCCCAGCACTTCTTCCTCTTTTAAGATCAGGAATTCTTCGTTGTCGATCTTGATCTCCCCGCCGGAGTACTTGCCGAAGAGAACACGATCGCCGGTTTTTACGTCAAGAGGGATGATGTTGCCATCGTCGGTCTTCCTTCCGTTTCCGACGGCGACGACCACGCCTTCTTGCTGTTTCTCTTTGGCTGTATCGGGAATAATAATTCCCCCCTTCACAGCCTCTTTCTCCTCAATCCTCTTAACGAGGATTCGATCATGCAGTGGACTGAACTTCATTTTGAGTCTCCTTCTGATTATTCTTTTTCGGGCCGAAGACCCGGTTACAACCGATTCGTTTACGCCTCTTCACTCTGTGCCGAATTTATGGGGACCCGCTTCCTGAAGCCCCCTCTGTTATCGTGGACTATAATCGGAAGCCCGCAGATACGCGCCAAACGAGCTGAGCCCCACGCGGTGACGATAAGCCATTTATGGACGATGGATGCTCGACCGATGGCCTGCCAAGGCGGTCCGGTACCGCGTTTATTCTGCCTGTCATTCCTTGTACTGTCTGTACGGTATTGCTCACGCAGTTGGTCTAAATTGACCGCGACAAGCGACCGCAGCGACTTGAGGGTCCAGCAGGAGGGTAAATCCGGGATTGTCCGGCCGCCTCTTCCCGCGCCCGCCCCCCTTGCTGTCAGGGCTGATTCGGGCCTGGATTCGGGAGACTCTTGGCTGGCGTGGGAGACCTCGGCGAAGGCGGATTGTTAGAGGGAGTGGTGGGCAATCTTTGATCGACGTACTCGATCAAGCTTTTCTTGAGGTTCTGAACGGCTGCCGACAGTAATACGTCATTCGGGAGATCCGAGAACCGCTTTTCGATTGTCGCTCTGAGGTCGCTATTCAACGCTTGCGTTTGTTTGCTGAGGGCATCCTGCGTACCGGTACTGGTGGCGTTCAACTGATCCAGAGCTGCGTTCAGCTTCACCAACTCATCGTGGTTGAGTTTCGCATGCAGAGCGGCGTAGTCGCTGGAGCCGTAAATCGGACCTGTGCACTGGACCATTTCATAGGTCCAGTCTTCGGTAGCATCGATCGGAGTGTGGGTGAGATGACCCTCGCAGATGTACCCGCCCCGGCCCATTCTTATGGACTGGTTTGGTTCAGCGATGGGCCGGATTTCTTGTGCTCGCAGAGTTCCGGCTGTCAGTAGGAAGAGCAGGGCGACAGTCGCTGACGATAAGATGAAGCGCGCCACCCTTCTGATCATGATCATTGCAGTTGTTCCTTCAGTTGCGAAAGTACGCCGGTGTGGCAAGGGTCCGCACCGCGCAAGCACCGTGCGGGAGCCGCGTGGTGACCCGCAGGAACCGATCGGAGCGACAGAATCCTTTTTAATTGGTTTTCTGGTCGCCAGCAGTTTCTTCCGATTGCTCTTCCGCCTGCTGCCAACTGGGGTTGGGGTTGTATTCCTTCATGGACTTGGCGGCAGCTTCAGTCTTCTTGCCCAAATCCTTCTGATAAACCACTCCGTCCTCGCTCACGATGAAGGTCATCACGCCCGACGATCTGTATTCCGCAGGATAGGCGACGAAGGCAAAACCTCCGGTCAGTTTACCGTTGACGATGAAATTCTTTGCGCCGCCTGGAGCATTTTTCCCCTGACGCGTTAGGATGAGGTAATAGTAACCGCGGTATGGAGTCGGAGCGGCGTCTGCGCTTTTGCCCCGGGCAAAGGCCGCTGCCACGAGCGGCCCGATGGGACTTTGGGTCTCGCCCTCAGCAGCTTTCCAATAAAGGCCATTGTGCTGCCCT
>CAZCVY010000160.1:0-16224 GCA_964501985.1 uncultured Acidobacteriota bacterium | reverse complement strand
GTTCGAAGCCGGAATGTGTATGAAAACAAAGGATCGCAAGACAAAGTGCCCGAATTGAAACAGACTTATAGTTCCTCGTTTTCGACATTTTCGTCGAATCGAGCGCTATTTTGCAGAGAATTATTGCTTTTGAACGACAGTTTGTCAGGTCCATCCGGTTTCGCGCCGGCTTCGACACCGCGCAGAGAACTTGGGGCGCCGATGGGCTACGTAGACCTGTTTCCGAAGGGCCGCAGAACTTGAAGAACAGGGCCCCGTTCTGAGGTCGTACGGCAGCCTGTGCGGGGGTGGTGTCTCAGTTTGAAGTAGAGGCGGCTTTACGCCGCCATTTGGCGAGATAAACTCGCCGCTACGATTTCGATTGGCGAGATAAACTCGCCGCTACGATTGCAAATTGAACCACTACCTACGAAAGGTCTTCCGCCGAATCCTGACCCTTCGGGGTCGCTATTAGGTAA
This sequence comes from uncultured Acidobacteriota bacterium, assembly GCA_964501985.1. Classification (GTDB taxonomy): domain Bacteria; phylum Acidobacteriota; class Terriglobia; order UBA7540; family UBA7540; genus Bog-366. The sequence goes on along the minus strand of CAZCVY010000160.1, from coordinate 15,766 downwards.
TGTTAACGATTCCATCGCCATCGTGCGACTTCTTGGGGAGCGGCACGGAGTACCGCTTCTCAATCTTCTCCCGGAAGCAGGGGCCGGAGTTGTAGGTGCAGAAGGGATAGACCAAGCCGTTGGGGGCGGTGTAGTGGATCACGCAGCGCTTTACGCGGTTGATGTCGTAGTTATAAGCGTCCATAAAGTGCATCCCCGCCACGAGGAGGGTCTTATAAGTGAAGGTTCCGTCGCCCTTGCCGCGGCCGGAACTGTGGTCAGTCATGCCCTGAAGCGTATTCAAGAAGCGCTCGAAGGTGAGGCCGGGGGGGGCGAATGCGGGCTTGAAATGCCTGCGCAGAGAATTCCACGCGCTGACCTTGGAGAAAAGTTTTACCCGCGCGCCCTGCGCCTTGCGCGCCAGCAGATCGATATCCCGCAGCATCGCGCCGACATCGAAAAAGCGGGTGATGGGTACCGCCTTCTTCGAGATCGGGTCGACATAAAGGTAAGTGCCCATGGCGCAATGGGGATGAGAGGTAAGGTTGGGGCGCTGATGATTTTGCAGCGCGGAAAGCAGCTTGGAAAACGGCGATGTGCAGGCGAGCGGGAACCAATCGTTGTAAGCGTCGGTCATGCCGGTCTGTTCGGAGATGCAATGCGCCAGGTCGGACTGGGTAAAGCGCTTGGCCTCGAGGTCGCGGCGATTGATGCGCCCCGTGAAGGCCACGGGCTGGAAGCTGAAGCCGCTGACGCAATCAATGTTGTCGATCGCGAACCGTACCATGTCGCCGAGTTGATGGTCGTTCACGCCCTTGACGATGGTGGGAACGAAGACAATCTTCAGCCCCGCCTTGCGGCAATTCTCGATCGCAGCCGTCTTGATTTCCATCAGGCGCTGGCCGCGCGTGCGCAGGTAAATATCGTCCGTGAGCCCGTCGAATTGCAGGTAGAGAGTGTGCAGACCCGCTTCCTTGGCGGCTTGGGCGAATTCAAGCTGGGCGAAGCTGATGCCGTTGGTGGCCGCTTGAAGGTGCGTGAACCCGAGCTCCGTGGCCTTGCGCAGCACATCCATGAAACGCGGATAAAGCGTGGGCTCGCCGCCGGAGAATTGCACCACGCGATTGGGCACGGGCCGTTGTGCGCGCAGGCCCTCCAACATGTCAGTAACCTGCTCGAAAGACGGCTCGTAGAGGTAACCGGCCACGTTGGCGTTGGCAAAACAGACGGGGCAAGTCAGGTTGCAGCGGTTGGTCAGGTCGACGTTGGAAAGGACCGTGTGCGAAGTGTGCAGCGAGCAGAGACCACAATCGTCCGGGCAGCGCGAGGCGTCCGGGACGGCGGGATTCTCAAGGCCGCGGTTGTCGCCAAATTCCCATTGTTCCATCTTGAGATAGAGGCGCGCGTCGGAATAAATCTTGTCGCGGAATTCGCCATGCTCGAGGCAGGCCTTTTCCATGTAAACCGCGCCGTTCTCTTCGAAGAGCCGCGCATCAATCACCTGAAGGCATTCCGGGCAGATGGATTGCGTCATCTTCGGCAAACCCTTATCGAGCGGCTCGATGGGCGAGCCGGCGAAAGTCGTTTTAGGCTGAATGATTTCGAAGTCGCTTCGGCGGCGAGCGTTGGCGGGCGGGGCAATGGTGAGAGTGGCCACATTTCCTCCAGAGGAAGACAGACAAGTTTCAGAAGTGCAAGGCGCGGGCAATTCGGCGGTTAACCACGCGCCGACATTCCCGACTAAGAAATCAACGCACGAGTTTCAAGAGGCGGATTAGAGCATTGCAACATCGGTGGGGGAACGATAAACCTTTAGATGGCGAAAATGGGGCCTCGAATTGCGCGGAATTGAGGGCGAGTCGTAAGCGACAAATTGTTCATTCTAAATGACCTATTGACAATTTGTCCGAAACTGGTTTACAACCCCGCTGAGCGAGGACTAGCACCCATTCGCGGACATTTGCGGTTTATCCACTTTCAAATGGGCGGGCCGGGGCAACAGCAGCGTCTTTTACTTTCGGAAGAGATTTTCGAAAGCTTGGCGAGCATCCAGCGGCCTGGAGGAGGAAGTCTCCCGTTCGATGGTGGTTCGCGGCGAGTAAAAGTTGCACTGGTTGCGCGCATCCTTCTTGGGGATGCGGGCACTGACCGGTTGGGTGCATTCAAAGCGGCTGGCGGAATCAAAATACAAGCACTGCTTGCAGCTATGCAGCTCCGCCCCGCAGCGAGGGCACTTCGCGGTGAAGTCGATCCCTGCCGGCAACAGGGTCGCGCATGAGGCGCAACGCACCACTTCGCGCTTGCCGGGCATGTTCGGTGTCTTGGGGCCAAAGCTTTCGGCTTTCTTTGCGGGTGGACGTTCGGTGCGCTCAGCGCGTTCGCGGCCGCCGCCTGAGTCCATGTATCCCCGCTGTTTATACTTCCTATCCATCTCCACTCCTTTTAGTTGGACGGTTTGATGATTCAGTCGTTGGATCGCTGATGTCTCCATCATACGCTGCCCTAGCGGTTCACGCCACCAGTAAAATAATGCGAGCAAAATAATGTCAGGGGCGGAAGCAAAGCTGCACCAGCACCCCCAACTGTTGTCGCTTGACAGGCAAGTGAGTTCCGATATGCTGGGTGCCCCGAAGACATAGAGGATTTGCTCGGTCTGACATGTTCCCCGGGTCGCCGCGCGCCATGAGGAGGATGCATGGAATGGAAAAACGACGCCGAGCTATTTGAGTTATTGCAAAAGCAACTTTACACAGCCATCGTGGGTGATGTACTCGACGCCCTGGGGCGACGGCGGCAGTTCCTTCCTTCCCAGTGCCGTCCTCTGCGTCCTGACATGGTCGTGGCGGGCCGCGCCATGACTGTGCTCGAAGTCGATGTTTCCGAAGACCCGGAGCAACCCTTCGGCTTAATGTTCGAAGCCCTCGATTCTCTCCAGCCCCACGAAATCTACCTCGCCGCGGGAGGCTCTCCGACGTATGCACAGTGGGGAGAACTGATGTCCACCGCTGCCCGCGCCCGTGGTGCAACCGGCGCCGTGCTGGCCGGCATGAGCCGCGACACGCGCGGCATTCTGGCCCTCGATTTTCCCGTGTTCAGTTATGGCTGCTACGCTCAGGACCAGCGCGGCCGCGGCCAGGTGATGGCGCACCACGTGACGCTCCAGATCGAGGGCGTCCACGTCCGGCCGGGTGACATCGTCTTTGGGGATATCGACGGCGTCTTGGTGGTCCCGCGGGAAATGGAAATCGATGTCATCACCGCCGCACTGGAAAAATCGCGCAAAGAAAAAACCGCCATCAAAGATCTCGCCGCCGGCCGGCCGGCCACCGAAGTCTTCAAGACTTACGGAATATTTTGAAATGCGCGAGTTTTGATCTGCTCGTCGTTCCGGGAGCGGACCACCCGGCTGCTCGCGGCGACCAATATGCCGCTTACGGCGACCGTAGGCGGTTCGACTTTTTCGTAGAACATCTGCTCGGGGTGATGCCGCCAGACCGGAACCGATTGAGCGCAGCGTCAACGCCATAGCATGAAGATTCCCGGGAAATGTTGGGCCACCGCCCAGTGCTCAGCCGCCGGTCCTTGGCCTTGGGGGGCTGAAATGATAAAACCGTCCCCTTCAGTATCCCGGAACGCCTGCTTGGTGATACACCTCGCCGACCCGCTGCATTTCTTCCTGCTCCTCCATCAGGCCCAAGCCTCGCAGCATACTTCGTATGGTCATGTGAGGGTCGTTGGACCAGAAGATTCCGCAGTCCTCATCTTCGTAATAACGGTAGCCGACTTTGTCGCCGTAGATTTTCTGGAGCCCTTCCCCGTTCTCCAGTTTCGAACTCCATGGCAGGATCGCGTAGCTGAGATCGATCTCTTGCACCAGAACATTGTCTTCGGGGGCAATGAGGTTGCCAGCCTCCACTTTCCTCTCGCTCGCAGGCCATTTCACTTGCGCGACGATTTTGCCGGTGGGTTCAAAGACGGAAGCGTTATTCCGCCAAGTGCTGGAAACGATGTAGTAGTGGTTCCGTCTCGCGCGCGATGCAGGCTGGGAAGTCTGCGGTGATTGGGTTGGCCAGGCAACCAGCTCGGCGCCCGCGCGGGCCAGTTCCCTCCAGCCATCGGCGAAATCCATGTCGTAGCAAATCTGAATGCCCAACTTGCCAAAGTCACATTGGAAGACGGGCTCATCTTTCCCGGGAGTACAGCCATGTTCGAGTGAGCCGGTCTTGAGATCGACCACGAGGTGAACCTTGTGGTAGGTGCCCACGACTGCGCCCGTCCGGTCAAAGAGAATGGCGGCGTTGGAACATTGCTTCGTGGCCGAATCGTCCAGCAGGAAGGTAGGCGCCACGATGTAGCAATGGCATTTGCGCGCCTCGCGAGCGAAGCTATCCTGCACCGCGCCTTCGAGGGGGTAGGCCCAATCCGCCACTTCTCCGACGGACGCGCCTTCACCGGTCAACGCCATCTCCGGCAGCACCGCCAAGTCCAGCCCTCGGCCATACTTTTTCTCGGAGTCCGCCTGCATGCGGTCGATGATCGTCGTCAGTTGGTCCAGGCGCTTTTGCAAGCCGGGATGCTTTCCCCAGAACGGCTGCATGACCGTACCCACAATGACTTTGCGAGGCGGTTGGTCCGAAGTACTCGTAAACGAAAGGTCCGCACCCAGCGCGGGCAGTGCCAGAAGGGTTCCTGCAAGGCACAGTATCAACTCTGCCAGAATGCGCGCATGAATTGAGCGTTTTGTTGTCATAACAAATCCTTGTATGAATATCCAGGCTCGGATCGTGTTGCCACCCGGCCATCATAACAGCTAAGAGCAAGCAAAGCGCGGAACTGTTCGTTCGCTCCGCGGCTTTTGGACGGTGGGACAAGATTATATCCCGCAGTTCTGGCCATAGGTTTGCGCGGCGCGAAGATGATCCCGAGTAAACGCACCCGCGAGCAGTCGTGTAAACAAATCTTAACGGTGCCTTAATGAAACAATCCGCCGCGATGATGGAGAATCGTTCCTTCATCGAACAGGGGTGCAATCATCGGAGCGGGCTTCGCTCAACAGATGAATGAGAGTATTCGGCCTGTGAACGCGAACAGGTTGACGATGAGGTCGATACGCATCATGGTCTGTGCGGCGACTGTGGGGGGCTTCTTCGCGAGCTACGCGCGAGCGCAAAATCGCTCGGTTGATCCCTGCCCTCGTCCTGCTATCGGCAGCGTGGTCCCTGAACCCTACGAAGTTCAGAGTCAGGCGGGAGTTCTGAGAGTCCAGCTTACCTACCGGAACTACGTTGATCGGCACGGACAGATGCGCTACTGCTACGTTGACGGTCAGGGTGATGAAGCTCCGCTGCTGCGGTTGAAGCCCGGTGACCTCGTGGTTCTCCATCTGCGAAATGACCTCACACTTCCCTCCTCTGCTCAACCCGCTCGAGGCAGCTCCACGGCCCATTACGAGCACGCGATGCGGGGCGAATGTGGGGGCGGAGAAATGACTTCTCTCTCCACCAACCTTCATTTCCACGGGCTGACCATTCCCCCCGTGTGCCACCAGGACGACGTGCTCAAGACGCTCATCCCGGCGCACGGCCAGCCGTTCGAGTACCGCTTCCAAATCCCACCGGACGAGGAACCGGGTTTGTATTGGTACCACCCTCACGTTCACGGTTTCACCAGCCCTCAAGTGCTGGGAGGAGCTTCGGGAGCTTTGATCGTGGAAGGCATTGAGCGGGCGAATTTGAAACTGGCGGGATTGCCCGAGCGGACCTTCATCATCCGCGACCGGGATTTGTTGAACCCCGATGCCCAACCGCTGGGCGCCGCCAACCAACCGCATACCACGGTTCTGCGTGACAATGAGGGTGACATCCTGAACATGGGAACGGATGGCGGGACGCCCGCGAAGGACCTCTCGATCAATTTCGTCCCCGTGGCCTTTCCTCAATACACCCCGGCGCTGATCCCGATCAAGCCGCTCGAAAGGCAACTTTGGCGAGTCTTGAACGCCTCGGCGATCACCTACCTGGACCTGAAGGTGCTGCTGAACAGCACGCCGCAGGCCCTCGGAGTGGTCTCGCTGGACGGAATCCCCATCAACGAGAACGGCATGTCCGGCAATCGCATCATTTGGGAAAGCCACATCCTGCTGCCTCCTGCCGGCCGCGCTGAATTCATTGTGAAGGGGCCGCCGGCGGGAGCGAGCGCCAGTTTCGTCACCGGAAAGGTTGATACAGGACCGGCGGGTGAAAACGACCCCACGCGACCGCTGGCAACCCTCGTGGCCGCGCCCGATACGCCGGAACCGCGTCGGAAGCTGGAGGCGGCGCCGACCCCCCTGCCCTCGCCGCATTCCGTCTGGCTGGGCGACGCGAAGCCTATGCGGGAAAGAAAGTTGTACTTCTCCGAGAAGGCGCAGGACCCCAATAATCCCGCAAGTCCAACTGCTTTCTACATCACGGTCGATGGGCAGACTCCTGCTCCGTTCGATCCCCAAGCTCCCAACCCCAATATCACCGTGCATCAGGGGGATGTGGAAGACTGGATCGTCGAGAATCGAACGCGGGAAGTCCATGCTTTTCACATCCATCAGACGCATTTCATCTTGCTGGAATGGAATGGAGCTCCGGTGGATGAGCCATTTCTGCGCGACACCGTCAACGTTGCCTATTGGGATGGCAAAAGCCGACAGTATCCACGTGTCAAGCTGCGGATGGATTTCCGCGACCCCCAGATCGTCGGCACGTTCCTCTACCACTGTCATCTTCTGGAACATGAAGATGGCGGGATGATGGGCACGATTCAAGTCCTCCCCCGCCTCAATGCCACCGGCCAGACGACATCCGTCGGCGGAAGCTTTTAACCTTCCATTAACAATTTCTTGATGATGTCATAACAATTGTAATATTACTATAATACTCTCAGGGCGTTCCCAACCTTGCTCTCTGGCAGCGCGACGCGTGGCCTCGCGCATAGTTCGGGGGAAAGGTGTGGCCGCAATGAGAATTCCCATTAAAGGAGAATCCATGATCCAAAAGTTTCCTCGCCAAATGCTGATGCTGATTGCGGCGATGGTCGTGGCCGTGGCCTTACCCAATACCTACAAGGGTCAAGACCCCTCCCACTACGGCCCCACCGCGACGCCGATCAGGCATGTCGTGGTGTTGTTTCAAGAAAACATTTCGTTCGACCACTACTTTGGGACATACCCCTACGCGGCGAATCCGGAGGGCGAGCCGCAATTCCATGCGGCTCCGAACACTCCGCGCGCTAACAATCTCTTGAGTGGCGGCCTGCTCGACTCAAACCCTAACTCAACCCAGCCGTTTCGTTTGGATCGCACCTGCCCTCTCACCACCGATCAAAACCATGATTACACTCCCGAGCAAAAAGCCTTCGACCACGGGCTAATGGACGCGTTTCCCCCAAATACAGGCACCCCGGGAACCGCTTGCCTCGACCCAACGGCCACCTCCAGCGCCGCGGCCACCACAGGCATCGTGATGGGGTATTACGACGGCAACAGCGTGACAGCCTTGTGGAACTGGGCACAGCACTACGCCATCAGCGACAACTTCTACGGCACGATGTTCGGTCCCTCGACCGTCGGCGTGCTGAACCTCGTGGCCGGCTCCACCACCCATTTCACCGCTAACACGACCTCGTCGTTGGCGGGGACCATGGCGGGCGGCTCGGCGACGGGCACCCTCATCGGCGACATCGATGCCGGCTACGACGATTGCGGGTCTGCCACCTCGAACGGAACGACCACCGACCCTAACATTGGCATTCTGCTGAACGCGAAGGGCATCACTTGGGGATGGTTCCAAGGAGGATTCAAGCCCACCACCCCATGGAACCCTGCTGTTCCGGGGTCAAGAGCGGCTTGCGCCTCGGAGTCCAGCGATCCCGCCACCGGTCTCTCCAACGTTACCGATTATGTTTCGCACCACAATGGCTTCGCCTATAACATCAATACGGCTAATCCGCACCACCTGCCGCCCACCGGTCCAGTTGGCTACACCGACCAAGCCAATCACGGGTACGACCTCAGCCTGTTTCTTTCCGCGATCACCAACGGCAACTTGCCTTCCGTCTCCTTCGTGAAGGCCAAGAAGTTCCAAAACGGCCACCCGGGAAACTCAACTCCCCTGGACGAGCAGACGTGGCTGGCTACCGCGGTGAACGCGATTGAGAACAGCAAGTATTGGGACGACACCGCGATTATCATCACTTACGACGACTCCGATGGCTGGTACGACCACCAAATGGACACCGTCGTGAATCAGTCCGACAGTCCCAACGATGACTACCTGAGCGCCCCCGGCGCCTGCGGAACGACTCCTAACGGCGGCGCCCCCGGCCGCTGCGGTTATGGGCCGCGCCTGCCCCTGATCGTGATTTCCAAATATGCCAGGTCCAATTACATCGACCATCGGATGACGGACCAGTCTTCGATTATTCGCTTTATCGAGGACAACTGGAAACTGGGACGCCTCGGTGGAGATTCCACCGATGTGAAGGCGGGTTCGCTTTTAGGAATATTTGATTTTGACCATCCTAGCGCCCCCAGGATTTCGTTGGACCCGACGACGGGTCAAGTGGCTTCGAGGTATGAGCCGTAAGACCGCCGTTAGCGAACATACCCAAGCCCTTCGCCAGGGGCTTGTGGCAATCGAGAAGCCAGCGACCTAAGAACGCCAGAACGCCCGAAAAGCGACTGCTCGGGCACTCCAATTGAAGGGTGCCCGGGCAGTCGTGTTTTTGCTCGGAAAAGCCTCCGAAAAACGGGTGCCACGCGCTTGTAGGGGCGGCTCGTCTCCCACTAGTTCTGCAATTACCATGCGGAACGTGGGGTAGCGTAAGTACTACACCTGTGATTGCCCAAACCTCTTTGAACGGCGCCTGCGCTTGCGAGCCAATGGCTGGAGCCAAGGTCCCTGGCACCTGGCACCTGAAACCTGCCTCTCATTGTTTTCATCAACATAGCCGGATGCACCTTCATTTTTGGTCGATTGCCGCATCCATATTCGGACAATCTTGCCGGTCGTCTCAAACAACCCGGCCGGCAGGGGGGTCACCCGCACTTGCCGGCCAATGGTTGGTGTCAGGAATAGAACCCTGACACCTGGCACCTGACACCTGGAACCTTCCTCTCCTTGTTTTCATCAATATAGCCGGATGCACCTTCATTTTTGGTCGATTGCCGCATCCATATTCGGACAATCTTGCCGGTCATCTCAAACCACCCGGCCGGCACGGGGGTCACCCGCACTTGCCGGCCAATGGCTGGTGTTAGGAATGGAGCCCTGACACCTGGCACCTGACACCTGAAGCCTGCCTTTCCTTGTTTTCATCAACATAGCCGGATGCACCTTCATTTTCCATATCAGGCAATGTGCATCGCCGTGCAAATTGTCCATAATTGACACCGTCGCGCCGGAAAGTCGGGGCTTCCCACACTCCCCGCCAAAGGTACAATCCCTGACACCTGGCACCTGACACCTGGCACCTGACACCTGGAACCTTCCTCTCCTTGTTTTCATCAACATCCCCGGATGAACCTTCATTTTTCGATACATCTCCTCGCCAGTGTTCGTTCAATTTGCCCGTAACTGCCGCAGCCGCGCCGGAAAATCGGTACATCGCGCTTTCCCCGGGTCGCAGACGTGGCCCCTGACACCTGGCACCTGAATCCTGCCCTATTTGTTTTCATCATTATCCCCGGATCAACCTTCATTTTTCGATACATTTCCTCGCCAGTGTTTGTGCAATTTTCTCGCAACTGCCGCGGCCGAGGCTGGAAATCTAAACTCCGTTCTCCACAACATCGTAGATGCGGGTCCTGGCACCTGGCACCTGAGACCTGAAACCTGCCTTTCTTTGTTTTCATCAATATCCCCGGATGAACCTTCATTTTCGATAGATTGCCGCGTCCATTTTCGGACAGTTCGCCTGTCATCGGGGCAAGCTGGGCGGGAGTATGGGCGCCCCCGTTCGCGAGCGTTGGAGCCAGGGCTCCGGGCACCTGACACCCATACGGTTCGCTGCTCCTTTCTCGCGCGAATTCGAGACCGAATTGCGTTGTTTGCAGTACGCCATCGATGTGCGCCTTTTCGCCCACAAAGGGTTGTCCAAGTACTACACAAGCAATACTCCATCCACAATAAGGCCTGACGTGGACCAGATGCCCGAAAGCACGCAGAATATTTGCATCTTGGCGCCTGAATTTCCTACCCGTAGGATTGCTGCTCGCGAGATTTCCGCGCTCGCTTCTCCGGCCGCGAATTGCTTTTGCCGGCAGCGAGCGGGTGTGAGAATGTCACTATTGTCGAAAACAGCGGATGCGCCTGATTCCGGATTGGGTTTCGCCCCTTGCGGTGCGAATAGGCTCTGCCTTTTCGGCTGAATCGGTCGTATGCGCTCTCAGGCGCACGAGCTCGGGCAGCCTGCCCCGATGAATCGGGGTCCCGCTCGCTGTCGCCGGAGCGTCACGCTTCCGCCACCGCGCGGGCAGGATGCCCACGCCCCAGCGGGCGGGACGCCCGCGCTACGAAAACCGTTCGTCACTGTAATTTGCAATCCTCAGTTGGGAGAGGGCCGTTACTGCAGCTTCGCATATTCGGCTTTGGCTTCAGCGAGGAGAGGAACGTCGGGTTCGGCATCTTTCCACAGCGCGAAGAAATCCTGGTAGGCGGTGCGGGCTTGGGCTTTGTCGCCGGCTATGGCGTGGGCGCGGCCCGTCCCTAGTTCGGCCATGAAAATGTAAGGGGAGCCCGGTCGCGTGTTCTTGAAGGCCAGAGCCTTCTGGAATTGCTGGAGGGCATCACTCGTTCTTCCCGCCTTCAGGTAAGCCAGGCCGCGAATGTACTTCGTGCCCGCATCGGCGCCTTCGTAGGGCTGAGCCACCTGTAACAGCTCGATGGCTCGAGTGGGATTGCCCCGGTTTATTTCCATAAACGCCCGGATACCTGGAACCGCGACGTCTTGTACGATGGTATCGTCAGGCCGCAACTTGGCCACTTCCTCGGCGAGAGGCGTCGCTTTTGCGTCCTGCCCGAGGAGCACCAGCACCCCTGCCGCGCCCAATTTTACATAAGGGCTCTCAGAGATCTTCAGCGCCGCTGCCGAGTCGTCCGCGGCTTGTGAGCGAAAGCCGGCAAGGGCCTCAAATTGCGCCTGATCGAGCAGGAGCTGCGCGGCGTTCTCGGAAAGGTTCAAACGCCGGGATTGCTCCACCCCCCGTCTCATGAGTTCGCGCATTTTTTTCATGCGTCCTTGCGCACCTGCCGATTCGGCGTAAATGACGTTCAGTTGAGCCGTCCAATAGGGGCTTTGTCCTGCCAAGGCTTCTTCACGATCCAGAGTAGCCTTGTCACCTTGAAGGAACGCAACAACCGCAAGTGCGCCATGGAGACTTGCGCCGCCGATCTTCCGGTTGACCGCCTGCTGAAGGATGGCTTTGGCATCATCCAGGCGGCCCAGCCCGACATAAGCCGAGGCAACATTGCCATAAGCGTTCCACGTATCAGGAGACAGCCGAATCGCCTCCAAACCTTCCTCCACTCCCTTCTGAAAATCCCCCAAATTGTTGTAGAGACCCGCCAGATTGGTGCGCGGGGTCGAATTCCGTGGGTAAGTTTGCTTGAACAATTCATAAGCCTGGATAGTCTTATCGATATCTCCGCGGATATCGTAGTAGTGGCAAGTGATGTAGAGGCGCTCGCGCTCGCTCGTGCGGTCCTTCAGTTCAAAGGCCTTTTGGGCGGTTTGGGTGGCCAATTCGGTCTGCCCCGAGTTGTTGTAACAAGTTCCCAGGCGCGCATACGCCATGGCGAAATTGGGATCGAGCTCGATGGCATGCTGGTAGAAAGGAATTGCCGCCGTATCCTCCCCAATGTTGTGCTGCGCATCACCCAGACTAAACGCTTTGAGCGCTTCGAGGGACGATGTGGTGGCCTGCTCCAAGGGCTGATCGAACTTCTGGATGGACGCCAGCGATTCTCCCAACTTCATCCGCAACTCGGAACTGGCAGTTCCCAGGGCCTTGAGAACCTGTTCTTTGGCATTGGCCGTAGCCTGCGCCTGCGCCAGCGAATCGCCCGTGCTCGCATTTAAGGCTTGGAGCGTGAGAACGTACTGGCTGCCGAGGCTAGAGATGCCGCCGGTCAGCATCGCTTTGATCCCATCACGCTGGCAGATCTCCCTCCCCACCTCCGAGGTGATACGCGTGTCCATGGGTCTCCCCATGAATTTCAGCGTCTCCTCCATGCGCTGGTCGGGAAAGACATTGAGAAAGGGTGATTGCTCGAGCTCGACCGATACCGCCTTTTTGAGGGTGCCGTCGAAAACCGGATCTCCGGTGGTATTAACGAAATCCGTGAGCAGAATCGAGTCGCGCTCGGTCATCTTGGACGGGCGATGGAAATACAGAAACGCGCCAAGCGCGCCGATTAGAACCACCATGGCCGCCGCAACGATCATCCACTTGCGCCATGTCGCTGACGGCAGGGCAACCGCCGTGGCCACTCCAGCGGCCGGCGTCGCCGCAGATGCCACCGGCTCCGCCCTCGTTTCCTCCACGGCCACCGCCGCCGACCGGCCGGAGTTGGTGTCGCGCTTCAAGCGTTTCAGGTCGGCGCGGACATCTGCCGCACTCTGGTAGCGCAGTTCCCGGTCTTTTTCCAGCAGCTTGTTGATGGTCTGTTCGAGTTCCGGATTAACATCCAAGTTCAGGCGCACCGGCGAAATCGGCGCCTTGTGCAGGATGGCGTCGAAGATGGCGGCCGAGGTGGAGCCCCCGAATGCAGCCCGTCCCGTCGCCATTTCATAGAGCACCACGCCGAAGCTGAACAAGTCCGTGCGCGCGTCGAGTTCGTGCCCCAGCGCCTGCTCGGGCGACATGTAGGCAATGGTTCCCATCGCCGCGCCGGGGCTGGTCAGGTGTTCGTCGGCAGTCGCCATCGTTGCTGCCGAGGTTTCGCCCGACCCCGCTCCCACGTATTGTCGTCCCGGCGCCACCTTCGCCAGGCCGAAATCGAGAATCTTCGTTTGCCCGCGGCTGGTCAGGAGAATGTTCGCTGGCTTGATGTCCCGGTGGATGATGCCCTTGGAGTGTGCCGCGTCCAACGCGTCGGCGATTTGCAGGGCGTACTCCAGCAAATCTTCCGCTTTAATCGGCCCCGCGGCGATCCGATGCTTGAGCGTCTGCCCCTCGAGCAACTGCATGGCAATAAAGGGTTCACCGTCCGCCTCGTCAATCTCGAAAACCGTGCAGATATTAGGATGATCGAGCGCGGACGCCGTGCGCGCCTCTCGCCGGAAACGCTCCAGAGACTGGGGATCCTTGCTGAATTCCTGAGGCAGAAATTTGAGCGCGACAAATCGGCCAAGCTTGGTGTCCTCGGCCTTGTAGACGACGCCCATACCGCCGCCACCCAGCTTTTCTACAATGCGGTAGTGAGAGATGACGCGATCAATCATTTTGGATGTGATGTGCGTTCCTTGAAGTATGCTCTATCATACGTGAAGACATATCATGCAGCAACATGAGGCTGCCACGATATGCGACGTAGCGCCGCTGGGAGATCGAGAACCAAGGTTTCAATGACGCCAAAAACCTGTACGGCTTCGAGCACCTCTGGCAGCACCAGCGCCACAGCCTGCTCGCCGTCTGCTGCTGACCTGCCTCGCCCTCACCCTCGAACGGCTTTACCGGGTGCGCTACCTCCACCGCGGTACCCACCCCATCCTTCCCGCCATCACTCTCGGGTAACTCCTTTGCACGCGCCCTTGATTTGGCTGGCGGGTTGCTGTAGCCTTAAGTCGCATCGATTTTTCAGGCGACGAAGCACATAACTTTGCTACCGAGGCGGGATCGACGTGGACGTCACTGTTCGCAAAATCGGGAACGTCAGCATTTTGGATCTGAAGGGCCCTCTCCGCATTGGCGAGGGCGAACTGAAGTTTCGCGAGCAGGTGAAGACCCTGGTGGACAGTGGAGAAATACACCTCGCCGTGAATCTCGCCGCCGTCCCCATGGTCGACAGTTCGGGCATCGGCGCGTTTGTGCGGACACACAAGTTGCTAACCGAAGCCGGGGGCAAGTTCATTATGTTTGCGCCCACCAAAATGGTGAGGCAGACATTCAAAATGGTGGGATTAGATCGATTCTTCGGCCTTTACGACGATGAATCCAGCGCCCTGGCAGGCTGACCCCCGCCGGTTTCCCCGCCTCTAAGATCCTGGCGGGATCGCACCCCGGGCAAAATCTGATCACGTCTCCGCCGTTGGTCGATCCTCTTCTCGGTATTTCCAGCGCCCTCAAGCGAGTTTCTTCTTCAAGGTCAAGAGGTTTTTCCCACCAACGCGTTGGTAATCGACGCTGGTCATGATTTGGCGGACGAGAAAGATGCCCAACCCGCCCTCTTTCCGTTGCTCCAGCGGGGCATCAAGGTCGGGAGGGGGGTGGTCGAGCGGGTTGAATTCCGGGCCATCGTCCTCGATGCGGGCGGTGAATTCTTCCGGAGTCAGGGTGATTTGCAAGGTGTAGAAATGCTCCTCGCTCCTGGGAAAGGCGTGCTGGGCCACATTCATAATCGCCTCGTCCAGGGCTAGATTAAGGTCATATTCTACTTCCGGGGATATGGAGCTGCGAGCGCAGAGATCGGAAACAAAAGTGATTACGCGGTCCAATTCCGATACGTCGTTCTTCAGAATCAATGTGGTCTGCTCAGCCATAACCTACCATCTCTCGTTTTCAAACATAGTAGGGCTGCGCCACAACGGTGGCATCGGATGTTTCTTCTAGGCACTGCTGCGGCCCCAGCCCCCATAGAACATAGTACACCCACATGGCGACGGAGGCAGAGCAGGTGTTGAGCGGACTCTTGTCAGCGCCGGTACAAAAGGAAACGATTTTCGCAATTTTTGTGGAAACCGGTTCGGGCTACTTGCTCTTCCACGCTCCCAGCAGGCGGCGCACCACGACCAGTTCCCCTAAATGGTAAGCGTTGTGGTCAGCCACCAGGAGGGCTTCGCGGAGAATTGTCTGGCCGTCTCCGTGCGGAATGGGCGAGTACAAGTCGGTGTGGGGATTGGCCACGAGCGCCTGCATCCGCTTAAGGTCGCGGCGGAATTGTTGAATGCTCTTCTTCCACGCGGCATCGCTCGGGGAGGCATCGCTTTCAGGCCAGTATCCGTCGGGCCATGCCGGCGAAACGTGCTGGGGATTGATGCTGAACTCCACAATGTCCCATTGGGCGATCCGCAGATGCTCCAGCAAATGCCAGGGGGAGAAAGGAAGGTTCGGAGGCTTCACCGCGCGCAAACCAGGGGGAAGCCCATTGATGGCTTTCTCAAAGCCCACGTGGGCTTCGCTGTCCAGCAGCTTGACCAGGTGATCGCGCAGAGCGCGGTCGCCCTCCGCACCTTTTGTGTTCTTCCCAGGTCCCGACGACTTCTTTTTGCTATTCATAAAGTTCGAGCCTCCCATAATGAATTTGCGTGGCCGTCGCCCCAACCTATTTTGAATTTTATCACGCGCTGCACAACAACGGCGGGCTAGCGGCAATGCCGGCTTCTACACGCCTATCGGGATCTCCCTACTGTGAGATGACCCTCGAGAGATAAACGACTGTATGAATGAGACATACCGCGCTCCGAGCTTCGTTACTGTCCCGGCTCAAATTGCCTTTGCAGCAAATCATGCATTTCCCTCCAGTGATAAATCTTTAGCTTCTCTGTTTGATTCTTCGCTGACTTAATCATTGCTTTTGCAATATCTTCCCCCGTTATG
>CAZCVY010000159.1:0-16348 GCA_964501985.1 uncultured Acidobacteriota bacterium | reverse complement strand
CGGTGGGCAGATTGAGTTGCAGCGACTGCCACTCCTCGCCGTCATTGAAAGACACAAAGACGCCATTTTCTGTGCCGGCGTAAAGCAGCCCCTGCTGTTTCGGGTCGGCTCGAACCACGCGAACAAAGCTGCCGTCCGGAATGCCGCGAGTGACGGCCGTCCAAGTGCGCCCGTAGTTGTCAGTTCGGTACAGGTAAGGACGAAAATCGCCCCAATCGTGCCGGTCCATTACCACATAAGCCGACGCTGGGTTGAAAGGCGAGGCTTCAACGATGCTGATGGTATCCAGCGGCTTCATTTCCGGGATCGTCGCTCGCTGCCAACTCTTGCCGCCGTCGCGCGTAACCTGCACGAGACCGTCGTCGGTGCCCACCCAGATCAGGTCGGCATTCAGCGGCGAGGGACCAATCGCCGAAATTGCCGCCCAATCGCGGCTGGTTTTGCCGTCTGGGAGAGGACGTTCCGGCAGATCGGGGCGCAGCGTAAGGTCGGGACTGATGCGCCGCCAATTGAGACCGCCGTCGGAAGTTTCAAGGAGGAATTGCGCGCCGTCATACAAGATGTTGCCGTTTACGGGCGAGAATACGAACGGGGGCTGTACCGAACCCCACCACGGGCCCATAAAGTAACGGTACGGCCCCCCGCTACCGATGTAGGGTGTTACGTCGAGGGTTAGCCAGGTGTTTCGATCCCTGCGATGAATGGCCGGGCCATCGTCGCTCGAAAATAACCACTGAGGATGCGCCGGATCCGGTTCAACATAACCGTATTCATAGGCGCCCATCGAGGGCCTCCAGTCCAGGAAGCTGATGTCACCAAAGTCTCCCCGGCTGCTAACCTCGACCGAGCCGTTGTCCTGTTGGGGGCCGTAAATATGGAAGGGAAACTGCTTATCCGTCGCGAGGTGGTACATCTGCCCGGTCGGTTGGTTGTACCAACTGCTCCAAGTTTGGCCCGCATTCAGGCTTACGCTCGCGCCTTGGTCAGCGCCCAAGATCATCTCGCTGCTGAGACAACCGTTGCCGTCGCCAATGGGCACACAGGGGCTTTTGGGGTTTATCCACAGATTGTGGTAGTCATCGCCGCCCGGCGACCCCTTTAAGGCCTCGAACGTCTCTCCGCCGTCAATCGAGCGATAAAATGAGGTGTGAACCACATAGACCACATTGCGATTTTGCGGATCGATCCAGACATTGTCGAAATAGCCGGAGCGCCCTCCTGGTTCTAACCGCGGATCTTGCGCGATGCTCCGCCAAGTTGCTCCACCATCATCGGAGCGAAGGAACGCGCCTTGAAGGTGGTCCATGTGTCCCTGGGCCCTGGAAATAATTGCGAAGACGCGCCCGTTATCTGCTGCCAGCCCAATGCGCCCCATCGGCCAAGTCGGAAGTCCGGGGCCGGATAAAGCTTGCCAGGTCTGTCCACCGTCGGTGGACTTGTAGATGGCCCCGCCCGCTTGGTCAATATCGGCCGGCTCGGGCGGAAGAGCGGCTTGATGGTGCCAGAGCGACGCATACACCACTCCGGGGAGTGCCGCGTCGTACGCCAGTCCCATGGCACCCGTCGTGTCATCCTTGTAAAGAGTCTTCGTCCAGGTTTGGCCGCCGTCGCGGGTCAAATAGACGCCGCGACGAGGATCGGGCGCGTAGGCGTTCCCGAGCGCCGCCACAAGCGCCACATCGGGATTGTTCGGGTCCACAATTATCGCCCCGATGTGCGCGGTCTGGGAAAGCCCAATATGGCGCCAGGTGCCCCCGGCGTCATCCGAGCGCCAGACTCCGTCTCCCAGGTTCGCCGCCCCCCAGGCGGTGCTGGCGATGCCAAAATCGCCGGTACCGACATAAATGATCCGGCCATTCGACGGCGCGACTGCGAGCGCACCGATCGAGGCCACAGGCACCTGGTCGGAGATCGGCTGCCAGACCTCCCCGGCGTCCGTGGTTTTCCAAACGCCACCCCCGGGAGTCGCCATGTAGTAGGTACCCGGCTCCCCGGTCACCCCGGCCACCGCGGAAACGCGACCCCCGCGAAAGGAACCTACCAGCCGCCATTGCATGCCGGCGTACAAAGCGGGGTCGAACTGGCCCGCTTTCAGCGAACCGATGGCAATCAGCGCCACGATGAAAACAATGATTAAGGTTTTAGCGAAGTTGGGTTTTATTTCGAACATGTTGTCCCCCGTCAGGTGTCGAGTCCCTCTTGGACGTCAGAGGATCGCAAATATCCTATCGCTAGGCTCCGCTAGATCGCGGGCCTGCCACGGCTCGGTACTATTATCCTTCGCGCCCTTCATGATGAGCCCAGTCGATTGGATGTCTTGGCGCGAACAAGAATGGGCTGTTCCCTCGGCCTGAGCTTCATGCAGTGTAGGTTAGCACGTTGGAATCAGGGCGCAAAGCACAAGAGATTCGGTATATTGCTCGCATATTATACAGAGACTTATCTTTGGGTGGAAACGCGCAAATAGATAACCTAGACTAGAAATCCGATGGTTACTAAGAAAAGCTAAGGGTTGTCACGCTCTCCAAATCCAGAAAAGACACACAACCCGGAATGGCTTGGAGCACCCTAAGGAGCTCCGTGCTGCCACGCGCAAGGCGTGCGTGCTACGGGCGTGTTGTCCGTGAAGGAGGCATCCTCCGGGCTCGACGTCAAATCTGGAAGTGCCAAGATCTGACCTATGGGAGTATGATGTTGGGGTGAAGCACTATCCTGAGGAGTGCCCGCGCGATGAGTCGTGAAGGTGTCCCAGGTGAAAGAGGGGATTGTGGCCGAAGAAAGACTGAAAATTGCAGTGTACATTGATTTTGACAACATCCAGATTGGCGTCAAGGAGACGCTAGGGAAAGATTTCGACGTTTCCATCGTTCTTGAGGCGCTCAAGGAGCGGGGCGAGGTGGTGAGCAAGGTTGCCTACGGCGACTGGCCCCGTTCAAACGAGTATAGCCGCGAGATGACGCAGCACGCGATCCATATGGTGCAACGCAGCGTAACACCCCGCGGCGACAAGAACGGGGCGGACATCAACCTGGCGCTAGACGCACTGGAAATGGCTTTCACCCACAACCACATCAATACCTTTGTGATTGTTGGCGGCGACAGCGACTTCATCGCGTTGGTGGAAAAGCTGAAACAATACGACAAGCGCGTGTTCGTTGTCGGTGGCCGCCAGTTTACCTCCGGCATTTTGCAGCGGAACTGCCACGAGTTTATTTCTTACGAGAACCTGCTGAAAACCGGCGGCGACAGCGCCCGAACACCTCGCATTCAGCGCACCGCGGCGCGCAACGCGGAGGGACGAGCGCTCTCCACCGCCATGCCAAATATCCAGCGCGCGTTGCAAATTCTGGCCGAACGCGAAGTTGCCCCGCAACTCGGTCTGCTGAAGAGCACGTTGTTGCAACTTGATGCCACTTTCAGCGAGCGAGATTTCGGCGCCGGCTCGTTCCTGGAATTCATCCAGAAGCTGCGCAAGGCGGGTTTGGTGGAAATGCGCCGGACTGACCGCGGTTATCTTGTCGAGGTTTTGGAGGGCGAGGCCGCTCGGGAGACTCCGGTGGAACCGGCAGGGGAGGCTCCTACGGGAGAGGTCGAACCCGCGGCAGCGGCTGCTGCTGATGGTCCAGCGAGCGAGGTTCCGGATACGCCGCCTCCTGCAATCGCTCCGCCAGTTCCAGCGCCAATCGCGCCCGGACTTGTGTCCCCGCCCGCGAGTCCGGATGAGGCACTCACCGTGTTGCGCCAAGCTTTGCCGGGACATTTTGATAAAGCCCCCAACCGTCCGGTCTATCTGCGGCAGATCCGGCAGCTCTTGCGCGCCGCCGGGGCAGCCGTTGATGAGCGATCGGGTTTTCGCGGCCTGCTGGATCTTCTCCACCAAGCACAGCGTGAAGGCTGGCTGCGACTGCACCGCGACCGCAAAGGTGTTTGGCGAGTCTTTCCAGCCGGCCCCGCTCCTACTGTGACTCCTGCCACGTTGGCGGATGTTGAGATTGCAGTGGGAGCGCCACAGGAGCTTGAACCGGGCCTTGAACCAGAGGCCGGGTCGGAGCTCGAGCCGGGAATTGAGCCCGAGCTTGAGCCGGACTTCCTTCTCCCGGTCGAAACTGACGTGAATTGGGAAGTGGAAGCCCTACCAGAGGAAATCGCCGAGCCAACCGAGCCGCCGGCGCCGGCCCCCGCCCCGGGTGAGGATCTGGTTCCTGCGGAATCCGCTCCTCAATCCAAACCACGTAAGCCGCGCGCACCCAAAGCAGGGGCGAAGACCAGTAAGCGCAAGCCCTCCACTCGGCGCAAAACCAAGGAACCAGCGGAGGCGAAGGAAGACTAGGGCGAACCGGGTTAGCTGGCTTCGAGGCGACTGTCTGAGGTCAGGGGCTCGTGCTTTTAGATCACCAGTACCCCGGCGCCGTGAATTTTACTGCTTTTGAGGTTTTGCAAGGCGTGATTTGCCTCGGGAAGCTGGAAGGGTTCGACCTCGGTGCGCACGGGAACTTCCGCGGCGAGACGGAGCAGGGCACGCACATCCTCACGCGTGCTGTTCGCCACGCTGCGCAGGACGCGCTCGTGATAGAGGAGTTGATAGTCCATTTCGGGTAGGGAAGACATGGTAATACCCGCGAGCGCCAACGTGCCGCCTTTGCGAAGCGCGCGCAGCCCCTCGGGGACAAGCGCGCCGGACGGGGCGAAAATGATGGCCGCATCGAGCGGCTTCGGGGGCGGGTCACCCGCCGCGCCCGTCCACATGGCCCCGAGCTGGCGCGCCAATTGGCGGTGCGATTCCGCGCGCGTAAAGACACAGACTTCACAACTCCAGTGGCGCGCTATCTGGATCACAATATGCGCCGACGCGCCAAAACCGTAAAGACCCAGCCGCCCGCCCGGCTGGAGGTTCGAGAGCTTCAGCGCGCGGTAGCCGATGACCCCGGCACAGAGCAAAGGCGCAGCTTCCACGTCCGAGAAACTCGCGGGGAGAGGGTAGGCAAAGGCGGCGGGAGCCACCATCGCTTCCGCATAGCCGCCATCGACATGAAAGCCCGTGAATCGCGCCCGCTCGCACAAGTTCTCCAAGCCTTTGCGGCAGTATACGCACTCCCCGCAAGTCGAATAGAGCCACGGTACACCCACGCGGTCGCCCTGTCGAAAACCGTTCACGTCCGCGCCGAGAGCGTCCACTGTGCCGACGATTTGATGGCCGGGAACTAGCGGAAGCTTGGGAAGCTGCAAATCCCCTTCCACGATGTGCAGATCCGTATGGCAAATACCGCAAGCTCGCACGCGAAGGCGGATTTCGCCGGGGCCAGGTTGTGGGATGGGAAGCTCTGCGAGCCTTAGAGGGTTCTCCGCAGCGGGGCGCGGTTTTTCCAGAAGCATGGCGCGCATGGTTAGCTCCGAGTTTATCGAAGACGGTGCGGGGCCGCAAGCGATCGGCCGCTCCTTCGCTTGCGTCCCTTCGATGCTTCGCGAAATAATGGGTTGATGAAATCAGCGTTCAAGCTGAACCCCGAACAACAGAAAGCCGTCGAGCACGGGCAAGGCCCGCTCCTGATTATTGCCGGGCCGGGCAGCGGCAAGACCCGCGTCATCACCCAACGAATCGTGCACCTTTTGACGGGCGCGGGAAGCGCCGCCGAAGAACCGGCATTGCTGTCGGATTTCAAGACTCCTACACGTTACACGCAGGGAAATTCCGGGCAGGGGATTCAGCCGGAAAACATACTGGCGCTGACTTTCACTGAAAAGGCGGCGCGAGAAATGCAACGCCGCGTTCGGGAGGCCTTGCCCGAAATCGAGACCCTTCCCCACATCTCCACATTTCATGCGTTCTGTTATGAGGTGCTGCGGAAACGTCATTTCGAGCGTACGCTGCTCGACAAAGTCGATGTGTGGATCTTCCTCCGTCAGAGGATGGAAGCCCTTGGACTCCAGTTTTACCAGAAGCTTGCCGAGCCTGGCGCGTTTCTGCACTCGCTGAACGATTTCTTCTCGCGATGCCAGGATGAGCTGATCGAGCCAGCGGATTTCGAGCGATACGCGGAATCCATGGAAAAGGACTACTTGGCGATCGCGCCCTCTTTGGACGGCGCTGAGCGCACACTGATTTACCAGGAAATCCAGAAGAAGCAGGAGCTCGCGCGCGTTTTCCGCAATAGCCGCAAGCTCATTGAGGAAGCCGGCTGTTCGAGTCTCGGCAGCCTGATTCCGGAGACGGTCCGCCTTTTCGACCGCGAGCCGGACATTCTGGATTCTTATCGCCGCCGCTTTCGCTATATCTTGGTGGATGAATTCCAGGACACCAATTACGCGCAAGTGGAGTTGCTCAAGCGCCTCGTAATTCCGCCGAACAACATCACCGCTGTGGGCGATGACGACCAGGCCATTTACCGGTTTCGCGGCGCGTCGCACGGGGCTTTCAAGATGTTTGACGAAGCCTTTCCTGGGCACGAGACGGTTTTTCTGGACACCAATTTCCGCTCCACCAGGCGCATCCTTCGTGTGGCTGAAGTGCTGATCGCGAGGAACGACCGTTATGAGGCGAAACCCCGGCTCCGGACGAATCGGGAAGAGGGTGCGCCGGTTTACTTATTGCAATCGGCTGACTTCCTCGGCGAAGCGGCTTGGATTGCCGACGAAGTGGCGCGGCTCACCCAGCACGGAACTCCGCCGGG
This sequence comes from uncultured Acidobacteriota bacterium, assembly GCA_964501985.1. Lineage (GTDB taxonomy): Bacteria > Acidobacteriota > Terriglobia > UBA7540 > UBA7540 > Bog-366. Next base: position 9,680 of record CAZCVY010000159.1, on the reverse strand, counting down.
CGATATCGCCGTGCTTTACCGCGCGCATGGCTACCGCGACCCACTGGTCGAACAATTCCGCCGGAAGAATATCCCCTTTGCCATACGCGGCCTGTCGATTCTCTCCAGTGTCATCCTGCGCGACCTGGCGGCATACTTGAACGTCATCCACTCCGCGCACGATAACGTCAGCCTCACGCGTGTGCTGCTGACGCCACGATGGAGTTTCCCGGAGGAGTTGGCCCTGGAAGCACGCAAGCAGGCGTTGCGCGACCGCTGCTCGCTTTATGATGTCCTGGAATCCTGGGAAAAGTCCGGAGACGCGAGCCGCCTGGAGGCCACGGGCTGGCCGGAACTGAAGCGTCTGCTGGGCGAATTGCACAAATATGCCGAGCACGCCCCGGTGTTGGCAGTGCTCCAACGGTTGATTGGTCAGCTGGAATTGAGTTTCCTGCCTCACGACCCCGACGGCGCTTATGTCGAATCCTTCCGAAAATTCATCGAGAAGTGGATCGGAAGAAGCGAATCCTGGAAACTCGACGCATTCCTGGAGTACTTTGCTTACTTCCGCGAGGCCGGTGGCCAAATCGAGGCGCCTGAGCCAGAAAACAGCTCGCACGCCGTGCAAATGATGTCCGTGCACGCCGCTAAAGGCCTGGAGTTTCCTGTCGTGTTCGTTCTCAGCGTGGCGCCTCGGCGCTTTCCACATACCGAGCAGAAACCCGTTATCGAGTTTCCCGAAGCCCTTCGCAAGGGGCCGCTACCGCCTGCCAACATTCATGAACAGGAAGAACGGCGGTTGCTTTATGTGGGCTTGACGCGCGCGGAGGACCGCTTGTATGTCTCCAGCGTCTCGAAACCGGGGAAAAAGCCCTCGGTCTTCATCGGTGATATCACCTCCGATGCCTCGATTGAGACTCGTGATATCGAGCGTATTCAGGTTCCCGAAGCTCCGCCGGAATCGGCTGATCCGCCATTGGCGCAGCCGGTACTGAGCGAGCGCACTCTTGCCTCAATGCCACAGAACAGCTTGTTTAGCGATGCCCCGGGAGCACCGGGAATCTATCCACCGATTGCTGCCTGGGCCAGCCGCACTTCGGCGATCAAGCCGGACCAGAAGCTTCAACTCAGCGCTTCGGCCATCGAGACCTACGACACATGCCCGCAGAAGTTTATGTTCAGCCATTATTTGAAGATTCCTACCGGGCCGCAGCCAGCTCTTACTTTCGGCAACGTCATGCACCAGTGCGCGCGCCGGTACTTCGAACTACGGCGGAAGGGGCCGGTGCAGTTCGGGCAAATTCAGGTGCACTTCGAGCAGATCTGGAAAGGCGCGGGCTTTGAGGACGATTATCAGGAACAGGCGTACAAGAAAGCGGGGCTTGAGCAACTGCGCGTTTTCGTGAGCCGGCACGAAACCCTCACGACCCTTCCCCTCGCCGCTGAGGCGCACTTCGCGCTCGACCTGGGGGACGTCGTTCTGGAAGGGCGCATCGACCAGATTAATCCCCTCACGGACCATTCTGTGGAACTGGTGGATTACAAGACCGGCCGGCCGCCGTCGCAAAAAGATGCGGACAAGAGCCTTCAGCTTTCCGTCTACGCCTTGGCCGCACGCGACCAGATGGGCCTCAATCCTACAAGGCTTACTTTTTATAGCTTCACGAATAATGAATCCATGCATACCGTACGGACCCCCAAGGATCTGGATTCGGTCATCACCGAGGTCGGTGAGGTGGCCGGGCAAATCCGAAAACAGTTGTTTCCCCCCAAACCAGGCTTTGCGTGTAAGTATTGCGACTATGTGCTGATCTGCCCGGCACACGAAGAAAGCTTCTGATTTTGGCTTTCTGGCTTGAGATCTTGGAGTAGAAACCGTGCCCAACACTCTCCCTAATTCGAATTCGAACTGAGGCAATCCCTATGAACCCGATCCTGCTGATCTTGCTGGGCATTGTTCTTGGCGGTGCGATTGGCTGGTTGCTGGCCGCGGCCCGTACGCGGAACGTGCTGACCAAATCCCAGGTGGACGCCGAGGGGCGCGTGAAGGCCGCGGAGGGCACACTGCAGGAGGTCCGCGCGCGGGTCGGCGCGGTCCAAGCTTCCTTGGAGAACCGCGAGCGCGAGCTCGGCGGGCTTCAACAAAGGCTGCGGGACGAGGGCGAACAGAAGGTCAAGGCGCAAACAGAGCTCGATAACGCCCGGAGCGCGCTCGTAGATTCGAATCAATTGCGCGAGCGCCTGAAGATCGAAGGCGAATTGAGGGTCGCCGCAGAAACCAAGCTGCGGGAGACACAGGCGAGCCTGGATGAGCAAAGGAAACTACTCGAGGAAGCGAAAAAGACCCTGACGGAGACCTTCCAAGCGCTTTCCGCCGAGGCCCTCAAGAGCAACAACCAGGCATTCATCGCCCTCGCGCGTAGCCAGTTTGAAACCTTGCAGGCGCAGGCCAAGGGCGACTTGGAAACGCGGCAGAAAGCAATTGATGGCCTTGTCAGCCCGCTCAAGGAATCTTTGGGTCGATACGAGCTCCAGATTCTCGAGATGGAAAAGGCGCGGCAAAAGGCTTATGGCACGCTGGATGAGCAACTGCGCACTCTGGCCCAGGCCAACAAACGCTTGGAGGACGAAACCAAGCATCTGGCGAGCGCCTTGAGTTCGCCGTTAAAAGCTCGTGGCCGGTGGGGGGAGCTGACGTTGCGCCGAGTCGTGGAGCTGGCCGGCATGTCGGAGCACTGTGACTTCACAGAACAAGAAACTATCACAACGGACACAGGCCGGCAGCGGCCGGATATGATCGTGAATCTTCCCGGCAATAGGCGCATCGCCGTTGATGCCAAGGTTCCCCTGCAGGCCTTCCTCGACGCGGTCAATCCGGAGAGGTCGGAGGAGGATCGGGCCAAAGCGCTGGGGATGCACGGGGAGTTGGTGCGGGGCCATATGAATCAGCTTGCGGAGCGAAAGTATTGGGAACAAGTGGGCCCCGAACTAGAATTGGTGGTTTTGTTTTTGCCCGGAGAATCTTTCTTCAGCGCTGCTTTGGAGCAAGATCGGCAGCTCATTGACGATGGAATGCAAAAAAAAGTCGTGCTGGCGACCCCGACGACGCTCATCGCGCTGTTACGCTCGGCAGCGTATCTCTGGCAGCAGGAAAAGATCGCCCAGAATGCCAAACAGATCAGCGAGCTGGGGCGAGAGCTTTACGACCGCCTGAAAACCTTCCTCGGCCACTTCCAAAATCTCGGCTCGTCCATTGAACGTGCTGTCGAGTCCTATAACAAGGCGGTGGGTTCGATGGAGGGCCGCGTGTTGGTGTCGGCGCGGAAGTTCAAGGAGCTGGGAGCGGCAACCGGTGAAGAAATTCCCGAACTCGCCCCTGTGGATGAAGCGCCGCGGATGCTGGCGGCACCTGAGAAGGAATCGAAAGAGTGAATTCTGCACGGCGTTCGGTGGATGAAGAGATGCATCATCACCGCATGGATACAGGGGAAAATGAATGGGAAGCCCAACGGTCGACTGCGGTTAGGGGTTCAAAGAGTTCACCCCCTAGAAAAACCTTGGGGGTGCATCGCTGCACCCCCGAGAGTTCCTATCAAATTTACGAAAGAGGCTTACCTCTTTTTCTTGGCTTTCTTTTTCGCTGCCATTCTATTCTCCTCCGAACTTTTTAGAGTTTCCGCCAGCGTTGCTGGCGGAGCGCGTATTCAATCATCATGTTTAGAGTAACCGAATTATCTTGTCAAGTGGAAAGTGATCTTTATCGACGAAAAAGTGAAGCGCGACAAAAATATTCCGATCATCGCGCGGGGTCGTGATCAGAAATCCCACCCAAGGGCGATTGCGGATGGGGCGTTGGGGATGTCCGGGGGAACTAGGTGGGCGAAAGGTTTCCCGATTTCTTGGCTCACATCCAAGGTAAACTGGAATTCGGAGTGAGGGTGGCAACGGTCTTCCGTGAGGATTGAGTGAGAATTCGGGAACGGCGCGAAATCTCTGTTTTGCATCCAAAGGAGAAGGGCGGCGGCGCCCCGAGGACAACCATGCACACTGGACCTGCATTTCTCCCAAATCGCCATCGAGTTATGCGCGATATCATCTCCTTGGTCTGCATTTTGGTTGCGGCAGCGACCTTCGTCAACGCGCAGGACGCCCAGACGCCTCCGCCCGCCGGCGGGACCCTGAAGATCACCTCAGAGGTCGTAAACGTCTACGCCGTAGTGCGGCAGAAGAGCGGCAGGCTGATTCCCGACCTCACCAAGGATGACTTCACATTGGAAGAAGACCAACAGCCGCAGGTCATCCGCTATTTTGCGCGGGAAGCTGACACGCCACTCACCATGGGCATCCTGGTGGACACCAGTCCCAGCCAGGAACGCGTACTGGAGGTGGAAAAGTCGGAAGCGGAGGCATTCCTGGGTGAAGTCATGCGTCCCAAGGACCTCACGTTCGTCATGCACTTCGACGTCGAGGTGGAATTGCTACAGGACTTCACCTCGGACCTCAAACGCCTCAGCAGCGCCATTGACGAAACTGAGATCAATGGCGGAGGGGCCCGCACCACGGGAACTTTTCCCTCCGGCGATTCGGGTGGGGCGACGCACTTGTACGATGCCGTCTACCTATCGGCGCGCGATCTGCTCAAGAACGAAGTGGGCCGCAAGGTTCTCATCCTGCTGACGGACGGCGAAGACCAGGGCAGCAAAGTCAGGTTGGAAGCGGCGCTCGAGGCGGCGCAAAAATCGGACGTCATCATCTACTCAATTGATATCAGCGACCGGGCATTTTACAGCCATCGCGGGATGGGGTATGGCGGTGAGTCGGTCCTACGGAAGCTTTCCGAGGAAACTGGCGGCCGGGTAATCCAAGCGAATAACGCGCGGGATACCTCCGAGGCGTTTCAGCAGATCGCCCGCGAACTCCGCACGCAGTATTTGTTGGGATATACCCCCACCAATACCAAACTTGATGGGACTTTCCGCAAGATTGAGGTCAAAGTTCGAGTTGGGAATGCCAAGGTCGACGCCCGCCGCGGATACTACGCGCCGCAAGGTTAGGCCCCTACTGAGAGGGTGCGAAATAACCCGTCTTGGCACGGACGTGCAGGCTCTTATCAACGGGCAGGATGGAAATATTGCGGAAGGTTCCGTCCCGCGCAGTATTCGAGGAAGTATAGCTGAGCAGGAACTGCGTCCGTAGATCGCGTCCAATCGCCCGAAATTCCTCTCCCAAATCACTGGCTTCGAACGGAAAGAAAGCATGCCCGCCAGTTTGTTCGGCTAAAAACTTGAGCACCTTATCCCCGCGCTGCTCGGCCCCGGTCCGATTCGTGCTGATGGCGAAAATCGTCACTTCCGCCCGTTGGGCCATGGCGAGCGCCTCGTCGCGTGTGTGCTCGCTCCGGTTGTCTTCACCGTCGCTAATAATGATGATCAAGCGCCGCAGGTAGGGCTCGGGAGGCGGGAAGAAGAGCAGCTTATCCCGGCATGAGATATAAATTGCGTCGTAGAGGCTGGTGACTCCTCCGGCTTGTAAGCTCCGGATGGCGTTGCTGAGTTTCTCGACATTGTCGGTGTAGTCTTCAACGATTTGTGGCTCCACATCGAAACCTACCACAAAAGCCTGGTCCTTTCCCCTCCGGATCGTGTCGGAGAGAAAATCGGTGGCCGCTTGCTGTTCAAAACGCAGTCGATCGCGAATGCTATTGCTGGTATCTATAAGCAGGCCAATGCGCAGCGCAAGGTCCGTTTCACGGCTGAAATACTGTATGGTTTGAGGCTTGCCGTCCTCGAAAAGGTTGAAATCATCTTTGGTCATCATGATGACCAGACGGTTTTTCTTATCGGTGACCGTTAACGGCACGTTGACTAGGTAGACGGGAATTTTAAGGACCGTGGGGTTGGTCGGTGTTTGGATCGGGGTTTGCGTCGTGCTCGGAGGTGCGCTGGGTTTTGCCTGCTGCGCCGACAGCCATCCCGCAAAGGTGTACAGCAAAAACAGGGTAGCGAGAATTCTCTTCATCATAAGATGACTCCGCGTTCAGCAAGCAATTATAGAAAGGGGTCTGAGAGCCGTCAACGAGCATAGGCGCGCTGCGTGAATGAGTCCAGAGGATTGAGCGCATCCCTACTTCGTTTTCGAATTGCCCTGCGGGTGGAAGCTACCCCCTCAGTTGGAAGCAGTCTCGTGGGCAGCCGGTTGCCCTTCCGAAGCTTTCTTGCCCGCCAGATGATGCTCGATCCGGCGCATGGAACCTTCGTGCGTGGTAACCTCGCCCTGCTCAAACTTGTAATCGATGCACGTGGCGCCCTCCAGGCCCATGCGGACCAACCCTTCGATATCCAGTTGGCGTTCCGCGTCGTCAAGTTCCTGCGGACGCGCGAAAATCGCCGGTGCACGCGGCATAAAGCGCGGACAACAATCTTCAAAGGGCTCACACGAGATCTTGTAAGTCCCGATCTGTCGCGCCAAGCGCAGGATTTCCGCTTTGTCGTCGCCGGCGAGAGGGCGATAAACCGGCAGATCAATCCCGTGATCGACGGCATAAAGGTTGTGCAAAGTTTGCGATGCCACCTGGGAAACACTATCGCCGGTGACCAGCCCGAGGGCGCGGTCGGCGTGAGCAATTTCCCGGGCAATCCGGGCCATCATGCGGCGGTACAGCAATACCCTATAGCTTTCATGCGCACCCGCCACAATCCGCCGCTGGACGGCATCAAAGGGAATCTGATAGAGACGTGAAGTAAATTGAAAGGGCGTGAGGGTGCGTACAAGGTCTTCCGCCACCCCCGTTGAGGAGTTGCGAGAGGGCGAAGGGATTCCAAAGAAGTGAGCGAAAATGACGTGGCATCCGCGGCGCATCATTTTATAGGCCGCCACAGACGAGTCGAATCCGCCGGAAAGAAGCGCCACCACGCGTCCGCTGGTGACTGCGGGCAGACCGCCGGGGCCTTCCACGCGCCGGGCATAGATCAGCGCTTTACCCGGAATGATCTCCACCTGGCAGGTCACCTCGGGATCATTGAGCTTCACCGCCACGCTCGGATTTCTCCCCCGCAGGTGTTCAAGCACCCTGCGTCCCAATTCTCGTTCCAGTTCCATGGAATTCATGGGGTAGGCCGAGTCCGCAATTTTGACGCGTACGGCAAAGTTGCGTGGATTTGCTTCAGCCATCATTTCGCACGCTGGCGGCCCCAGAGTCTCGATCGGGCTCGGCACTTCGCGTGCCAGGGCGATGTACGCAAGGCCGAACACGCGGCGCAGCCGCTCGATGATGTGGGGAAGAGACGCATCATCAACAGGAGTGAGAATCAGGCGCTCAGAGATGCTGGCCAGTGATGCCATCGGCAAGTCCGCCACGCTCCGGCGGATTGCGTCGCGCAGCCGGCTGAGAAAGTAGTTCTTGTTTTCCCCTTTCAGCCAGATTTCATGGTAGTGAAGAATCAGGACTCGCTTCATGCGACGGCTTCTCGATCCGAGGCGGCAACGATAGGCAAAGCCTGCGGGTTATTTCAGCGGAATTTAGAATATCGGTTTTTGCGCTGGGCTGCAAGCAAGTGAGTCCCGCAGCCAGGACTACGTCAAAACCCGGTGGCGTGGAGCCGCGCCCGCCCAAAGTTTGTTGGTGAGTCCGTTCATCGTGTACAATAAACATTCGGGCTCAACGCAAATTGTCGCCCGCGAGGAAAACCTCCTCTCTCACAGACCTGCATGCCAAGCCTGCTTGACCAACTCAATATCCAGCAGCGCGCCGCGGTGGAGCAAACCGAGGGGCCATTACTTATCTTGGCTGGCGCAGGCAGCGGCAAGACGCGGGTTATCACCTATCGGATTGCCCACCTGATTGAAGCTCGGGGAGTTCCGCCGGAAAACATCCTCGCGGTCACTTTCACCAACAAAGCCGCAGCACAGATGAAGGAGCGAGTGGCCAAGCTGCTGGACGGGCGCGTGGAACTGCGTGCGGGCGCACCGCACGTTTCCACTTTCCATTCCTTTTGCGTCAGCGTGCTGCGGCGGCACATCGACCACTTGGGATATACCCGCGATTTCTCGATTTATGACGAGGATGATCAGCAGCGGATGATGAAGGCTTGCATCCAGGAGCTCGGTCTGGGGGAGCAGGTCACCTCGCCGCGCAGCGTGTTGTCGCGCATCAGCTACGCCAAGAACCACGGCATGACGCCCGAGATGATGTATGAGCAGGCACAGAACGATCCGATGGAAAAGATCGCCAGCCTGTTCGGCCTCTACGAAGCGAAGCTGCGGCAGGCGAATGCCTTGGATTTTGACGACTTGCTGCTGAAAACCGTGGAGCTATTCTATAAATCTGCGGACGTATGCGAAAGGTACAACCGGCGCTTCGAGTACGTCCTGGTGGATGAATATCAGGACACCAACCGCACGCAATATCAGTTGATCCGGCAGCTCACTCTGATGCATCAGAACCTTTGCGTCGTAGGAGACGAGGACCAGTCGATTTATCGTTGGCGCGGAGCGGACATCCAGAATATTTTGAGTTTTGAGAAGGATTACCCCAAGGCCCAAACCGTTCGCCTGGAGCAAAACTATCGATCCACGCAGAAAATTCTCGACGCGGCCGGAGCGGTAGTCAGCCGCAATTTGGCGCGCAAAGGGAAGACTCTGTGGACGGACCGCTCGGGCGGCGACGGCATCGGGCTCTATGAAGCGTGGGACAACGACGAGGAAGCGCTTTATGTGGCGAGCGAGATTGCGAAAGGTCTCGCCCAAGACGCCAGCCGCAGTGTGGCCGTTCTGTACCGCACCAACGCCCAATCGCGCGTACTGGAAGAATCCTTGCGTCGCAACGGAATCGCCTATCGCCTGGTGGGCGGGTTCAGCTTTTACGCGCGCGCGGAGATCCGCGACGTCCTGGCTTACGCGCGTCTGGCCAGCAATCCGCGCGACGTGACGGCGCTTCAACGTATCATCAACACCCCAGCTCGGGGGATTGGCCCGTCTACGGTAGGTGCAATTGAGGCGACAGCTCGCGAGCGGAAACTCACCCTATGGGAAGCGCTCGATGATGAATTGACCGCGCGGCGGCTTCCGGCCCGCGCGCTCAAAGCGCTGGCGGTTTTCCAAATGCTCATGAAGCAACTGATGGCTGACCATGAGAGTTTGCTGATGGGGCAATTTTTCAAGAGCATCCTCGACCGCACCGGTTATGTGGATATCCTGAAACAGGAAAATCAGCCGGAATCACAGGACCGCATTGAAAACTTACAGGAACTGGTGAACGCCGCGGTGGAGGCGGAAGAGCAGGGCATTACGCTGGCTGAGTTCCTGGACCACGCAGCGCTGGTCTCGGACTCCGATGATTACGATGAACGCGCGCGAGTGACGCTGATGACGCTGCACAGCGCCAAGGGGCTGGAATTCAATTTCGTGTACCTGGTGGGGATGGAAGAGGGTTTGTTTCCGCACAAGCTTTCACTGGACGACGACGCGGGCATCGAGGAGGAGCGACGGCTCTGCTATGTGGGCATGACGCGCGCCCGCGACCGTCTGGTGCTATCCTGGGCGCGGCAACGTCGGACGTATGGGCGGGATTCCCTGGAAGGCAGCCGGAGGTCGCGTTTTCTGGATGAAGTGCCTACGAACCTCCTGGAGCCTCTAAGCGCCCAATCGTCAAAAGCTCGCACAACTTGGGAAAATGCCGTAAACTCAGTCGCTGGCGCGGAACG
>CAZCVY010000158.1:0-16373 GCA_964501985.1 uncultured Acidobacteriota bacterium | reverse complement strand
CTTCCCGAGGAAGTGGAAAAGTACGAGCGCTGGCAGCGGCGCCGCTTGCGCATGCAACCCGGGCTGACCTGTTTGTGGGCGCTTGAAGGGCGCAGTAAACTCAGCTTCCGGCGTTGGATGGAGTTGGACCTGGAATACATCGACCACTGGTCCATGATGCTGGATTGGAAAATCCTTCTGAAGACGATTCCGATTGTTCTGGTGGGGCGCGGCGCGAGTTAGTCCTTGAGAGCCGTTGAGTAGGCTTCGAGCAAGGCCAGCTTTTCGTTGTCCCAGTTCAGCTTTTCCTCGATGCGCTTGCGTCCGCGCGCGCCCAGTTCCGCTCGAAGGCTGGCGGAATCCAAAAGAGTCATGAGCTTTTGAGCGAAGTCTTCCGTGTCGTCCTGCCGCGCATACAACGCCGCATCACCCGCCGACCGCCGGCCTTCTGTCAGGTCGTAAAGAACCACGGGCAGGCCGAAGGCCATATACTCCAGAATCTTGTTCATCGTCGACTTGTCGTTCATGGGCGTCGCCCGGTCGGGGGCCACGCCGAAAGCCGCGTTCGAGAAGTAGGCCGCAACATCATCGTCAGGTAATCTACCGGTGAATTTCACCAAAGTGTCGAGCCCCTTTTCGTTAGCTAGAACTTTAAGGTGTGGGAGTTCCGGACCTGAACCGATCAGGACAAATAGGGTGTCGTCGCAGTTGCGGAGCTTGGTGAGGTGGGCAATCGACTCCAGCAGCAGATCCAGTCCATCTTGATGGCCCATGACGCCCAGATACACGACCAAATGGCGGCGGCCCTCCTTGAGTTCGGGTTGTGGAGGCCGTATACGGATTCTCGCCAGGTCCGGGCAACTTCGCACCACAAAGACCCGGTCGCGTGCTATGTCGCCGCGACCCACGGCCACTTCACGGTAGGATTCGTTGGTGGCAATCGAGACGCTCGCGGTTCGGAAGGTCCAGCGTTCAGCCCAGCACACCAGCTTGTATCCGAGGTCATGACGGTGAAATTTGGTTTCGTAAAGCTCGGGGTTCAAGTCGTGGTGGTCGAAGATGAATCGCACGCCGAATAGCTTGAAGAAAATCCCGATCAGGAAAATCGTGTCGGGCGGATTGCACGCTTGGAGGATGCGGAATCGGGTCCGCCAATACACGCGCAACGAGAGCAGGAATTGAGCCGTCAGTGCCCAGGCATATTCGACAAGGTAGCCGAGGGGCCCGGAGGCCTCCCAGAGCCAGTGACGATAAATCTCAATACCTTCGAGCGTTTCGCGGCTCTTTTGGAATCCGGAGCCTTTCGGGCAGATGATGGAGACTCGATATCCGGCGTCGCGCAACGTGCGCGCTTCCTGCCACACTCGCCGGTCGATGGGGACAGGCAGGTTTTCAATAATAATGCAGACGGCGGGCCGCTCATCGGGCATGGCGACAATACCAGCACCATCGCTTCTTTCTGCTCCCCGCTTGTCACTCGTCACTTGTCACTCGTCACTTTGTTTTCAAATCCGTTCCCACAAGCCGGGTAAAGCAGGTGGTAGAGCGTCATCACCTGTGGCCGCGGATACGACCGGCCATCACGCAGGAATCCGTAGTCACCCGTGGTGTATGCGAAGCTTCCATCGGGGCGCTGGCGCTGGAGGAGGCGGGCATAACATCGCGCGCTTCCCTCCCACGATTCCGATTGATGATTGCCGATTGATGATTGCCGATTGGCGCCGATCGGCAATTTCTCCGCTTCCCACAGGGCCGCCGCCAGTACCGCAGTATAGTAATCCGTCTCCGGCTTCGAGTGGAAGCAATCGGCGGCGCTCGCGCCCGTTTGAGTAACACCTTTCGAAAGGAATACTGCGAGGGCTGCGAGAAGACGTTCCAGACGAGGATCTGGGCGCAGGGCATTTGCCCAGGCGAGCTTCAGAAATTGAAATGCATTGTACTGGTGGCAGAGGTAATGAACGCGGCCCTTCTCATACGGGCCATCGACGATATAAGGCAACTCCCCCGTGGGGAGCTGCGCGCTCACCAGGAAATCCAGCATGGCATCCACATGCTGGAGGAACCGGGCATCGCCGGAGGCTTTCCACAGCCGCAGGAAAAGCCACACGGCCTCCGCGGAATTATTGGGAACCTTCCCTCGCGGCTTATCGAAGTAATTAATCGCTTCTCCTGGTGTATGGGGCTGAAAACCGATCGTCTCGACCAGGTAATCGTACCAGCGAATCGCTGCTTTAAGGAGTTCTTCCCGCGGTTCACGCGCGTACGTAGCGAGAAGTCCTACCGCCCCCCAATCGCCCTCCACGGTGGCGATCAGATCCTTGCGCTCAGGGAGGGGATACAGCCAGAACCCTTCGGACTGTTGAAGCCGGAGAGTCGCGTCAGTGCTTTCCAGGGCGAGCGCGCGATATGTTTGTTCCCCTGTCGCTTCATGGAGCATCCAGTTGCACAAAATCCAATAGCCCTGCGATTGCATGAAAACGTAATCGTCTCTCCACCGAAGAAAAGGCAGACCCGCTTTCAAGAACCTCCAAAGGCGCAAATTGAAGCGCACGCCGGCGTCGGGACCGTGAACCAATCCTCGAGAGTAATGGCGTCGCAGCAGATGTCCGTGCAACTCCTCGGCGGCGCGGGTGAGTTCCTGGTTGGTGGGCATTTTCGCTTAGTCCAGTCCACAGATTACTCGGATCACGCAGATTATCTATCGGCAAAGACAATCTGCCGATGCTTGTCGGCCTATCGGTGCAAAGTTGCCGCGTAGACATTCACAATCTGTTGCGCCACGGCCTCCATCGATAGCTTCTGAACGCGGTTGCGGCCATTGGTGCGCCCGCCGCGGCGGCAGACTTCGATAATCTTTTCCGCGATTGCCGCAACCTCACGGCGGACGAGATAACAGCCGGCCGTTGCACCGATCAACTCCGCTGCGTCGCCCACATCAACGGTAATTACCGGGAGGTTTGTTGCCATTGCCTCTTTGACTGCGTTGGGTGAGCCTTCCGACATGGAAACCATCACCAGCACATCAGCAGCGTTCATATAAAGCGGAATCTGTTCCTGCGGCAAGCCGCGGGCAGTTAGGAGCTCCAGCGCGGGAACCTGCTTGCGGGCCTCGGAAACTGCCGCATCGACCAGATCGAAACGCTTGCGCGCCTCGCCAGGGTTGTAAGGAAACAGCACAAACTTCTTGCTCAAGTCGAGGCCCAGAGCTTGGCGCGCCTGCGCCTGATCCATGGGACGGAACAAGTTGAGGTCAACGCCGTTGGGAATAATGTGCGCGGATGGCATGAGCAAGACGGAAGCCATTTGCCGTGATTTCACAATCACGGAGTTGCCCAAGCGCGCAACAACGAACCCGGAGAGTTTCAGGAATTGCCCCGCGAGGGTAATCCGCCCGCTCCGAGTCGGCCGGCCCAAAACATCGTCACCCATGAACGACACCACAACCGGCACGCGCCATTGCCAACGCGCGACCCAGCCGGAGAGGCCAAAGTGCGCGTGGATCAAGTCATACCGCTTCTTCTGGAGCTGCTTGCGAACCTGGCGGACACCGCGAAGGTAATTCCATGTTGATTCGCGGCCATTAATAAAGAGAACGTCAAACTCAACGCCGAGTTGGCGGAGAGATTCCATTTGCGCCTTCACAAAGCTGCCGTAACTCGGATCAGCTTCGGTCGGCCAGAGGTTGGTGACCACCAGAATTTGATACGAGGTCATGGGGATTCGGGCTCTCGGGCATCACCACGCTCGGGGAAGAAACTGGCAGCGGCGGGCTCTGATAATAGGAAGGCAAAATCATGACACCCGCTTCAAATAACCCCGTGGATTGAAAGTGATCAGGAAGTATTCGCGGCTGTCGTCAATTTGGAACCGCGAATCCTCGCGCACGAATTGCTCGACCGCCGCCAGGGGGCCGTCCACCGTTCCCAATCCGTCGCCGGCCCGGAAGAGATCGATGACCGTATCCTCAACGATGAGGTAGCTGCCCACGCCCACGAATTGAGCGTAGGTGCGCAGATCGCGCAGAACGTGCTCGCGCGAGTGGTCGCCATCATGAATAACCAGGCCGCGGCCGCCCCGCGCGATTTCGGCAATTTGCTCCAGTGTTCCGGGCGCCAGACTATCGCCCGTGATCTTGTGAATGCGCGGGTGTTCAACCTGGAAAAGCGAATGGTCGATATCCACGGCGACGACTTCACCCCGGCCGAGCAGGTCCAACATGTTGGCCAAAAATTTCGTACTGCCACCTTCCGCGTTGCCGATTTCAATAATGAAGTCCGGCTTCACTTCGTAAAGAATCTGCTGATAGACCCAGGCATCCAGGACCATCTTGCGCGCGGTCGAGCCCATCCAAGTGACTTTGTCGAAGAGCACGTCCTCGTGGTAGCGGATCATCCACTGGCGCAGACCGCGGTTCCAAACGCGCCGATAGTCCGCGCGCATGGGGCGGAGCCACGACCCAACCTTCTTGAAGAAAAGCCCCGGGTCGTGGGCCACTAGCCTGAGGTTGCGTGCCAGCCGGGATTCACGGGATTGTGTAGGCGCCAAAGGGGACATGTTCACGTTCGGCAAGAGAGACGCGTCTGCACTCCTCTTGTGCGAATTCCATTCTAGCAGCGAATGCGATGGACGGCGCGGTGGAATGTTCGTGAAACCATCGCCGAGGGTGGGGGCCGCCGGAACCCCGCGAGCGTGTAGCTGAGGTCACGGTATTGACGAGGTCTCGCCCCCGGGGCTCGCCGCGCCCCTACTGAAAATGGCCATCCAGGCTTTCGGCAAGGCACGCGTCCAGATGAGCGCGATGAAGAAAGTCAGACTTCCCACTCCACAGAGCAAGCACAAATAGCCGAAGTCTCCCAGGCCGGAGGCGGGCCCGGGAATCTCAATGTGCAACGCCCCGACCGCCGCCGCGCAGATCAGAGCACCCAGAAAAACCTTGGCGGAGAAAACCGCAAGGGACCGGTCCAGAACGATGCGCAATTCGCATAGGTCGCGTTGGTAGGTCAACCACGCGGTCACCAACGCGCTGCTGAGCAAACCCAAAGGAATGCCTTTCGCGCCTAAGCGGAAAACGGCCGTGTAGAGAAGGTCAAAGCCCACATTGAGACCGTAGAGGAACAGTGCCAGCCGGAGATAAACCCCCGCCTCGTGGCGCGCGAACATGTGGAAGCTCAGAATTCTTATGAACGCATAAGGCAATAGGCTGAGGCTGTAGTAGAACAGTACCATCGCCATGAGGCGCGTTGCCTCGGGTGTGAAGTTTCCGCGCTGGAAAAAGAGGCGAATGATGCTGTGATTGAGCAGCAAGCAGAAGACTGCCATGGGAGACAGGAGCACCAGGCTGATCCGTAGAGTCTCGCGGAATGTCGCGCGTTCTTCCTCATGGTCTTTGCGAGCGACCGCCCGGGAAAGAGCCGGAAGGGCTGCCGTTCCGACACTGCCTCCCAGCAATTCTGTAAGTGCACCCTGAATCTTGAACCCGTAGTTCAAAGCTGTGAGTGTCCCTGCCGGCAGGAAAGAGGCGATGATGCGCTCGACCACTACGACACCCTGCCAGGCGACGGCGGCGGAAAGCTGCGCCGTCCCGGCGCCGCGCAGGTTGCGAAACGATTCTCCACTCCCACGAAGTGTCAGGGAGTAGCGCACCCGAAAAACCACCAAGACGGGAATCCCCAGAATCAGCAACTGGAGCAGGTATCCGCCCATATACCCAATCACGATGCTATAGACCCCGAACCGGTGGAACCCGAAAACGATGAAGGCAATGGAACTGACGTTGCGAATAAACCCCGACGCCGTCGAGAGCGCGAAATAATGGCGGCTGAGAAGAAAGGACCTCAGCACTTCTCCGAGGCCAGCGGGAATGATAATCAGGAAGAGCCAGCGCGAGAGCTGCGTCGCAATTTCGTCCTCCTGGTGGGTAAAGCCTGGCGCGATGCCGTGCATAATCCACGGCGAAGCCACAATGCCCACCAGCGCGATCGCCCCTAACCCTAGAAAGAGAATATTGGCGACGTAGCTGAAACCGCGCCCAAGCTCGTCGTCGTCCTGGGTCGACTCCAGGGAAGCAAAGAACGGGACGAGCGAAAATTGCCCTGTAGCCGTAAGTAAATTGGTGATGATATACGGGATGGTGTAAGCGACGTAAAACGTGTCGGACCGGACCGAGAGCCCCAGGTTGGCCGCGATGCTGGTCTCAACGAGAATTCCCGTCAGCCCGCCCAGCAGGTTGAAGAACGCTACCACGACCGAACTTCTCAACATCTGCTGCTTAGGGTCCATTTAGCAAGGTTCCAGGTGCCGGATTCCAGGTTTCGGCCGGTCGCCCACTCGGCTTCCCACTGAGGCCCGAACCCATCCGACTCAACGAGCTCGCCATACCGAGGGCGCTCTGCAATTCTTTAGTAATATACAACCAATTTCTTACCTTTCCTCGGACCTTTAAGCGCCTATAACAATGAACGATCTCAAGCCCTCTCCGTCGGGTTCAATGGAACTGAGCTTGCCCTAGGGAGCTGCGCTCCGCTTCCTGACATCTGGCAGCGATAAAGGGCGCAGAGGTTATGAGGAGAAACAGCATGAGGACCGGCGACGTCCCAAAGTTGAATTCAAAGCAGCCCTCGATGAGAAACGCAATCAGCGCCGCCAGGGACGCGTCGGCAATCCACCGATGCACGGAAAGTTTCCGCCGGACCTTCCAGGTGTACCAGCCCAGGGCCGCCATGAGCCACACCCACGAGGCCAGGCAAGGTAATCCCCGCTCGGCGCCGAATTGGAGATAATCGTTGTGAAAATGGCTGTGATAACCGAGCTCCGGCGTTTTACCCGGTGGCAAGTAAAGATCGTAAACTTCTTCGATATTGTTCGGCCCCACTCCCACCCAGGGATGGGCGCGAATCATTTTGATCGCCACGCCCCACATCTCGAGGCGAATGGACAGCGCGGGTTCCTGGGAGGGATGCATCGCCAAATGGATTCGCTCTCGAATCAGCGGGGGCGCCCCCAGGTAGCCTAAAACGAGCAGGACGGGCAACGCCAAAAGCCATTTGGGTTTCCATCGAGCGAAAAGGTAAATCCCCCCGAGGAAACAGCCCAACCACACTCCCCGGGTAAAGTTCAGAATGATGGAAACACCAACCACGGCAAGCACTGTCCACCAGAAAACCGAAGTCCGAAACTCGAAACTCGAAACTCGGGGACCCTTTTCCGAGTTTCGAGGTTCGATTTTCAAGTTTCGGCCGCCTGAGAGCAGTAGAAACGCCAGCAGAAAGACGAAGACCAGCATCTGCTGTCCCCCGAAGTTCATCCAGTGACCCATAAACCCATCGATACGCGTTGACGTGAGCATATGGTAGAGTTCGCCGGGGTGGTGTGCCCTCAGGTCGCGGTACTGAATGACGAACTGTGCAATCGCAACGAGACTGGCCAAGAGGGAGACTAAAAACAGGCCCTGTAAGAGTCGGCGCAAGTGCTGCACACTCGCAACCAGGTTTATTGCGAACAGCCAGATGAGAAACAAATCAAGTTTCCGAACGGCAAACCACCCCGCGGTTGGGCTCGTGGCCCAAAAAACCGAAAGCAAGGATAATCCACAAAAGAGCGCGAGCGGAAGCTTGATGGGGATGAAGAGGACCGGCGGCCGCGCTCGCAGCAGATAAACCACATAGAGCACTCCCGCACCCGCCAGAAATGCCTGGGAGGCAGCGATCGAAATCTGAAGGGTCAAAACAAAGAGAGTGAAAAGGACGGCGGCCCATCGCGCCAAAGGGGCCCTCTGCAGTTCGCCGCACGTCCGTTCCAGGATGTTCTCAACGCTAATCACAGGCGATGTTGAGACTTTATTGGAATCGAGAGAGGAATTCAAGGGGAGGCGTCAGATGAAAGACTGTTCGGGCCGGAGGTGGGAAAGGGGTAAAGTGTGAGGGGTAAAGGGTGAATTGTGAAGCTACTTAATCCTCTATGCTGCAAACTTTACACTTCTGAATTCCCTAGTCCCTTCTCCTCAGCCCCCCGCGACCTAGGTCCGCACGGTCCATTTTCGGAGAGAAAAAACTGCGTCCTGGATCAGGAGGCCGACCAGCAACGGTCCGGTGACGATCACATTGCGATTGTAAGCGAGCGCCTGCGTGAGGTGTCCGTGAAAGAACGCGGCCAGCGCGCGCGTACTGCCGCAAGCGGGGCATGCCGCAAGATGGAATAGGTGTTTCCACAAGCAAAGGTCCGGCCCACGCGCGAGCAATTCCGGCGGAACCGTCGCGCATATCATAATGGCGAGCGACAGCACCATCCATCGAGGGACTCCTTTGGAAAAAGCCGCCATGGCCGTCTACATTCGCAATGCTCTGCCAGTGGAATCCGGCAGTTTATTCAATGCGATCAAGATCATGTCCACCAGGGTCCAAATCCCGCAACCTCCGAGAGTGAGAAGCTTCACGATTCCCAGTCCCGTGTAACCGAGGTAAAAGCGATCGATGCCTAGAATTCCCAGATAGACCGAGAGGAGCAGCGAGGTTGCCCAGTCCTTGTCGCCAGGTTGGACGGGAGCGATATACTGCAAGGGGCGGCCCTGGGCGTCCGGCAATTTTTTGAAGGTTATGAGAAATATATCGACGAAGTGCCAAACTCCGCATCCTCCGAGGGTAATAAGTTTTAAAATTCCGAGTCCCGTGTAACCCAGGTAAAAGCGATCAACTCCAAAACCTCCCAGGAACAAAGAAAGCAGAGTAGCGGTAAGAAGGTCTTTGCCGCCGCTGGGCAAAGTCCGGCCGCCGCATTGGCCGCAAACGTCTGTATTGGGGGCCATTTCCTTTCCGCAGTTGGAGCAGAAGCGCGTGCCCGCCAGCGGGCGTTGGCCGCAGTCCACACAGAACTCCGCGTTCTCCGCAAGCTGTCGTGCGCAATTCCGGCAATACATAACGAAACCTCATGAACAGATTTGTTTGACCTGCGTTTGCGTACTTATAGTGAGTTCTGAGCCAAATGTAAATGAATTTTATGGGCAAACCGTCCGCGGCAGGCGCTCGTGAGCAAGTTTCGCGATGTTAAAGTAAAATCCTCATTCGGGACTTTGGCGGACGGCAGGAGACCGCATGCAAACCCTATACGTGATTTCAACCGGTGGCACGATTGAAAAGGTATATCTGGAGCAGACTGGGTCCCTCGCCAACCTGGAAACGAAGATTGATCAATATCTCGGTCAGTTGCGCCTCCCGGACTTGCGGATCAAAACCACCACCATCATGAACAAAGACAGCCTCGAGATGACCGCGAAAGACCGTGAGCGCGTAGTGCAAATCGTGGAGAAGAAGCTGAAGCGCCCGGCCCCGGTGGTAATTACTCACGGCACGGACACCCTGGTGGAAACGGGTCTGCTGCTCGAACGGCGTCTCGGCCGCTTGAAGTATCCCATTGTCCTCACGGGCGCCATGACCCCACTGGGATTCGAGAAGAGCGATGGTTTGCAGAATCTGACTGAGAGCCTGCTGGCGGCGCGCTTGCTGCCTCCAGGCGTGTACTTGGTCATGCACAATCAGGTCTTCCCCATTGACCGCGTGCACAAGGATCGTAAACGTGCGCGATTTGTCTGGACCGGTGAGCGAGCCGAAGACGCACAATCGAAAACTTCGGTCACTCCGTGACTGTGACTTCAATCGGCGCGGTGAGCGCCAAGGTTCCCCACGCCACGTTGAGAGTGACCTTGCGGATGTCGTCCTTGGGATAAGTCAACTCGATGGTCAGTTTATCAGCTTTGGTTGCGGCGTTGGTAACGGACATGGGAACCTCGAACTCGATCGGAGCCTTTTGAATATCAAAGGCATCGATGTGAGCGGCGCGGACCCTTGCCGGGTCAATGAAGGCCAAGCTCCATTTTGACCCGTCGTCGGAGCGGTGGAGACCGAGATAGTAGTAGCCAGGGCGAACGCTCGTGCCCGAGATTTTCAAAGGCAGGCAGGTATCGAGGTCGGTCCAGAAATTGCTTCCCATCCGCCAAGTCTTCCCTTTGGTCATGCCATCAAATTTCGCTGCGTCTTCATAGACGCTCTTCCACACGGGGCGTCCATAGTTGATGGCAAACTGACCGGCCGCCCCATGTTTCGCGTCGTTCCAGTAAAGAACGCGGGCAGAGGCGCGGTCGTCAGGCTGGCCGCCCTCGGCGACGATGGTGGGCTTGGACTGTTGTGCGAGCGCGGGTACGAATGACAAGAATAGGACTATCGCCAGGGCGATGCGAACGTTCATCGAGTGCCTCCTGAATTGGATTTCTTGCGGGTCAGCAGCAGATTCTAGCACGGATGGCGGGAGGGTGACCGCCTAAGTCGAGGCGGCGGCTCCGTCGCGTCACACAACGCTCAGCAGCGCGCTGAGTTTGTTGTTGATGGACGTCTGGCCTTTTTTGCGACCCGCAGATCCGCGTGGTCCGCTGGCTCCGCGCCGGCCCTAATTCGGGTTCCCCGCAGCCGCAGGAGTCAGTGCCACTTCGCGGACCAACCGGGGCGTTTCAACGGGCACAGGATCCTTCTCGAGACCTTTCTCAACGACCTCCTGGATCGTCTTGACGTAGTGGAGCTTCAACCCCTCGAGCATTTCAGGGTTCAGATCCTCGTGGACGTTCGGCTCGTTGTCGGCGGGGAGGATCACTTCAAGCACGCCCGCGCGTTTCGCCGCCAGCACTTTTTCCTTGATCCCGCCCACGGGCAGGACTTGTCCGCTCAGGGTAATTTCCCCGGTCATGGCAAGCCTTTGCCGCGACGGCCTCCGCGTGAGGGCGGAGACGAGAGACGCAACCATCGTAACTCCCGCCGAGGGTCCGTCTTTGGGAATGGCCCCGGACGGCACGTGGATGTGAATATCCTTCGACTGGAAGAATTCCGGGTCGATATTGTATTCCGCCGCGTGGGAGCGGACCCAGGCAAGCGCGGCCTGCATGGACTCCTGCATGACTTGACCCACGTGGCCGGTCATGGTAAAGCCCTTGCCACCCTTCATGGCGTTGGCCTCGACGTAAAGAACGTCGCCACCCGTGGGAGTCCAGGCCAGTCCCACCATGACGCCCGGTTCGCGTGTGCGTTCCACGATCTCGGTTTCCAACCGGTAGCGGGGGATTCCCAGGAAGTCCCGCAGATTATCGGCCGTCAGGGTGAGCTTATCCGGCTTGCCCTCGGCGATGCGGCGCGCCTGTTTGCGGCAAACCGTGGCGATCTCCCTCTCCAGGTTACGTACTCCTGCTTCGCGAGTGTAGTGCCGGATCATGCTGGCCAGGGCGGGCGTGGAAAATTCAATCTGCTCGGGGCTCTTGACCCCGTGTTCTTCCGTCTGTTTCGGAATCAGGTGCCGGATGGCAATTTGGATTTTCTCCTCCTCGCTGTAACCCTGGAGCTCCAGCAGCTCCATGCGGTCGAGAAGCGGAGGTGGAATGGTGTCCAGGACATTCGCGGTGCAGATGAACAGCACCCGCGAGAGGTCGAATTGCACATCCAGGTAGTTATCGCGGAAATGCGAATTTTGTTCGGGGTCGAGAACCTCAAGCAATGCCGATGACGGATCGCCGCGGAAATCGCGTCCGATTTTATCCACCTCATCCAACATGAAGACCGGGTCGCGCGTTTCTGCCCGACGCACACCCTGGATGACCTGCCCCGGCAACGCGCCAATGTAAGTCCGCCGATGGCCGCGAATCTCCGCTTCGTCGTGAATTCCCCCCAGCGACATGCGCACGAACTTGCGATCAAGCGAGCGCGCGATGGATTTTCCCAGTGAAGTTTTTCCTACGCCCGGCGGCCCGACAAAGCACAGGATGGGACCCTTGAGCTGTGGCTTCAACTGCAACACCGCGAGATAGTCAAGGATGCGCTCTTTGACTTTTTCCAGATCCCAATGGTCGTCATCAAGCACCTGCTTGGCTTTGGAAATATCCACGCGCGTATCGCTAATTTTGTTCCAGGGCAGTGCCACCAGCCATTCCAGGTACGTGCGCGTCACGTGGTAGTCAGCCGCCGCCGGCGACATCTTCGCCAGGCGAGCCAGTTCCCGGTTCGCCTCCTTCCTGGCTTCTTCGGTCATTCCTGCGGCGTCGATTTTCTTTCGGAGTTCTTCCACTTCCTGCTGCTCGTCGGCCTCTCCGAGCTCCTTTTGAATGGCTTTCATCTGCTCGCGCAAGTAGTACTCACGCTGGCTCTGGGTGACCTGGTCTTGGACATCCGACTGAATCTTGGAGCGGAGTTGCAGCACCTCGACTTCCCGCGCTAGTTGCCGGTTCAAGCGCTCGAGACGGATCTTCAGCTCCAGGCTCTCCAGGAGTTCCTGCTTTTCGAGGCTGGATAGCGAAGGGAGATTAGCGGCGATGAAATCAGAAAGTCGGCTGGGGTCGTCGATATTCATGACGACCGTCTGCAGATCGTCCGAGAGTGTAGGCGATAGCTGCACCACTTGTTGGAACATGGTCGTTACGCTGCGCACCAGGGCGTCGAAATCCGATTCCTTTCCGCCGGGGTGAATGTCCACCAAGGGTTTTACGCGGGCGCGCAGGAAAGGCTCCGTTTGGATAACTTCCTCGATGGCGATCCGCTGGAGGCCTTCAACAAATATAAATAGACTCTGGCTGGGCAGCTTGATGATCTTGTGGACGAATGCCACGGTTCCAATTTGAAAAAGATCGACGGGCTGGGGATTATCCACCCGGGGGTCGCGCTGAGAAATGACCCCGACGTACTTCTCCTCTTCCTTCAGGTCGTTGATGAGCTTGAGGGAACTGTCTCGCCCAACGGTCAACGGCAGAATGGCATTGGGGAAGAGAACAGTGTCGCGGACGGGAAGAATGGGGAGCGTGTTGTATTCAATCGGAGCCTTTTGTTTGGAAGCCATAGCCTGAAAACCTCATTCTCGTATTTGCAACCGGTACGGACCGGCAGCCGGGAGTTGGCACTCTATCACGTCTTGGCAAAACGTGGTTAGGCCATACCGCTGGTTTTGCCAGTTGCCGGGAATGGCGCGGAGACGTCATCTGCTGGGGCACCGCGCCTAACCTGTGGCCAACATATTAGATGCGGGCCTTGTCCGATGCGACACTTTCGCGTGGCGAATCATTTTGACATGGCGCGCATGTCAGCCTGCAGGCAACCATGTCCAAACTGATTCTGCCCCTACAAGATCAGTCACTGCGCCATCGCCAATGGCGCGAATGGCGGTTGCCCAAAAATGGGTCGTCAAGGTATCTTGAATTATTAGCCCCCAGGAGAAAACAGCATGATCGAGGGAGTTGCGCGTGCAATCCACATGAACCCGATAACGTTTTACTCCCTCTTGTTCGGGACCTTGATCATTGGTTCGATGGTGCTGGGTTTTGTCCTGAACCGCGGTCTCCATCATTGGGGGAGAAGGCTTCATGATGGGTGGGGGCAACTCCTTTTCTCTCTGCTCGAAACTCTGCCGATCCCTTTGCTCTTAATTGCGAGCTTGTACCTCGGCTTGGAATCGCTTCCCCTTCCCGACCGGTTCGAACGCGTGGGCTCCAAGCTTATCTTTGCGCTGGCCATTCTGGTGATGATCTATTTTCCCGCCCAGGTCATCGTCCTTGCCTTGCGCCGGGCGGGCCAGAAAGACCCCCACTTGTTGCGGGTAACTCAGCCCGCGGCGTTCGTCATCCGCACGCTCTTCGCCTTGATTGGGACCATCATCTTCCTGGAAAACATGGGCGTGACCCTGACCGCGGTATGGACGACGTTGGGTGTGGGCAGTGTGGCCGTCGCCCTGGCTCTGCAGGAGACCCTCAGCAACTTCTTTTCCGGCCTCTACCTGATGGCCGACCGGCCCGTGAATCCGAATGATTACATCAAACTCGATTCGGGCGCGGAAGGTTACGTCCTGCAGATCGGCTGGCGCTCCACGGTCCTGCGGACTCTTGGCAACAATCACATTGTGATTCCAAACTCCACGTTCGCCAAGGCCACCATCACCAATTATTCTTCACCTGAGACGCCCATGTCTTATTCGTTGCCGGTGAGCGTCGTGTACGGAACGGACCCTCAACAAGTCGAAAAGGCCTTACTGGAAGTCGCCCGCGAGGCCCTTCGGGACCGTCTGCAAGGTTTGCTCTCTCAGCCCGCGCCCTCCGTGTCGTTCATTCCCGGGTTTGGTACCGCCTCACTCGATTTCTCACTTGGCGTCCAAATCGGCCAGTTCACGGATCAATACTCTGTGCAGAGCGAGTTAAGGAAGCGGATTGTGAAGAAATTCCGGGAGGCAGGCATTGAGATGCCCACCACCCTCCGCACTCGGGCCAGTGACAAGCCTGCTAAAGACCCCGCCAGTAGCGGCCCCAAAAGTTAGCCGAGCTTGGGCGTAGCGCTGGCTTCCAGCCAGGCACTGGAGCCGCGAGGATGGCGGCGTTACGCCCAAATTAGGGCACCACGCATCGTTGACACCCTGTAAGGCCTCCGTTATAGTGAAACTGGGGCGGCTGGGGCACCCCTTCCTCCGGCTCCCTCTTTTATTAATATGGCCTGCGCCATTCCTCCCCGCTGAAGGGTAGGTTCGAAGGCTCATGAATCTCCCCATCTCGCTGACCCTTCTCCGCATTTTCTTTGTGCCCCTTGTGGTCGTACTTCTCCTCACCAAGGGCGGAAATATGGATCTCTGGGCGGTGGGAGTTTTCTTGCTCGCCGCCGTTACGGATTTGCTCGACGGTTACCTGGCCCGCACGCGCGGCCAAATCACCACACTGGGCATTTTGCTCGACCCCATCGCCGACAAGCTTCTCACCTCGGCCGCATTCATTTCCTTAACCGAACTCCACCTTGTGCCCGCCTGGATGGTGGTGATTATCGTCGGGAGGGAGTTCGCTGTTTCCGGCCTGCGGTCCATTGCCTCTGCCGAAGGGTATGTGGTGGAGGCCTCGGAGTTGGGCAAAACGAAAATGGTGTTCCAGGTGGTGGCCATTACGGTGCTCATTTTGGAGTGGCACCGGTTCCAGGCTTTGCGCCCCGCCGGGAAAGTACTGTTGTGGATGGTCGTGGTGTTTGCCGTGGCCTCCGCCGCGCAGTACTTCTGGAATTTTTGGAAACGTCTGGATGAGCGCGTGAAGCATCGCGCCTCCCATCGCATGATAGTCGTGGAGGCTGACGAAAAACAGCCGGAAGAAAAAGATGTTGCCGCTCACTGAAACCGACCAGCAGACCCTGCTGCGCATTGCGCGGGAAGCCTTGGTGGGCTATCTGGCCCTTGCGGAAATTCCCAAATTTCCTGATCCCGGGGAAGCATTGCGCCAACCCTGCGGCGCATTTGTGACCCTGCACAAAGGCAAGAATTTGCGGGGATGCATCGGCGTCATTGAAGCGATTCAGCCGCTCTATGTCACCGTGGGCCAATGCGCGGTTTGGGCGGCACTGCACGACCGGCGCTTTCCCCCGGTGGAGAAAAGGGAAGTAAAAGGACTCACCCTGGAAATCTCCGTCCTGTCGCCCCTTGCGGATATTGCTCCGCAGGACGTCGAGGTGGGGCGGCACGGACTGGTCGTCTCGCGCGGAGGTTTGCGCGGCCTCCTCTTGCCGCAAGTGCCCGTGGAGTGGAATTGGGATCGCGAACGATTCTTGAATGAAACCTGCCGGAAAGCCGGCCTTCCGCCCGATGCGTGGCGCGAAGGAGCCAGAATCCAGGCCTTCACCGCCCGAGTGTTTGAAGAATCCCATTCCGCTCGCTCGTCTCACCCCGCGGCCTAAGCACGCTCGCTAACTTTTCTGCATCCGCTTTCAAATCAGGCTAGAGGCAGCCTCGAAAATACTACTCCGCGACCCGTGAAAAACCGAATGGATCTGACAGATTGTCGTTCAAAATCTGCATCTTTCTGCAAAATGAGTGTCGATTCGAGGTAAATGTCGAAAATTGAGACCTAAAAGTCTGTTTATATTCGGGCATTGTGTCTTGTGATCCTTTGTTTTCATACACATTCCGGGTTCGAACGTACATTTAATAATTCTTTTTTGCTCCCGTTGCCGGGAAATGAGCTGCGGCGTGGTTCACGCCGGCCCCCGGCGTCGAGCCCCCCAGGGCGCTCTCTAGGCTCGTGAGGATCTCTCATCTTCTGCTTCCTGCGCTTGACCCCGACGAACAACTACCTTTCTTTTCATCAACATCGTAGGTATACAGAAATAAGTTGCTTGTTTTCATGAACATCGTAGGAGTAGCCCCGGCGGACGTTTTCCCTCCGTTTGTTTTCAATAACATCGTAGGAGTAGCCTGCATTTTTAATTCCCCTTTTTTTACTCCGCTCGCGCCGATGAAGCGAACTAAATGTTTTTTTATCATATACATACATTTTTTGGGATTTCTCTGGCCCGAGGCATAAGTACCTTCTTTTTCTATTACATCGTAGGTTACCTCGCTTTGTTAAGGCGCTCGAAGGG
>CAZCVY010000157.1:0-16402 GCA_964501985.1 uncultured Acidobacteriota bacterium | reverse complement strand
GTCACCTCCATCCACAAAAAGCCTATCATCGTGAATAAAGAATGTCAAACGCTGGCCCGTCGTGGAGCCCTTCTTATCATCAATCAAAACGGGGGGACCGCCGGTGAGGACAATCTTTCCGGGTGCGGCGTAATATTCACCGTGCTCGCCAGTTCCGAGGCGACCGGGTTGGGTAACCTTAACGTGGCCATCCGCTTCCGCGTGATCCACTTCCGAGCCCTGCGCTGAGTCGCCTGGGCTGAAGTAAACATCCAAATGGTCAGATTGAAGCGTGGTGCTTTCTGTCACCATGCGCACATTGCCATGGTAACGAGCACGTCGGCCCTGATCGAAGTAGTCCAAAAAGTCTGCGTGGACCGTCACCGGGCGAGTCTCGCCGGTGGAATGAGCGGCCCCCCCGTCCTGGCTGACCATGGCAGCGGGTTGCAAATAGCTGGTTACCACCTGCGAACCGGAACTGACCCGCTTCTCGGCACGGTACACGTCCAACGACGAGGATTCCACCACGTCCGTCCCCTGCCAGGCACGTACATGCCCTTCATAATGGACGGTTTGGCTCTGGCGGCGCGCTACCATCTTGTCCGCAAGCACGTTGGTCGGCATTGCCGGGGTCGTGGCCGGCGTTGCTCCAGGAGCGGGGCTTGGAAGGTGGGCGGCCTGCACCTGCCCTTCACCAATGGAAGTGTTGGTGCGCATATCGATGGTTATTTTCTGACACTTTATCCGCGTGGTTGCATCCCACACCTGCGGGTGGCCCAGCAGTAACGTGGTTTGTGCCTGAGCATCATAGTGGGCGTTATCGGCGCTCGCTTGGCGGTCACCATCGCGGTATTGGTAGTTCCCAGTTTGTAGGACCTCACGCAAGGTTTGCGTGCCAACATCGAACAGTGCATCGAGTTGGTCGGCCTGACTCTGCTGCGAGGTGCTACCCGCCGGGGCCGTGGCAGGCGGGCGGAAAAGCACCTGCGTGGGAGCGGTGCCGCGCAAAGATTCAATTCGGCTGCGAGCGTCGAATGCCATAAGGAATTGTCCGGCGGTAATGACCTTCTCTCCCGTCTTCGGATCGGCTGGGCTGATAAGAAGCGTCCCGGGTCCCGTGGTTTCCGCGGTCTTCAAGCCATGGGTGTCGGGCCGAAACTCAAACTTAACCTCGGCGGATGTCAGGGTCTTCCTCTCGGGACCATTGCCCGCGGCGGTCTTTTCTGGAAGGTTTAGCACGGGTTGAGATTCCAAGTTGATATGGACGTTGCCCGTGGCGACCCCATGGAGCGGTTGGGGATGCTTGCCGCCCAAGTCCATGTCGAAACGCTCAGCAGTTAGACTGCTGGTGCTTCCTTTGCCCTTGGATTCACCCTGTACATCGTTTTCCGCAGTCAGGTGGCGCAATTCACCGGATGCAGCATCGAAATCTCCCTGCACGCGGTTAGCATGAAGCTCAACGTCCCTGAGGGAATTGACGTCGAATGCTTGCGCATGGCCTTCCAGATTGACTCGCGAAACGCGATTGAGCTCGTCGAGATCGATGCTGGCGCTGTCGGAGACAGCGCGCCGCTTTCCCTCAGTCACTTCAACCGGTCCCGCTAAGGTTACCTGTCCACCCTCCTTGTCATAGCGGAGCGCGGACGCGGTCAGGTGGATCGGCGGTTGGGGAGCTTGGTCGGCCCCCTGTTTCAGGTCCGCCACGACGTTATGCTTCAGTTCGACCCAACCGTCGCGCGTGGCGTAAATCATGCCGAGTGCGGTTCCGGAAGCGGGCCCCATCCGGAACTTGACCGATTCATCGGATTCGGCAAGCGCGTCATTCTGGTGGTAGGCAACTTTAGATGTTTCCAGGAAAACCCGGTGCTTGCCCCGCAAGCCGGTGCCTGGAAGGTCGCTGGAGTGCGCCCCCAATTCGATTTCGACGGGGCCTGAGCCTAAGAAGTCACCCGATTGGGTGTTGTATTCGCACTGGTGCGTCCGCAAAATATCGCTGTTATTCCCTTTGCGCCCGAAGACCTCCACCGTGACATCTTCCAGCGTAGTGGACTTGCTCTGCTGGTAAGCCAGCGTTCGGGCAGCTTTGACGGTGAAGACGGCGCGGCCCTGCTCAAAGCGAGTAAAGGTGTAACCCGAGAGTTGTTGGTTCACATCCGGGGCGGGACTGGGAAGGGTTTGCGCCGGCGGGGCGTGGCGAGTGGAGCTCAACCAGTAACTGAGTCCGACGGCCAGCGCCGTCAGGGAAATCCCCGCCGCCACCAAGCCCGTCAGCCATCTTTGCCGGCGGGCCCGCTCGAGACCTAGTCCACGGGTTGCCACGAATTCCCCATTCCGCCGGTTGCCATAAGATCCTTGATCACAAGTTGCAAGCTGGCCATGTTCTGATAGTTGTTTTGTTCGACGGTGAAGGCCAAATCCACATCCTGGCCTGGTGCGAGCGACGGCGTTCGCGCCGCCCACCCCCATCCCAGCGCGTCCAGCGTGCGCGCTCCATTTCCAACTCTTAATTTTAGATGCTTTTCCTGGAGGATACGTGGTGTGGCCAGCAACCTAACTCCGCAGGCCCCAAACACCGGTGTGGGGTTACCCATGCCGAAGGGTTCAAGTTGAATGATGTCCTGATAAAGCGGCCAGTCCACCTCCGCTAAGTTCAGGGCCGCGTCCACGCGCAAGACCGGCTCCCTGTCCGCGGCCGTGAGGACGCTGCGCGAGTGCTCCTCGAAGCGCCGTTCGAGTTCCGGAATCTGTTCTGCGGATAATGCGAACCCTGCCGCTTGCGCATGTCCCCCGAAGCGTTGAAAGAGATCGCCGACCGAGGTGAGGGCATTCAGCAGGTGAAAGCACTTTATGGATCGCCCCGAGCCCACGCCCACGCCATCCTCGATTCCAATCACGAGCGTCGGACGATGGTACCGCTCCACCACTCGCTGCGCCACAATCCCGATCACGCCGCGGTGCCATCCCTCGCCTGCCAGTACTAATGAATATTGCTCCATAAGACTAGCGCGCTGGTCCAATTGCGCCACAATCGCGCGCAGGATTTCTTCTTCCACCCGCTGCCGCTCGCGGTTCAAGCGTTCCAAGCGTTCGGCGATTTCCCGTGTGCGCGCGGCATCAGGCGAAGTGAACAGGTCAATGACATCGCGGGCGTTTTCCATGCGCCCGGCGGCGTTCAAGCGCGGCGCCAGCCGAAAACCCACGTCGCCGGCACTAATTTCCTTCCCCGCGAGGCCTGCAAGTTCAATCAGCGCGGCCAAGCCGGATTGCGCTGGTTGCCGCAGCCCCTCCAAGCCAAAACGGGCGATGACGCGGTTCTCACCGAGAAGCGGGACCACGTCCGCAATGGTGCCGATTGCTACTACTTTCAAAAAGGATTGTAGCAATCTCGCCGTCATCCTGTCGCCAAGCAGCGCCTGTGCCAGCTTGAAGGCTACTCCCACGCCCGCCAGCGATTTCTCGGGGTACCTGCAATCTGTCCGGCGCGGATTCAGGATGGCGCAGGCGGGGGGCAAGTGGCCGTCGGGCAGGTGATGGTCGGTCACGATGCAGTCCACGCCCAGCTCTCGCGCTCTTTCAAGGACGGCGTGTTCGCGGATGCCTGTGTCCACGCTGATCACCACGCGAAATCCCTTGGCCGCGGCCTCCTCGAGCACCGGCACGCGCATGCCGTAGCCATCGGTGAGCCGGTGCGGGACATACGTCTCCACCTCGGCGCCCAGCATGCGGAGGGTCGTGAGCAGCACCACCACGGCCATGGTGCCGTCCACGTCGTAGTCGCCATAGATCAGGATTTTCTCGTGTTGGTCCAAAGCGCAACGCAAGCGCGCGACGGCCTCGCGCATGCCGGCCATCATATCCGGCGGGTGGAGTTGATCGAGGCTCGGGCGAAGGAACTCTCGCGCCGCCGCGGGTTCCGCGAGACCCCGCAGCGCGAGCAACCGCGCCACCAGCGGCGAGACCTTCAGTTCGCCCGCGAGGCGTCGGGCCGTTTCTGCATCAACAGGTGATTCAATCCACCGCATGGGTTGTTCATGGTGACAGAGGAATGCAAGGCTTGCAAGTGAGCCGGAGCTCAAGCAAGTTTAGCAGTGTCTCAGCTCGAACTCGCAGCGGCGAGTTTACCTCGCCATATGGCGGCGTAGAGCCGCCCCACGTCAAATTCGGGAACTCCGTCAGCTTTAGCGGAAGCACTAAGCGCCCAGCAGCAGGCTGCGGCCCAAGACTCCCTGACCACAGCCAATCCGCGGGAGCTCGTGGCGCGGGCGCGCTTTGCCCTCCGCTTAAATGACTTACTTTTCAGTTACTTATCTGGATGCGGCAAAGACCGTCGCCATAAGGCCATTATTTTCTGCAAGTTATCCGGGTAAGGGGGAAGGAGCGAAAAAACCGGGAGTATTTCGGGTCAAAAAGTGATCTAACCGGTTTTGCTTTCTATAAGTAATCGGCAATTAGTCGGCTATTCTGTATAACTCGTTTGTTTTCATACACTCATTGGGATGATCCGTTTTGTCCGATATTTTTCCTTTTGTTTTCATCAACTTATTGGGAGCAACCTTCATTTTTGATGTTTTTTTTATTTTCGTCAGTGGGCTTGACTAGCATCGATAAAATGTCGATTTGTACGGCCTTCGAAGGGTCCATTCGTCTCTTCCTCTGGCGACTTCCGGCCCGCAGGAGCAGCTTTCCTACTCCGCCGAGGGCGCGCGAACTCACACAACCAATTTGTAGGTGAGCAATCCTGTCTCCAAACTTTGCGCCGAGGACGATAGGAATTCGTAAGCGAAATCGAGCACCTTATCTTAACTTAGTAGTGTTAGGGATTTGGGGTGGGCCGACCTTCGCAATCCGCTTTCTCGGCAAGACATCATGAGGCCTCCCGAAATGCGAGAAACTGTAATCTCATCGATGCGATCACCCGATCTCTCAGACCACTTGCACTTGTTTTCCGCGGTGGTACAATTTCCTCAGGACCTCGTCCCTCGCCGATTGTGCATTCCTGTCCGAATTTGCAATGGAGGTGTGCTGAGAAGAGCATGACCTTTTCTGGCACAAAAACACCATGGACAAGCAAGAAAGCAGGAGGGAGCGCATCAGCAAGGGTAAGTTGGGGCTCATCGTGGGACTGTCGCTGGTTCTTGCGGGAATCTGGACGGGTCGCCAGCTTCACATTGTATGGAGTATTTGGCCGAGCACGGACGGAGTGGTGGTGCGCTCCGGCGTGCAAGAGGTCTTGCAGGCTCCCTACGCGAAGGGGGGAATGCCAATTCATCGCTACACGCCAAGGGTTGAATTCCGTTACAAGGTCGGCGGCCGGGATTACGTCGCCGAAGCTTCCTCCGTTTACACTTCCGACAGTTTCGATCAGACTGCCGCAAGTCTGGCGCAGATGTACTCAAAGGGAACGCATCACCCGATTCGCTACAATCCCCGCAACCCGCGGGAAATTGATTTCGGCGTGATCAAGTTTGGGTCGCTGGCATATTCATTCGTCGTCCTTATCGGCGGCGTGGTGCTTTCGACCATGGGCTTGAAGATGCTGGTGACGGGAGGCGCTAAACGTGCAGAGCTTGCGGTCGCCCAGGGGCAAGGGACTCCGGCCCCAGTGCTGCCTTTCGCGGCACGAGCCCGGCAGGAACCTCCAGGCACGCTCCGTTGCCCCGCGTGCGGCAGGAAGGTGAGTGTCGCGGATTACACCTGCCCCAACTGCCTAAAGTCTCTGCGCGCGGCGTGAGGCGGGCGATTCGTTCAAGGGCAGAGGCGGCGCATTACCAAATGCTCGCGATTCGCGCCATCGGGGGAAAGACTGCACTCCCAAGTGCTCGCGTATCGGCCATGATCGGCGCGCAGTTTCTCGCTGATCCTGGTGTCGCGACGATTTTCTTATTTTCCCGAGTAACTAATTCGCCAGATGGAATTCGAGCCGTCGTCGGTCACCAGCAGGGAGCCGTCCGGGGCAACGGCGACGCCTACCGGGCGTCCCCAAACGTGGCCATTGTCGACGACAAATCCCGTCATGAAATCCTCATATTCACCGCTCGCATGGCCGGTTTGATGCAGAGGCACGCGAATCAACTCGTACCCGACGCGCACCGATCGGTTCCACGAGCCGTGCTCGCAGGCAAAGATATCGCCCTGATACTCCGCCGGGAATTGTTTGCCGTCGTAGAAGGTCATCTCCAACGAGGCGTTGTGCGGGTGCAAGATGACATCGGGGGTGATGACTTTGTCTTTCAACTCGGGGTGCTTGCCCTCGTGCCGCGGATCCTGGTGGCCGCCCATATACCACCACGGCCAGCCATAGAAGCCGCCATCCTGAACATGAGTGATATAGTCCGGAACCAGATTGTCACCGAGGGCGTCCCGTTCGTTCACCGAACACCACAATTCGCTCGTCAGTGGATTCACCGCCAGACCGACACAATTGCGAATGCCGTAGGCGTAGATGCGCATCGCCGATCCGTCCGGATTGAACTCGAGCACATCCGCGCGGTTCTCTTCCGCCGGTGTCGTATCCGCATCATCCACGTTGGAGGCCGAGCCCACGGAGACGAACATTTTGCTTCCGTCGGGCGTGAACTGAATGTCGCGCGTAATATGCCCGCCGCCGTGGGGCAGGTCGGCTAGATGTTCCGAGGGCCCGCGTGCTTTCAGGTCCCCGTTCTGATAGGGGAAACGCAGCACCGCGTCGGTGTTGCCAACATAGATCCATTGCGGATTCGGCCCAGGAGGATAAAAGTTGATGCCGAAGGGCAGGTTGAGACCGGCGACGAAGAGCTCCGACTGCTCCGGCTTGCCCTCGGCGGTGATTCCGCGATAGACGCGAATGTCGCCGGGGTCGCTTTCGGCGACGAAAAGATCGCCATTGGGCGCCCTGCGGATCAAGCGGGGATTGTTGAGCCCGGTCGTGTATTGCTCAACTTTGAAACCCGGCAACACCTGCGGCCATGCCTTCTCCGGGCGCGGCACCACTTGCGGGCCATTCCCGGCAGATGCGGTGGCGAAGGGAGCAGGCAGATCTTCAAGTGTGACCTTGCGAATCGTGCCGGGTTTCTCGTATCGGTAGTCGGTAAAAGGAGGCTTGGGCGGGGGAGCGCTCACGCCCGCAACGGCGGCTTCGGCGGGTGAAAGGCGAACACGCGGGGATCCTGGTTTGGAGCCGCCCAGGACGCGGATAAAGTTGATGATCTGCCACCTCTCCTGCGCCGATAGAGTCTCCCACGACGGCATGCCGTTGCCCACGTCGCCTTTGGTGATGTACCAGAAGAGTTCGCCGTCGGTGGCGGCCTGCGCTGGACCGCGGGCCAATGCGGGCAAGTTTCCCGAACCTTCGCCGTTTTCTCCGTGGCAGTTCGCGCAGCGGACATGATAGGCGGACTTGGCGGAAGCGGGGTGCTGGCCTTCGTAAGGATTCTTCATTGCCTTCGCCGAAGCTGGCGCATTGTGAAAACTGGAATTCTGCGCCGGCCAAGCCGAGAACATGAGAAGGAACATCACCGCACACAACACGAGCGCGCCCGCAAGGATGCGAAGGGTAGCTTTCAAGATGACCTTGACCTCCTACCTCAGATTTCGAAGATTGATTTCCGCCAAGCCGATTTTCGAGTATACAGGCGGCGGAGATTTTGAACAACTCCGCGCCGCATCAGCGAGCAAGGAGAACGCTGGGAGGGTTCACAAATTCAGGTATTGTCTTATGCCCAGCGCGGCGATAGTATCTCCCGTACGGCACCTCGCGTTTGGCCGCTGAGAATGCTAATTACATTTTGGTTTACGCGTCAGGGGGAACCATGAGATTTCAGGCTCGGGCACTCATGATAATTGTTGGCGCCGCATTTACACTCCTGGTATTGGGCGGCGCCGCTCGACCCATGGGCGCGAAGGACAAGTCCACTCAGGTCAGTTCTGATGATCCAACCCTTCGCCTCTACAGTCTTCTAGATTCAAAGTACAGCGGAAAGCTGGACGACTTCTATGTGCTGGCTGATGTCGCGAACGATCCGAAGAACCCTGGGCAACCCCAGCAACGCATCATCCGCGTCGATTACGGCAAGGACCGCGGATTTGGAAAGCTGAACATTCACGTGCGGACGGTCGCCCAACTTACACCCGACCAGTTGAAGACTTACACCCCCAAGCAGATTTACGAATTCGCCGAAAACGACACCGCGAAGTTCACCAAGACTGACCCGGGCCCCTTCGGCAAATCGGGTGACGTGTATTTTCAGCCCTCGTCAGATGGAGGCGCATTGGCGACGACCACCGTCACTCCGGAGATACAAGCGCAGTACGAGCAGTTCGTGACCCAATACATCATGCCTGCCTTGGAGAAGAAAGCGGCAGGCGGAAGTGGCTCGTAGTAGCTTCTCCCCCAGCACTGCAAGGGCCCCGCTGAGCTGCTGCCTAAGGCTTCGTGTCGGTCAACACCACACGTGGATATGAAGACGGGTTCCCAGAGGTCGCGGCAAACAGGCGGTCTTTCTTGGAATGAAGCACCACCCGTTCCAGGTCTTCCCCGTCGGAGGTGCGGGCGGGACGAATCATTTTCGTAGTCTTAAACGCCAATCCTAATTCATACCCCGGACCGAACTTGCCGCCCTCGAAAAAGGTGACTGGGATCGCGATGTCTCCGGTATATCCGTTGGTGCTTTTCCTCCACGCCGTAAAAATCTCCTGCATATAATTGTGCGGCTGTGGCCGCGGCGGCAGATAATCTTCGTCGGAGAAAATACTGGGTTTGACGTCGGAGAAATTGCCAGGGCTGAAATACAGGGTGTACTCATCGCCGGTAGGTTCGATCGCATAAAAGTTCTTGCGGAAACCCGTTTCCAGATTCAGCGCAAAGGTATCGCCGTTCTGGATGCCGCGCGCAAAGAACGGCTGATGGAAATTGGGATCGGTGACGTCGACGCCAACGTAAAGAAAGCTTTCGTCCCAGGCCAAGGCCACACGCGCCGACAACTCCTGTGGGCCTTTCCAAAGTTTGGGGCCACTCGACACCTGGCCTCGCTCATCCAGCCGATAGATGGGACCACTTTCCCACTTGGAAAAGTCACCGTCCAGGTTGGGGGATTGTGGCAGATGATACGCTTGAAGCGCTTCGTAATTTTCATCCCACTCGAGCGCGCCGTCGGGCAGATGCTTGAATGCAAGATCAGCTTTAACTTCGGCCAAACGCTCATCAGTGCGCTTGACTGCTGGCGCAATCTCGTCGAGCAACGGCTGGAGCCGGCGCTGGTAGCGCAGATGCTGGAGCGTTGTACTCAATTCCGTGAGCGTTGATTGCATTTTCTCGACGTCCAACCGGTGGTGGCGCTCTTTGAACAGCCCGGTGAAAATCCCGTCTTCCCAGTAGTAGGATGTTGCGTAAGTCCTCAGAAATGGAGCGAGCAGCCGCGGCGCATCCTGGCCGTATTGGCTCACGATGGCATCAGTTTCCGATTGCGCGGGATCGTAAGCGGCGGCGTTCCACAAAAAATCAGAAATTGTTTGCAGGGGAATCATTGACGCGCGTGCTTCGTTCATCGGATTGGAAACGATGCCGCGAGCCGCGCCGGCCAGATGCGGATCGCGCCCGGTGAGGGGGCCCAGGTAGCGGCACCAACGCGCGCCATCGTTCACCGGAAAGTTATCCCAAATGAGCGGATTGCGATGAAGGTATTCGCTCCATTCGCGCGTTTGCTCCGCGGTAATGGCGGGAGAAAACACCTTCGGCCCGGTCCAAACGATGGGAACATCGGGATCAACGCCCGCGCCCAGTTCCTTGATGTAGTCGCGATTGCCCCACTCATTGGTGTAAGTCGTAGGCGTCAGCACCAGGCGGTTTGCGGCGGATTGCTCCTTCAGGTGCTTGTACAGTTTGTTGGTGAGGTAGATGTGTGCCTGCGCCAGCGTCTTGAACTGGGCCTTGTCCTGGGCATCCTGCATATCCTGCGGCACGTCATCGAGAAAAAGGGCGAAGCAGGAAACGCCCAGCTTGCCGACGCTCGCGAGTTTGCTGGTCAGAACCTCGAAGTCATGATCGCTGGAGTAGGCCATGGTGAGGCCCGGACTGATGGCGAAACAGAAGTCCACGAACTCGTGCTGCGCGGTCCGGGCAAGCTCGCCCAGTTGCTTTTGCCCCTCGGGTGGGTAGGCGTCACGCCAGAGCTTGCGGTGGTAGGGATCGTCTTTGGGCGCGTAGTAATACACATTCATGCCGTGCGCCCCCTCAAAACGCAGAATGTCGAGACGATCCTGATGCGTCCAGGGGGTGCCGTAAAAACCTTCCACCACCCCGCGCTCCGGAAATGAGGGGAAGTCCGCGATAACGGCAGAGGTGCCGTTTTTCTCAATGCGCAAGGTCTGCGGGTGGGGTAGAAGCTGGCTCACAAGGTTCGACGGCGCGAGCGCCAACAAATCCGGGATTCTCAGCAAGGCATTGTGAAACCCTTGCCCGGTGCTCGCGGTGATACGAAGCCGGCTGGGAGCCGCCGCGCGAGGGTAGGAGGCCTCGATGATGTAACCGTCCCGGGCGAGTTCCATCGTCGGCTCGGTGGCGGTCGAGCCCGCTTCGCGCTTGAGATCGTCGAGGAAAGCGTCAACACTTTTTACCGAAAGGAATTCAATCGATAGACCACCGGCCGCAGGAGCCTCTCGCGATCCTTCCGCGGCACCCTTCACGATCCGGATCAGGGCCTGATCGTGCACCGCCAACAATTCGAGTTGGCGCTCGATGCGCTCGTCGAGATCGCCCGCCGAGTAAATGACCCAGGTATGCTCCGCGCCCCGAGCAGGGGTTGAAAGGGCGGTCAACACCAATGTCGCCATACCCACACACGCGCGAGTTCGCATAGTTTCTCCCGAGGAATGAGGTTGGTCGAAAGATATAGAGTCTAACAGGATAGGAAGGAGGGCTCCAAGGGAGTTGCAATAAAGGCCAAGGCTTAGTTCGATGTAGGGGCGGCCTTACGCCGCCCGAGGCGAGGTAAACTCGCCGCTACGACCTCATCAGCCCCTGCCGGTCACGAGCCGGTATCACTGCCCTTCCGACTGCCAAAACTCCGGGTCTTCCGCGCCTAGCCGCCAGGCGGCGTATCCGCGCAGGTGGTAAAGCGGTACCAGCGCCAGTTTTTCGCGCAGGCTGCGGGCGTCGTCGAACCACGCGGTGCGCTGGGTCTCGCCCTCTTGTAGGACGAACCAGGTGGTTCGCCAGAGGTCGTCCCAATGCCGCTCGCTCGCAGGATCTTCGAGGAAAGGCTTCAGATCCTTGTATGCGAGGCTGTGACACGTGGTGGCGCCGGAGGTTTCCGCCCACTCGCGGCCATAGAAAGGAACGCCAAGCAAGATTTTTGACGGGGGCATACGGCGGACGGCATAGTCGAGGGCCGCGCTCACCCAATCGTAGGCAGCTATTGGGCCGGGCGGGGTCAAGGGAGTGTGTTGATCGTAAGCCATGATCACCAGGAAATCGGCAATGCGCCCCAGGCCTCGGAAATCATACGCCGCGCCCCATTCACTGGTGTGAAAACCCGGCTTGGAGCTGTCGGGAAACCTGTCAGAAAAGCGCGGGACTACCGCGACGCTCAGAAGGCGCTGGTCGTGATGCAAGCGGCCCGCCACGCGCGCCGTGAAGCGAGTGTAGGCAGACTCGTCCGCCGGATCGATGTCCTCGAGATCGAGTTGCCAACCGACGTATTCGTCGCGTTCCGCAACTTCCGCCAGGTTGGTTGCGGCGCGCGCCTGCGCTTTGGCGTTTTGTAGCAGTTGGTGCGCGGCCAGGCGGTCAAAGCCGGAATTGGTCACGAGCGGCATAAGGGGCAGTCCGGCGCCCCTTGCCACCTCCAGAGCCCTCGCGGAAAACTTGCCGTGCAGCGCTCCTGCGCCGTCGAGCTCATAGCATTGCGGTGCCAGCAGGGTGATGGCGTCCGAGTGCGCTTGGAGCGAAGGCATGCCCAGCGAATCGCCGGAGTAGTAGAACAGCGCCAGCGGGCGCGTGGTCAAGACTCTCTCCCGCGCCCTCGCCAGGGCCGCCGCCTTGATAGATCTTTCCGTTGGGAGACGCGCTGTCCCTCGAGCCAAGCTCCGCGCCGCAACCGGGAACGTGACTGCCAGAAAAATGAGTTGGAAAATGAGAATCTTAACTACCATTGGTTTAGAAATCGAAACTGGAAACTAAAAATTCGAAACTTGAAAGTTTCGATGCGAAATTTGAAGCTCGTCATTCTAATACCAAAGGAGTGGCCGCGGATGACGATTTTCCAGTTTCTAATTTCCAGTCTCTAGTTTCCAGTTTCGATTTTCCAGTTTCCCCTCACGAAGAATGTCGGGCCCATGCCTTCCAGATCCAGTATGCGGGAATGCCGCTGCCCACCAGCATCACTCCCCACAGGGAGTCAACGCGTTGCTGCCAAAAAGTATTCACCAGAAGGCACACCGAGAGAATGACGAAAACCGCCGGAACCACGGGGTATCCCCAAGTCCGGTATGGACGCGGCAGGTCAGGCTCCCGCCGGCGCAGCACAAACACCCCGGCCGTGCAGAGCGCGTAAAAGAGGAACTCAGAAAAAATCGCTTTCGTGTAAAGCGACTCATACCCGCCCGTCAGGGTGAATATTCCTGCGATGATGGCCTGCCATACCAGGGATACTGCGGGGGTGTGGAAGCGGGGATGAACGGCGCCCAGGGCGGCCGGGAAAAGGCCCTCGCGCGCGGTGGCGTAGGGAACGCGTGAGCCCGACAGAACGGAGCCGTTGAGCGTGGCGAACGTCGAAATCATGACGCCTACGGCAATGAACGCTCCCCCGGCGCTGCCCAAAAATCGCCGGGCAGTGTCCGACGCCACGGTTTTCGTGCCCAAAACCTGTGCCGCGGGCAGCACATGGAAGTAAGCAAGATTTACCAGGACATATACGATGAGCACCAGCAGCGCTCCGCCAATTAGCGCCAGGGGCATATTGCGTTGGGGATTCTTGACTTCACCGGCCACCATGCTGAGATTGTTCCATCCATCGTAAGCCCAAAGTGCAGAGACCGTGGCCACACCAAAAGCCGTGAGCAAACCGGCGTGCCCCCCCGCCGGGAGGAAGGGGTGAAAGCCCTCCCACGAGCCGTGGCCGTAGGTAAGGCCCAATACGATCAGGACGGCGAGGACGAGTAGCTTCGATGCAGTGAAAACGGTTTGTACGGCGCCGCTCCGGCGAACGCCCAGAATATTCAACCCGGAAAGCAGCAGCACCATCAGCGTGGCGCCAATCTGGAGCCCCGTCAGGTGCAGGTCCAGTGCGTGGCCGCCAACACCGAGGGAAGTTCCCCATACGGTGTCGTGCAAGCGCGGGAAGAAGTAAGCGAGGTAGAGGACAAAACCCGTGGCGATCGCGGCAATCGAAGCTGTCTTGGCAATGATGAATTGCGTCCAGCCATAAAGGAATCCGAATAGAGGGCCGTAAGCGCGATGCATGTAAACGAATTCCCCGCCCGCTTCCGGCATCGCCGCGCCCAGCTCAGCATAAGCAAGAGCTCCGAATAGACTCAGGATGCCGGCAGCCACGAACACGGCAACAACCATCGAGGGCGTGCCCACCAGTTGCAGCATGATGCCGGGAACCACGAAAATCGCGGTCCCGATCATCGTGCCGGCTACGACCGACGTGGCGCCGAACACCCCGAGGCCTTTCACCAACTCGTTCTGAGATTCATTGCGCATGGTGCTCTGCTGCGGTCAAAAGTCGACCTCTTCGCGCGCGGCGAGGAAAAGGTTCACCACAGAGACACGGAGAGCACGGAGAAAAACACTCTGCGAACGCGGAGAGAGATTGCGTTACACGAACTTGCAGCCCACGGCTTTTCCTCCGTGATCTCCGTGCCTCTGTGGTGAATTCTTCTTTGAATTGCGACCCAACCACGCCGTACCCCTGCATTCTGGACGATGAATGCCGAATAGTAAATGATGAAGCGAGGGCGAATCACTCTGTTTGGATACATCATTCGGCGCATTCGGTCGGCAATTCATAATTCAGAATTCAGAATTCAGAATTTCAACCCCGTTCAACCGCCACGGACGCTGCCGTTGCCATGCTCACCAGGATTCCCACACTAAAGGTTACGACCGTTCCAATGGCGACGTACCACGTCCAGGCGATGGTGGTGTTGTGGATGACATAAGCCAGGGTGGCAAGGGCGCACAGCGCGCCCACGAAGGCGCCGCGGCTGGTAGCGCGGCGGGTCAGGACCCCGAGCATGAAGATCCCTAGCATACTGCCGTACGGAACGCTGGCTACAGTGAGCGCGAGTTCCAGCGCGCTGCGCTGGAGATACTGAGCCGCCAAGGCGATGGTGATGATCACTGCTCCCCAAATCAGCGTCGCGAGGCGCGACACGCGCAGGTAATGCCGATCATCCGCTCTCGGGCGCGCCAAGGGTTTGTAGAAATCCATCACCGAACTCGACGCCAGGGAATTCAGCGCGGCGCTCAGGTTGGCCATGCCGGCAGCAAGGATGGCGGCGGTAAGCAGGCCGCAGAGCCCCACCGGAAGCCGGGTAATGACAAAGGTGGGATAAATCTGGTCAGGCCGGCTGAACGGAACCCTTGGCGGGAAATGCTGATAGAACGCGTAGAGTACCACCCCCACCACCAGGAAGAGCGTGAATTGGAGCAAGACCACCACTCCGCTTGCCAACAGCGCGCCTTGGCTTTGGCGGCGGCTGCGCGCGGCGAGCAATTGCTGCACGATCAATTGGTCTGTGCCGTGGCTCGCGGTGTTCAGAAACATCCCGCCCACCAATCCCGTCCAAAACAGGTAGGGCTGGTTCCAGTCAAAATGGAAATTGAAGACGGTGAATTTGCCACCCGCCGCCTGCGCCACGCGCACCACTTCTCCCCAACCGCCGGGAATAGCGTGCAGGGCCAAAAAGAGAGCGGCCACCGTCCCCGCAATGTAGATGGTAAGTTGAATGACATCCGTCCAGATCACCGCCGTCAGGCCACCCTCAAGCGTATAGAGCAAGGTCAGCACGAAGATAATAACCAGTGAGGCTGCGACGCCGGTTTTGAAAATGATCCCAATAACGATGGAAATCGCGAACACCCGCGCTCCCTCAGCGAGCGCGCGCATGACCAGAAACAAGCCGGCAGTGAACATTCTTAGCGCGTGTCCAAAACGCTGCTCGATGAGCTGGTAGGCCGTGTAGAGGTCGCCGGCAAAATAACGGGGAATGAGGAGGAAGCTCACCACGACCCGCGCCAGCAGGTACCCAAACACGAGCTGAAGGAATCCCAGGTTCGAGCGAAACGCAATGCCGGGGGTGCTGATGATGGTCAGAATGCTGGTTTCGGCGCAGACAATCGAAAGGGTGATGGCCCACC
The DNA here is from genome assembly GCA_964501985.1 of uncultured Acidobacteriota bacterium. GTDB lineage: Bacteria > Acidobacteriota > Terriglobia > UBA7540 > UBA7540 > Bog-366. The sequence goes on along the minus strand of CAZCVY010000157.1, from coordinate 1,083 downwards.
AGGGCAGGCGGTTCCCCCCCAAAAAGTAATCCCGCAGTGTCCGCTGGCCTTTGCGGAAACGCGCCCCAAAGGCCGTGATGGCAACAATGTAGGCAACGACGACGGCAAGATCGATCCAGCTAAAAGCCACTCCCACTCCTCGAATGAGGTGATAGTCCGGGGGCTGACCGGTGCCCCAGGCCAGCGAGCAAGCATATCCCATTTTGCGAACCGCAAAGAGGTCCAATATCATTGGAAGGTTCGAAAAGAATCCTCTCGCGCAGAGACGCGGAGACGCAGAGATTTGGAACCCAAAGAAACCATCCGAACCTGTCGATTCTGATACACCTCGTTCGATCTATAGCTGGAGCCAGGAACCCGGCGCACGGGGTCTACCGGGAAACCGGGCATCCATAACAAATACCGGAGGCACAAACATGAAATTCATGGTGCTAGTGAAAGCGAGCAAGGAATCGGAGGCGGGCGTGATGCCCGGCCCAGAAATCCTGACCGACATGGGGAAGTACAACGAAGAACTGGCGAAAGCCGGAGTTCTGCTTGCGGCTGATGGACTTTACCCGAGTTCAAAGGGTGCGCGCGTCAAGTTCGAAGGAGCGAAGCGCATCGTGACAGACGGCCCCTTCGCCGAGACGAAAGATTTGATCGCCGGCTTCTGGCTGTGGCAGGTGAAATCAAAGGAAGAAGCAATCGAATGGCTTAAGCGCGCGCCCTTCGGCGGAGGTATTGAAGTGGAAATCCGCCAGGTATTCGAGGCGGAGGATTTCGCGGCCAACCTCACTCCCGAGGCCAAAGAGCGAGAGGAGCGGGTGCGCGCCCAGATGCCCGGACAAAAATAGTCGCAACGCAAGCCGAGCCGATTCGTTGCGTTTCTGACTCTAATAGCATCCGATACGGAGGTCTGTCATGAAATACATCTGTTTGGGACATGTCCAGCCGGGCAAATTCGAGAACATGAGCGAGTATGAACGCCGCGCCATGGTGGACGAATGTTTTGAGTACGACGATAAGCTGCGGGCGAACGGGTATTTTGCGGCGGGCGAGGCTCTTCAGCCTCCAAACGCCACGATGACCCTGCACTGGAAG
>CAZCVY010000156.1:0-16461 GCA_964501985.1 uncultured Acidobacteriota bacterium | reverse complement strand
TGTATGGATATTTTTGAAGAGATCGTTCGACTGCGGAAGGCGGGGCGCAAGGGCGCGCTGGCCACGATAGTTGAAGTGCAGGGGTCGATTCCCAGCCACGAGAGTTCCAAGATTCTGGTTCGCGATGATGGCTCGTTCGCCGGCACGGTGGGTGGCGGGTGCGTAGAAGCCGAGGTGTGGTCGGTGGCGCAGGAAGTGATGCGCGAGGAGAAGCCGCGGCGGCTGCACTTTAATCTGAACGCCAACCCGGAATTCGACAATGGCCTCATTTGCGGCGGCTCGCTCGACATTTTCGTTGAGCCCATCCTGGCCACACCCACGGCATTCATCCTCGGCGGCGGCCACGTCGGTCTGAACGTTGCCAAGGTGGCGAAGATTGCAGGTTTTGACGTTGCGGTGGCCGACGACCGTGAAGCCTTTGCCAACAAGGAGCGTTTCCCTGAAGCCTCGGAAACCTATGCGGGGCCCTGGGAAGAGATCTTCTCAAAGATCAGTGTAAACAGCCACACCTACTTGGTGCTGGTCACGCGCGGGCACAAGGGCGATCTCGATTGTCTGCGCTGGGCCGTGACCACGCCTGCGCGTTACATCGGAATGATTGGAAGCAAGCGCAAGTTCATCGAAATTTGCAAGGTCCTGGAGCGCGAAGGCGTCCCGGTGGAAAGCCTTGAGCGGGTGAATTCACCCATCGGGCTCGATATTGGCGCGCTCACCCCGGAAGAAATCGCCGTGGCGATCGTCGCGGAGATGATCGCAGTCCGGCGCAACACCGCGCCCAGCGCATCTTCCCTCGCATACAAGCCGAAAGCACAACACACCACATGATTGCCGGCCTGATTCTCGCCGCTGGCGAATCCCGTCGCATGGGACGCGACAAGGCCCTGCTCACGTACCGTGGACGAACCTTTCTTGAGACCATCATGGGCAATCTTGGCGCTGCCGGAATCGAAAAGGTCACCGTGGTTTTGGGCCATCACGCCGAAGCCATCCAGCGCGCGGTCGACCTCGGAAGAGTGCGCGTAGTGATCAACCAAGAGTACCTGCGGGGGCAAACCTCTTCGCTGCAACTGGGGCTAGCCGCGGCGGCAGCGGACTCGCCGGAAGCCGTGATCCTCTGCCTCGTTGATCACCCGGCGATCTCTCCCGAGGTTATTGCGAAATTAAGAGTGAGCTTCGAATCGACACACCCGCCGGTCCTCATCCCAACCTATAAGGGGGAGCGCGGCCACCCCGTCGTCATCAGCCAGGGACTGTTTCCAGAGCTGCTCGCGCTCCTACCCGTAGAACCCGCCAACGCGGTTATCCGCAAATACCGCAATGAAACTCAATTTGTAGAAGTCGCCGACCGCGGCATCCTCATCGATGTAGACGATCCACCAGCCTACGAACGCTTGAGATAAGGCAAGAGGCGCTATTTGAACGTAACGCCGCCATCTTGGCGGCTGCTGTGCCGGCCGGAAGCCGGCGCCTAGAGTTTCTACATTCCCGAATGTGCGCTGCGCCGCGCCATCCCCTCACATCCCCCCAAAGTAACAGAAAGACGGTTTGGCGACTTACCGTCAGGGCAAAGCCTAGGATCAAACGAGCGTGGGGAAAGTACAAATCGGTTGAGGCAATGAGTTAGAACGCGAATTCCGCGACCAGGCGCGTCAAGTCATCAGGTTGCGCTTGTACGTCCGCAGACCCTTGGCGCAGATAAACTATGCCGTCCGTCATGTAGAGCGGGGCTTCACCCCGCGCCACGGAAATCTTCGCGATCAAAATGCCGCGCACCTGCTCGAATACAACCTGGATCGGCGGCGTTGGTTTTATGCGGGTGCGGGCGAGCTGGTGGATTCGCCTTTCCAAAGCATCCCTCCTCTTGAAATCGAGGTCCAAACCCTTGACGTGGCCCGTGTCGTCGACCCCGACCAGGATCACGCCAGCGTTCGTGTTCGCGAAGGCGGCGATAGATTTCAATAACTCGGTGTCAACGGAGCCGGACTTCACTACCTCATCAGAGAGGCCCCGCTTAAACTCCACCTGTTGGCCTTCTCCGGTTCTCAGAGCGCCGTCGAGGGTGGGCACTTGAATACCTGAAAGGGCAAAATAATTCCGGAGGTACCTCCGGCTGAGCGCGCGTGCCAAAGAGGTCATGCCCAGGAACGCCGCGGCGCAAAGCGTCAGAAGCCACGAAACACGTCCGAGCTTCGTAATGGATGCAGCCAAAAGCCGTCTCTGTCCTTCAGTTATAAGAAGGTAAAGATTGCTATTCCGTGCGTAGAGCCGGTAGCCCGAGTTCGGCAACCTCGCATTTGCGGACAGAAATTCGGGAAGCCATGGGCCAGCGAGTTGAATCTGCCCGGTTCTTGCATCCACAATTACGAATCCATCTGATGACAGTCCGATCCTTGAGCCTGAGGCGACCGATCCTTGAGCCGCGAAGTTGCCCCCCAGTCCATCTGCCTCGCGTTTAAGCGCCGCGTCCACCGTGTCAAGGGGCGACGCCGGAGTGCCGACGATCTTCCACGAGGACTTCATGGCGTAGCCAATTAGGATATCGAGGTGGACATCCTTTGATGTAAGTTCCTTGGAATACAATCTCCAGACCTCACCGTCGAGCGTGTTGTACGAAGCGGGTTGTCGGAATTTCTCGATAAAGGCAGTGTCAAAATAATCGAGCGGGCTAAAGTGCTCAGTATCCTCCTCCGTCGAGGTAGGAAAAGCGATCAGATACCTCGTCTGCATGTCGATCACGTAGTCGGCTTGGTCGGATTGCCAGTCTTTGGCGAACCTAGTTGTGTCGCACACTTCCCCGGCGCAATTTACTTCCTCGAACGCGCGCGCATTGCTGTGCTTTGACCGTTGTATGTTGGGAAGCGCAGACGCGATGTAAACCATTCTTGCGAAAAAAGCCGCGATGGCCCCGACCCACAACGAGAACCGAAGGACGTTCCCATCCACGCGTCGCCGAGCGGACATGGGCCTGGCAGTAGTCATTTGGGAAGCGTAGGGCATCAACGGACCCGCGGCGCGGATTATGCCGCGTCGCGTGAGGTTGTATCGAAGACCGCTAGGGCCCTTACGGCGTGTAGATAGCTTGTCCAGACCAGAGCGCCGACTAGTAATTCACCGCTCTGCAATCCGATGATACGACGCATAGTCGCGGCCCGCACTGGTCAGCCTTACTTGAATCCGTCACTACCCTTCTGTCTCTAAGCTTTTGGCAAGCTGCTTAAGTTCAATAACGTAAACACTTCGTTGGGTCGAGAATGACGGCCCAAATTCTAATCTCTTGCTTGCGCCGTTGAAGAGTTCCGCATCGCGCTCAATCGGGTGGACGGCCGCCCCAGCACTCTCAAACCGCGCGTCGTCGCAGAACCAGCAGACTAGGAGGTCGATCTGGTCAAGGTATTTGGTTTTTTCCTCTAGGTCTTCGAGAATGTCGGCGGCTTCGTACTTGAATTCAACGTTCAATGGAAAGTAGTCAATACTCTGTACGGTCTTCTTGTTTGACTTTTCGCGCCAGATTTGCAGGGCCTGCGCGCCAACGTCCGATCCCGACAGGCTATATTTGATTACCGCGTCGTAAGTGGAGGCCGTATTTATGTCGAAGGTTTGGTACCCCTTTAGAAGGCCCCTGCCCAGGATTTCGTAAAAGACCGCGATTGTGGCCTGCTCGTTTTGTGGCTCCTTCGCGAAGGGTATCTTCCCTAACCCGAGATTCGTGTAAGCCTTGACCCTCTCCAGTCGTGCATGGAGCTTTTGCCTCTCGGCAAACTGGTCAACGCTATCCTCACCTTCGTGCCCCACGAACCGCGTTTTCCAGGCTCGCATTTCATCCCAGATAGACTTACACGCTCGCTTGATAACTTCCTGAGTTCGACCGGGGACAACCTTGCGGCCGGCGTCGAAAAGTCAGCCATTCCGCGTCGACGAGAAAATAGAAATTGTTCCAATAGCCAGCTTCCGTGGTTCCAGTCGGAAAAGGCAAGGTTATGCCTGTTGGCATTCCTCGCACGGAGAGATAAATCCCGGGCTCGATGTCCCCGGGTTCATCAGACCGGAGCACCTCTCCGCCGGTCCGTTCGGCATCCTTTTGCCGAAGCTTGTATCGGGCGAGAAGGCTTTCCTGCTCCGCCAATTTGTCATATTCCGGAACACTTAGCATCAACGTGTAGAAATAGGCTTGTCTGCCCCCTACTAACATCTGGCGCTTGTCCGTAAGCCCCCAACCCTTAAAGTCTCGGATTTTATTGTTCTGTGCAAGTTCCTTGGTTTCCTGCAGCGACTTCTTGTGAATCAGGTGGTCAGCGGGGTGCCAATAACAGTTCGAAAGCTTTATCACCTTTTCGGTACCGGTTGCCTCGACGATGGCGAGTGTAATTTCGATATCAGCGTCCTTGTTTTTCAACTGGGGCCAGAGCGGGTATGTACTGCCCAGAGCGGTCTTGGTGACAAGCAGGTGTTGCAAACGAGGCTCCTCCAAGTTGAAATCGGCAAGGACATCTTCCGCAATTACCTTCGTAAAGGACTGTGATTGCTCGTCTCTAGTGGTGATAGTAACCATCGGCCTTTCCGCCGTGCGCTCCTCGAGCCAGTCGCGAGCGCCAACGAAAACGGCAGTATGCACTTGGCCGTCTCCCCTCGAAGTCTCTGTCGTGATTTTATTGGTTCGGAAGGCACAAAACGTCAAACCCAGGCCCTTTTCTCCTATCAGCTTTGCTTGACCGCTCTTATATGTAACGCTCGGCGATAGTGCACGCGAGGCTTTATCCCGAGTCATACCTATGCCCGTGTCCGTGACCTCGATACTATGGTTTGTTCGGTCGAAGCGCAGGCGGATTTGGCCATTGACGGACCCTTTCTCACGGATCGCATCGACTGAATTCTGGCAAAGCTCCGCAAGAACATCCCAGTCATGATGGTAACTGTCGACAATGTTCTTAATAAATTGTCTTTTGTCGTCGGTACCTAGCTCAAAAATGTCAATCTTCAAGACGTTTGGGGTCGTTTCCATTGCAGTCGATGACCTTTCAAAGGTGTAAGCCGTCAAGCCCTTGTGAATCCCTCGAACTCCCCGTGGACTGTACGTCAGTTTGGCGCGCAATTCAAGAGCGACTCTATCGCGTTCCGAAGTCAGCGGCTAGCGATGAGGTGAGCATGGCCTACCGATCGTGTGGGCCAATTCAACCAAACGGTCGAAGTGTGGCTGGAGCACGCACGCCTGAGAGCGGATGAACCTCGCAAAGCCGCAAAAAATGGCAGAATACACCCACCTTTGCCCTGCGTTGCATCCCGACTGACAGAGATCCACACCAAGCGAGACCTGCTGCATCGTGGCAGCCAATGCCATTGCCGGCACCTCATCCTAGGTCCGGCCTTTGAGTTCCCTTCCGGCTTTCTTCTTCCTCGTTCCGCCCCACTGCTTGAAGAAAAACGGAACGCACGCGTCGAGGCACTGGTCACGAATCTCAAAGACCCATCCCGGATCCATGGGACGGGCGCCGGGGCCGGATTCGCCGCACAAATCAGAACCTAAGCTTGCTTTGGGTGATATCATAGCAAACATGAGCACTTTGGAATTGAGCGACGAACAGGTGATTTCACTGGTGCGGGGGTTGCCGGCCGAACGCAAACGGGCGGCCCTGCTCGCGCTTGCCCAGGATGCGCAAATGGGGCAGGACGAGCGGTTGCGCTTCGGTGAGGCGCAGTTGCGCCGGACGTGCGCGGAACGTGGCCTCGATTGGAACCGCCTGTCGGAAGATGAACGCGAGTCCTTCGTTGACGCCTTACTGCACGAGAAATAACCTTGCCGCTTACTGCCGTTTTCGACACGAACATACTTTTTTCCGCCACGGGCTGGCGGGGAAATCCCTTTCAATGCGTCGAGCGGGCGCGTGCCGGGGAGTTCCGGGTCTTCACTTGCCCGGAATTGATGGAGGAACTGGCGGAGAAACTGGAAAACCGCCTCAATTTCTCTGCGGACCAGGTCGCGGAAACGCTGGCGGACTATCTGGGCTTTCTGCGGGTGGTTCACGTTCCCAAGGCGCTGACGGCGGTCTGCCGCGACCCGGACGATAACATGGTCCTCGAATGCGCTGTTGAGGGCAACGCGCAATACATCGTCAGCGGAGATAAGGACCTGCTGGAACTGAAAGAGTTTCGCGGCATCCGGATTGTCCGCGCCGCCGAATTCTTGAATCTTCTCGCAACTTGACGGGTTGGCGGAATCTTCTTTTCCTCCCGCGCCACTTACAGACCCTGGGCAATAACGCTGTCCATTGAGCGAATCGGTTACAGGGCCAAAGCTAACGCCTGCGCCGGCATCTCATCCCACATCCGCCCTTCGAGTTCTCGCCCGGCTTTCTTCTTTCTCGTTCCGCCCCACTGCTTGAAGAAGAAAGGAACGCGGGCGTCCAGGCACTGGTCGCGAATCTCCAGTACCCACGCCGGGTCCATGGGGCGGGCACCGGGGCCCGATTCGCCGCCCACGATCACCCAATCGACGCCTTCGAAATTCAGGCCAGGCAATGGCCCCAGCAGCGGTTCGAGGGATAGGAATTTGACCTTGGCTCCGGTTTGGCGAAGATGGTCAATCCGGAAAGTGTATTCCAGAGTTTCAACGCTCACGCCCATCCAAATGTGGGGTTTCCAGGGAAGCTCGGGCGAGAGCTGCAAAAGGCGCTCTGACCTCTTCGTGAGGACCTGAAACGTGTGCCACTCGGCGCGGCGCATCACATCGAAGGTCTTGGAGATGAATTCCACCGGCACGTCTTTGTGGAACAAGTCGCTCATCGAATTCACGAAGATGGTCTGGGGCTTCTTCCATTTCAGCGGCAATTCCAGGGCGTTTTCGTGAAGGGTCAGGTCGAAGCCATTGGCATAATTCGGCTGGCCCATGGCTCTCAGGCGCAGGGCCATCCGCTCGGCGTAGCAATGCTTGCATCCCGGGCTGATCTTTGTGCAGCCGGTCAGCGGATTCCAGGTGGATTCGGTCCACTCAATCGCGGAATTTGACGCCATAATGCTTTGCTAGGTTAAGAAGAATCTCGCGTCCGAGTCTTTGTCAGAACAGATGACGCTGGCCGTGAGGATCGATTCTCGTAATCTTCCGCCAAAAATCGTTCCCCCTCGGGTCCTTGCTGGCAAATAGCAGGTAATAGAGCAACGCGTTTTTGTCGGTCTTGACCGGAATCCAGTCGTTGTTAACGGCGAGGTAGCCCAAACCTTTCAGGTTCTCCAGATACTCGTCGGCGATTTGCTTGCACATCTCATCGAACGAAGTTGGCGCCTCACGCTGACGTTGCTGCCACCGCGCGCTTCCCATGAAACGGTTAAGGGCATTCCGCTCGGTGTCGGTGTACTGATGGAGGTTCATTCGTATCCCCATGCCCTCGGGGAAATTTATGATGAGGTCGATTTTGCGGCCGTCGGTAAGCCCCCTGATCGTCTCAAAAGAGACGTTGGACACGCCCGTCGGATCGATGAAAGCAAGCCCCAATCCGGAAGCCGGCAGCCCGAGACTTAGTATCTCATTATTGCAATCTCCCTGAACGATCTTCACGTGGTTCAATTTCTCAGGGGTACGGCCCCTGACCCTCGCCGCCAAGGCCAGGTAGGACTGCTCGTCAGACTCGATCAAAAAGTATTGCGCAAAATTGAATTTGAGCGCGATAAGCGGCGAGCCATCGATCTCCTCATTGGTGTCGCGAATCCTGCATTTTCCCGGCCCTGCGAACAGGTCCACGTAGTAGAGCCTTCCTGCCCATTTGTCCTTCATGCCCACAGAGAAAATCTCCAGGTAGCGCTCAAGGTAGTAGAGCTTTTCTCTCGCCCACGGCCCGCTCTCACGAGCCGCGAGACCGTCACTGCCGAGCTGTTCTTCTTGGGTCATGGTCAAGGCTTATAACACAAGTGTTAGAGCCCCGCACAACAAAAGGGCGTCAAAAACATTGTTGGCGAATATAAAGCGAAAGTCAAGTCGGTCAGAATACGTAAACGAATCCACTTGGCCGTAACGGCCTAACCGTGCTCCTGGAGACGGGCTGTGATGGGGCCGACGCGGCGAAACCACTTCCGAAATGCAGAAACTCCAAGTGTCGACTGGAAGCCGGCGCTACGGCCGGGAGGAGGCGGCGGCTCCCAGTGATGCGTCTTTTTCAGTAGGTGATTCGTATTCCCATTAGAATGGAAAACATTCTTTGCCTTTTTGTGAATTCGATGGAAGTGGAAACCCGAGAAATCGCGCGGGGGCTGCGGCGTCGCGATCCTGATTTGCTGGACGAATTGATCGGGCGCTACCAATACCGGCTGCCACGCTACCTCTGGACGCTCACGGGCAGCCGCGAAGCCGCCGAGGACCTTTTCCAGGAGACCTGGATTCGGGTGCTCGAGAAGGGCCACCAGTACAACCCCCATTGGCGGTTCGAAGCCTGGCTGTTCTCGATTGCGCGCAACCTTGCCATCGACCTGTTGCGCCGGCGGCAACCCGAAAGCCTGGAGGCGTTGCTGCATCCCGGCGATGAGGCGGGGGCGCAGGACTGGCCTGACCGTCAATCCTCGACGCCGTTTGAGAGTGTGGCTGCGGGCGAGCAGGCAGAGCACGTGCAGGGCGTGCTCCGGCGGCTTCCGCCCGAGGCTCGCGAAGTTTTAGTCCTGCGATTTCAGGAGGACATGGACTTGCACGAGATCGCGGAAGTGGTGAAGGCTCCGCTGTCGACGGTGAAATCGCGCCTTTATCGCGGGCTGGAAACGTTCCGCAATCTTCTGGAGGAGGAAATGGCATGAATCCCGAAACCGATGAGCGCGCGCGCCGCCTCATTGACGCTTGGCAGGTAGAAGGAATTTCCGCCTCGGAACGCGGGTGGCTGGACGCCCACTTGGCGGAATGCTCGTCATGTCAATCCCGGGTGGAGGCCAATGAGCGCGCTCTCCAGGCGTTGCGGACGATTTCATTCAGCGTCAATCCGGCGCTCGTCAGCACGACGCAGGCCCGCGTGCGGCTGCGCGCACTCGAGCTGCGCGAGAATCAGGTGCGAATGCGCGCGCTTTGGATTTCCTGCGCGCTCTCGTGGGTATTGGGTGTGGCGAGCGCGCCACTTGTCTGGCGAGCCTTCCAGTGGATCGGAATCCACGCCGCGTTGCCAAGCCTGATTTGGAAGACAGGCTTCGCGCTTTGGTGGCTGTTGCCGGCTGGCGCCGTGGCGGTCTTGGTCGCTTGGAATCAGCGGCGCACCGCGAACCAGGAAGACGACACAACCCTGCCCCGCTGAGAAACGCGCAGGCCGACAGAGGAACGCCGAAGTGCAACATCCGGCAGAGCCGGGCAAGAGCCCGGAGAAAGTGAGAATAAATCAATGGCTGACGAAAAACAACGCGTGAAAGAAGGGGTGCGACTGGTTCGCTGGCGCATGGCGCACGAAAATACCCGCTTCGTAGACGAGTTCCGTATTATTCCCCGGTCGCTCAAGATTGTGGCGATTGCCCTCTTCGTCGCCGGGCAAATCGCGGCCCAGATCGGTTACTTCTACGATTCCCAAAAGGATCCGTTAATCGCTTTCGCAGGCGGTGCGGCGGCGGCCTCACTGGTCATCGGCTTTCTCTTGATGCTTTTCGGCTATATCAATCGCGATGCCAAACGTCGCGGAATGAATTCCACATTGTGGACATTACTTGCGATTTTTGTGCCTTATGCCATCGGCGTGATCATCTATTTCTTGATGCGCGAGCCGCTTCCATACAACTGCCCCGCGTGCGGCGCCGTGGTGAACGCACGATTCAACTTCTGCCCCGTCTGCAAGCACAACCTCCGACCTTCCTGCCCGCAGTGCAAACGGGAAGTTCGGTTGGAGGACAAGTTCTGCCCGTATTGCGCGCAGGAATTGCCCGAAGTCAAAACTCCTCCGCCTGATCATAGGACGGGGCAGACGGTAGTGTCATCGGCGCAATAAGAACGAGCCCTGCGGAGGCAGATGGCGATCTCCAGGGGGCGGGGTGGGTATGGCGAGACACTGGAAAACGGGAGGCGGGCCACTGAGCCTGGTGTCGCGGCGCAATCGACCGAGGCTTGGGGTCGCGGAGGATGGGACCTGAGGTTGGCTATGGATTAGGTGAATGCGTTTCGGTGTCGGACTGCGGTGGGTCCAGTTCGCTATGGGGCATCGTGGGTCGCAGGAGTTCGGGCAATTTGTTCGCATGCTTCTCCGGTTTGTGCTGGGTGGACTTTGCTTCAATCGCACATCGATTTGCCCTGCATCCAGCAGGACCGCGCGCTTTCCCCGACCTCCTGCCGACATATTGTCGCCGCAATAGTCCGGTCCCGTGGTGCCTCGCGAACCCTCGACGATCGCTCCCCGCCCTAGATAGACTGCATTCCTCCTCCCCGCCAGAACCACTTAGTACTTTGGTACCACTACGTTAGCGTCAATTGCATCCTGCGACAGTAAGGTGTATGTTATCAATCGAGCCGGGGGATATCTATGAAATTTCCGGCAAGACGGGGCGATCTAAGCGAAGTCGCAATCTCGCGCTGCATGTCGTTCGTGCGGCTTGCGGTTATCCTTGCCTGTTCCGCTCTCGTTGGGCCGATAAAGGCCGAAGGCCAGCAGCCCCCGCCACCTGATCCGGGCCTTCCCACGCTAACTACAGCCGAGCAGGTCCGCGAGCTTACACCCGACCAAGCCAACCAAGGGTATCCCGTCCATCTGAAAGCCGTCGTCACCTACGCCGATCCAGCAGGGGGCGACTTCTTTGTGCAGGACGCCTCAGCGGGCATCTATATCAACGTTGGCAACCTTGTCCCCACCTTCCGGACGGGAGATTTTTTGGACATTGAGGGCGTTACCGAGGAACCGGATTTCGCGCCGCAGATCGCCAAGCCTCGATGGCGGTCCTTGGGCCGGGCACCACTGCCCCAGCCCCGTACGGCGCATTTGGGCGATCTATTATCCAGCCGTGACGACAGTCAGTGGGTGCAACTCGAAGGAATCGTGCAAGGCCTCGAATTTGACCGCGAGCGGCTGGAGCTCGACGTGGTCAGTGAGGGGCGGCGCCTCCTTGTTTACGTTGTTGATCCTGCCGGCCTCGGCAGAGATCGCCTGATTGACAGCAAGATAAGGGTCACTGGCGTCTGCGCTTCGTTGTTCAATCCCAACAACCAGTTGATCGGGATGCGGGTGGACGTGCCCACCACTCACCAGATCGCCGTCGAGGAATTGCCCCTGGCCGACCCCTTCACGGCGCCGGTCAAGCCGATCAGCAGCCTGTTGGCATTTTCGGCGCGAAACACCTCGGAGCACCGGGTACATGTGCAAGGCACGGTCACCCTTCAACGGCCGAAAGGCGTCTATATTCAGGATGGGCGTCAAGGGCTCTACATACCCAGTTTGCCTCTCATGCCACTCCAGCCGGGCGACCGGGTTGACGTGATAGGATTCGCCGATATGGGCGATTATACGCCCTACCTCCTCCACGCCCTCTTCCGGCGAACGGGGACCGCTCCGCTTCCGCCGCCTCTGGAGGTGACAGCTGAGGCCGCGAGGGCTGGCGCCTACGATGACCTGCGTCTGCAACTGGATGCGACGCTGCGCGAAGCAAGACTTAGCAAAGGCGAGGCCACACTGGTGCTGGAAGACGGTGATCTCCTCTTTGAGGCGCGGAGCGCGGAGAGCAAAGTCTACCGGGACTGGTTCCGACTTATTCCAGGGAGCCGCTTGCGGCTGACAGGCGTCTGCACCGTTCACGTGGACCGGAACCGGGCAGCCGACTCTTTCAACATCCTCCCGGACTCGCCGGACAGCATCGTGGTGCTCGCGCGGCCCTCGTGGTGGACTTTGCGCAGGACCCTGATGGTCTTGACGTCGCTGGCCGGGCTTACCCTCCTTATCCTCGTTTGGGTGGCGGTTCTGCGTCGCCGCGTCAACGCCCAAACCGCTGTCATCCGTCGCCGGCTGGAAAGTGAAGCGGCACTGGAAAAGCGATTCCAATACGTCGCACGCGCCATCAACGACACGATTTGGGACTGGGATCTGGTGACCCAGTCCATGACTTGGAATAGCGGGATCGAAACCACCTTCCGGTACATATCGGACCAGGTCGGCCCGGGGGCTGCCTGGCGGTCCGAGCGCGTGCATCCGGAGGACCGCGAGCGGGTGGAGCAAACCCTTCAAGCCGCCATTGCCGGCGGCGGAGAGACGTGGTCGGCGGAGTACCGATTCCAACGTGGCGACGGTCGGTACGCTTATGTCCTGGATCGCGGCTATGTCATGCACGACAACTCCGGCCGGGCGGTCCGCATGATCGGCGCCATGATGGACATTACCGCGCGCAAACAGGTCGAGCGCGAAACACAACTGGCCAAGGAAGCGGCCGAGGCGGCGAACCGGGCCAAGAGTGAGTTTTTGGCCAACATGAGCCACGAGATTCGCACTCCCATGAATGGCGTCCTGGGAATGACGGACCTCTTGCTGGACACGGAATTGAACTCCGAACAGCGCGAATATGCCGGCATGGCCAGAACTTCCGCGGAGTCACTGCTCACTATCATTAACGATGTCCTGAATTTCTCCAAGATTGAGGCGGGCAAGCTCGAGCTGGAGTCCATTGATTTCAAGTTGCGAAGCTGCATCGAACCCACCCTGAAGGCCCTGGCCTTGCGTGCCCACCAGAAAGGCCTGGAGTTGACCTGCAACATCGAGGCGGACGTGCCCGACGCCCTAGTCGGCGACCCCGGCCGTCTGCGTCAGATTTTGGTTAACCTGCTGGGCAATTCATTGAAATTCACCGAAAAAGGCGAGATCAACCTGACGGTCAAAAGGGAGTCCGGAGACGGGGCGGGCGCGACCCTTCGCTTCAGCGTGCAAGACACGGGCATTGGCATCCCCGTGGAAGAGCAAGCTCGGGTATTTGAAGCTTTCACCCAGGCGGATGGCTCAACCACGCGGCGCTTTGGGGGCACAGGCCTGGGGTTGACGATTTCCCGCCAGCTCGTGCAATTGATGGGCGGCAGAATCTGGGTCGAAAGCGTCCCCGGCGAGGGAAGCACATTCCATTTCACCGCCCGCTTCGGCATTTCCCCGGACGGTGGCCCTTCGGTGAGCCTGGAAAAGGCTCAACTGCAGGGCATGCGAGTGCTGGTGGTCGATGACAACGTGACGAATCGGCGCATCCTGGGGAGTTTGCTTGCAGGCTGGGGCATGACGCCGATGCTCGCCGGCAACGGACCCGAAGCGCTCGCGGCCCTCGCGCAGACACGAGAAGCCCAAGGGCCCGTCAAGTTGGTCCTGACCGATGCCAGCATGCCGGATATGGACGGGTTCCGGCTCGCCGAGGAGATCCGCAAGGATCCAGCGCTTTCCGCCACTCCGATCTTGTTGCTGACCTCAGCGGGAGAGTGTGGGGACGCGGCGCGTTGCCGCGCACTGGGGCTGGAGGGCTACCTCACCAAACCGGTCAGTCAATCCGAATTATTGGAGGCAGTTTTGCGCGTGGCAGGCACGAAGCCACCTGCGGTGAAACCGGTGTTGGTGACCCGACACTTCTTGCGGGAAGAGAGGAGATCGTTGCATATCCTGCTCGCCGAAGATAACGCGGTGAACCAACTTCTGACCTTGCGTATCTTGGAGAGACACGGTCACAGCGTGGCGACCGTCAGCAACGGACGAGCGGCGCTGGAGCGGATCCAAAAAGAGACCTTCGATCTCATCCTGATGGATGTGCAAATGCCGGAGATGGACGGATTCGAAGCCACCGCAGCCGTCCGAAAGCAGGAAGAAGGCACGGGAAAACACCTCCCCATCATCGCCATGACCGCCCATGCCATGGAAGGCGACCGCGAGCGCTGCCTGGCTGCGGGCATGGACGGCTATGTCGCCAAGCCCATCCATGGCGAAGATCTGATTGACGCCATCGATAGACTGGGATCGTCTTCCGCCTTCGTTGAGGTGACAACCCCCACCCGGCGCCGGGGGCAGGAGCCGATCGATATGGCCTCAGCTCTGGAGCGCGCCGGGGGAAGCGTCGAACTTCTGAAGGAGCTTGGCGCGTTATTCCTAACCGAACTCCCCCTGCTGATGACCACCCTTCGCGAGGCCATCGCGGCGGGAGACCCCAATGCCACAGAACGCGCCGCGCACAAACTCAAGGGATGCGTGGGCAATTTCTCCGCTCACCCGGCGTGGGACGCGGCGCTCAAGCTGGAAGTGCTGGGGAGAGAGCGATGCCTGTCCGAGGCCGAGCCGGCACTCGCGAAATTGGAAAGTGAAATCACCCGCCTCAAACTGGCCATGACCGAGTTTTGCAGCCTCGAGGCACGCCCCTGAAAGCCCCTGCTATGGTCTCCGGGAGTAAACAGTCGTCGTCGGATGATAGTTGCGCCAGTCGAACCAGTAGTCTTTGATTGCCTCGACCGGCTCGAGGCAGAGTCCCGTAGCCTTGCCTGAGACCGCGCATCCTTGGAAATTCCATTGGCTTCCCGTGGCGGCATCCATCAGCAAGGAGGCCGTAGAGGCCTGCTTGAGCCACCCCGGGTCACGTGGATGAGACTGCTTGTCATCGAGCGTGCGGTAGAAGGCTGGGTGGCCTTCGACGCCAGGGATCCGATCGCTAAAGACCCGCACCGATTGTCCATCGGGGCCCACCACTAGCAGAACCGGCTCCGCCCCCACATAGTCGAGCACCAACTTCTCCTGAATCACCGCGTCGTAGAGGAAAGCGCGGCTTGCCCCGAAGGCCTGGATGCCCAACAACAGCGTGCGCGGCTCAAGGCCGCGGGCCGGGTCGGCGAAGCTGAGCACCGTGCGCGCCTTCTTCATGTGCACTTCCCAGTCCTTCGTCTCGTATTGCTTCGCGTACTTGTCCACACTCTTCAGGACGGTCCCGCCTGGCTCCTCCGCCGCCCAGAGGCCATAGGACAATTCATCGGAAGCGACCGGTGCAAGGCGCCGGCCTCGCAGCGGTCCGGAGACGGCGGCCCCAGTGATTTGCTGCCAATAAGATCCGGTCTGTTCATCCCGCATCAGGAAGTTCTGGTTGTTGATCCCTGCCAGGTGAAAGGTCAATACCAGGCCGTCACTCTCGCGATTCCACACCAGACCGGTGTGGCAGAGCGTTCAATACGTCGCGACGATCGGCTCCAGGCCCACCACATCGTTGATGATGTGATGGTAGGCAATGCTGCGGATGGGATAGGCGCGGGCCGTGCCGCTCAGCTTGACGGCGAGCACCATGTCGTCCGAGTCCAACTTGGTTTGCTGAATGGACGCAAAGAGTGGATGAGTGTCGGGATGAAACATCAGCTCGTACACGTTCACCCGCGAAAGGGCTGCGAAGGCACAGACAAGCAGTGTGCCTGCGGCCGCCACGATCCGTCGTGAACTCTCGGGCTGCGCTCGCCAGTACCACAGCAACCCGCCGAGAGCACAAAGGGTGCAGATGACTTCGATGGGCGAGCGAATCTGAAGGACCGCCAAAGCGGCCGCCAGCTCGCGCGGCCCCTGGTAGCGGAATGGCCGGATTACGTAAATTGGGTAGGCGAGGGCAGCGAACGACACCAGAACAAGTGGAATCAAAAACCAGGGGTACGCCGCGGTCTTGCGCGAAGTGCGTTCCATAAGCAAGTTGCCCGAATCCATCTGACGGCGAGACAAATAGCAGGCTATACGCGGCAAGACGAGCCGTCAATAACCGCTACTGACTACTCCCCTCACATAAACTGGTTAGCCACAGCACCTCACTGCGCGGCTACCACACGCGGCACATCTTCGGCCGCACCATTGGCTGGCCAGGTTGGCAGCCGAACGCCCGCTGGAACTGCGGCAGGTCGGAAACAATGCCGTTTACGCGATACTTGCCGGGCGAGTGGGGATCGGTCAGGGCGCGCACGCGCTGGTTTTCCGGCCGGTTGTTTTCGCAGGCCCATTGCGCATACCCGATGAAAAACCGTTGATCGGGGGAGAAGCCGTCGATCGGTCTCAGGTCCTCGCCCTGAGTCGCCTTCATCGACGCAATGTAGGCCAGCAATGTACCGCCAAGGTCCGCCACGTCTTCGCCGCTCGTCAACTTGCTGTTAATATGGATGTCGTCCACCACCACATATCCCGCGTATTGGTCCTGCACGCAGGCGATGCGCTCGTCAAACTGGGCGGCGTCTTCCTTGGTCCACCAGTCGCGCAGATTGCCCTTGGCGTCAAACTTGCGCCCCTCGTCGTCAAAGCCGTGGGTTAACTCGTGGCCGATCGTCCCTCCGGTGTTGCCGTAGTTGGGGGCGTCATCCATCTTGGGATCGAACAAAGGCGGCTGCAGAACTCCCGCGGGGAAGTTAATGTCATTCATCTGCGAATCGTAATACGCGTTCACTGTCGGCGGAGTCATCCCCCACTCACCGCGATCGACGGGTTTGCCAATCTTCGCCAGTTGCCGCTTCGATTCGAAAATGGCGGCGCGGCGCACGTTGCCGGAAAAATCTCCGCGCACAATCTCGAG
>CAZCVY010000155.1:0-16605 GCA_964501985.1 uncultured Acidobacteriota bacterium | reverse complement strand
ATTCAGCTCTTCTTCCAGAGCGACGTTAGATTTTTGCGGCAGTTCTAATTGGCGGATTGTTGCAACAATTATGAATTCTGAATTATGAAATAAAGCGCAGTGCGGCTGCTCGTGGTCCACACTACACCTTTTCTTAATTCATAATTCATAATTTCTATGAAGCTTTCAGTAAACTGGCTTAAAGAATTCGTCAAGATTGACCACTCCCCCCGCGACCTCAAGCGCGACCTCACCATGATCGGCTTGAACAGCGAGGGGCTGGCCCAAGTGGGAGACGACTGGGTGCTTGACGTTGAGGTCACCACCAATCGGCCCGATTGCCTCAGCCACTACGGGGCCGCGCGGGAGCTCGCCACGCACTACCGCGAGGCGCTGAAGAAGATTGAATTCGTGGTGAAAGAGTCGGGCGGACCTGCGCAGGGAGCGGCCTCAATCGAGATTTCTGACCCTGATCTCTGCGCGCGATACTGCGGCCGCGTCGTTCAGAACGTGAAGGTGGGGCCTTCCCCCGGCTGGCTGGCGAAACGATTGGAGGCCGTCGGCCAGCGGCCTATCAACAACGTTGCCGATGTCACAAATTATGTCCTGACGGAGTTGGGTCACCCTCTGCATGCATTCGATTTGTCGCGCTTGAGCCAGCATAAGATTATCGTCCGGCGCGCCAAGCTAGGGGAACCGCTGCGAACGCTCGACGGCGTCGACCGCACGCTGACCTGTGATAATCTGGTCATTGCCGACGCTACGCACGCTGTGGCACTGGCAGGCGTTATGGGTGGAGAGGAATCCGAGATTTCCACGAGCACCCGCACCGTTTTGCTCGAAAGCGCATGGTTCGAGCCGGTTTCAATCCGCCGCACGTCGAAGTCTCAGGGCATGCACACGGAAGCCTCCCACCGCTTCGAGCGGGGCGCTGACATCCAGATGGCGCCGCTGGCTTTGGACCGCGCCGCCGCGTTAATTCAGAAAATCGCGGGAGGAGAAATCCTGGAGGGAATGATCGACGTTTACCCTCGGCCCAAACGCCCGCAGGAATTAAGTCTCAGCAGGAGCGAGGTCACGCGTATTTTGGGCACTGATATTCCTGGAGACGAGGTCGAGCGCATCCTTCGCGGCTTGGAATTTCAGGTGGAACGAGCGGATGGCGGAAGTTGGCGCGTGATCGTTCCGTCTTTCCGCGTGGATGTTTCCCGGGAAGTGGATTTGGTGGAAGAAGTCGCGCGTCACGTGGGATACGACCGATTGCCGGCACGGGTGCGACCCGCACCGCCTCGCATCGAGCGCGACTCGAACCGCGAAAAGGTGATGACCACCTCGTCCTTGGTGGTGGCGCTGGGATTTCACGAGATCATCACATCTTCAATGGTGGATCCAGCCGAAACCGGGCGCTTCTCCGTATCTTCGCCGGTTGTGCTCGCCAACCCTCTGAGCCAGGATGCGTCCGCCATGCGCACGTCGGCGGTGCCCAGCATGTTGAGGGCGATTCGCTGGAACCTCGACCGCGGCACGAATGACGCCAGGCTTTTCGAGCTTGGCAAAACGTACAACATGAGCGCGAAAGGCGTGCCGGAAGAACGTCAGGTTCTCACGCTCGGCACAACCGGACACCGCCGGCCAGCATCCGTCTTTGATAGCGAGGCCCCCCTGGATTTTTTCGATTTGAAGGGTGATCTCGAAACGATCTTGGGCGCGTTCGAGGTACCGGGCTTGGTTTTTGAACCCTCCGAGCGCTCCTACCTCCAGCAGGGGCGGAGCGGCCGAATGACCTATCAGGGAATCGATCTGGCGGTTTTTGGGTTAATTCAGCAAGATCTGGCGCGTGAGTACAAGCTGCGCCAGGAGGTTTGGGTGGCCGAGGTCGATTTCGAGAGCCTCGTGCGCTTCCCCTTCCGCCCTCGGAAGTTTCAGCCCATATCCAAGTTTCCTGCGGTCGAGCGCGATTTCTCGTTGGTGCTGCCAGACGATTTACCTTATGCGCGCATTTCATCAGCCATCGCGGGCCTGAAGCTGGAGGAGATTCGCGGCTTCCATCCGGTTGACCGTTTTCGCGGCGGCGCCATACCTCCCCGGCACTACAGCCTTTTGCTGCGGGTCATTTTCGAGAGCCACGCACACACCCTGACCAGCGAAGAGGTTGGGGGACTGAGCCAAAAATTGCTGGCGGCGCTTGAAGAGTTGGGGGCACATCTGAGGGGGTAGGAATTTACAATTGGCGATTTACGATTGTCGATTGCCGATTGAAAAGCATCCATCTCTGCAAGCGCCAGCCGAAAACAGGCCGAAGTTCATAACGGAAGGACTTAATTCGGGTCAATCGGCAATCGAAAATCGGCAATCATAAATCGGCAGTGAGGAACACGTGACGGAACCAAATGATCAATTAGAACGATTGGAAGAAAAACTCTTGCGGGCGATCGACGTTTTCAAGCGAACTCAGGAGGAGAAGCGCGCTCTGGAGCAAGAGATCGAGACGCTCAAAACCGAGTCCAAGGAACACGCCCTGGAACAAGAGATCGAAAAACTCAGGGCGGAATCCCTGGAGCGGGCCGAAGCTGCGAAGGCGATGGAGCGCGAGCTTGATGCGCTGCGTAAGGAGCGCGAAGACGTTCGTTCTCGCGTGGAAAAGCTCCTGGAACGGATTGACGGGTTGACAGGTCCCCTCTCCGAGGGATAATGGCCGCTAGGGCGAAGGAGCAGTGAAGAGTGATGAGTGACAAGTGCAGAGTCACGCGCAACTCCCTGCTTTGCACTGGCCACTAACCACTGTTGCTGGCAAAGGAGGTTTCTCACCGCCATGGCAAAGGAAGCCCAGAGTATCCGCGTCGTAATATACGACCAAACGTATTTCATGCGGGGGGACCTCAACGAGGAATACATCCAGAAGCTCGCGCAGTACCTGGACACAAAAATGCGCGCGATTGCCGAGCGCACGCGGACCGTTGACACCTTGCGCGTGGCAATGCTCGCGGCCCTCAATGTGGCGGACGAGTACCATCAATTGAAGGCCCGATATGATGAGGTCACCCAGCAAGTCGACCAGAAAGTTGGGCAGTGTACCGACGCGCTGGATGAAATTTTGAAGGACGCAGTTGAAGGTTAAGGTTTAGAGGTTAAGGGATAATCACGCTAAGACTCTAAACTTTACCCTTCAGCCTTTACACTTTAACCTTCTTTTATGCGCATTCTTTTTATCGGTGACATCTTCGGCCAGCCCGGCCGGCGAGTCGTAAAAGAAACGCTGCCGATCTTGCGGGCAGAGTTGCAACCCGACCTCGTCCTGGCCAATGGGGAGAATGCCGCCGCGGGCTTTGGGATTACTCCTGCCTTGGTGGAAGAACTACTCGACTTGGACATCGCTGTTCTGACTTCCGGCAATCATATTTGGGACAAGAAGGAGATTTACCCTCATCTCCGCGAACAGGTGAACGGGCGTTTGTTGCGGCCGGCCAATTATCCTCCCGGGACTCCTGGCCGCGGCCTTTTCGTCGGGAAGACTACAGCAGGGATCGGTTATGCCGTCATCAATCTGCAAGGCCGCGTCTTCATGCCCGCGCTCGACTGTCCCTTTCGCAAGGCGGATGAGCTTCTTGGCACTATTCCTGAGGACGTCAAGATTCGCATTGTGGACTTTCACGCCGAGGCCACTTCCGAGAAGCAAGCCTTGGGCTGGTACCTTGATGGCCGGGTCACGGCCGTCCTGGGAACGCACACGCATGTTCCCACCGCCGACGAAATGGTGCTTCCCCAAGGCACTGCTTATCTAACCGACCTCGGCATGACCGGACCTTACGAATCCATCATCGGCATGGAGCGGCAAACGGTCATCCAGAAATTCCTCGATCAGTTACCGACGCGGTTTGAAGTTGCCAAGGGCGACGTTCGCCTCTCTGCCGCGCTGCTGGATGTCGATCCCGAGTCCGGTCGCGCTCTTTCCATTTCCCGAGTTGTACGCAAAAATCCCCCAAACTCAAGATAGCCCGCATCCCTCAACACCGCTGGCGATGCAGGAATAAGGATCGGTAATCATCCGGCCTCCGCAAGCGTGTAGTCGAATTCGTAGAAATGCTTCCCGTCCGCGATCTTGATCGTCATCGCCCCGGCGAGGCCTACCAGTTGACCCGTGCCCGAGTCCGGTACCACGGTGACGCTCAATTGTGGCGCACCGCGCGCCATCGTGCCGTTGTGCTGGAGCACGAAGGTGCCGCTGCGGCCATGTAGGGTACCGCTCACACGCTCAAGGGCGACGTAGCCAGCCGAGCCCTTGACTTCCGCCATGGCGCTCAGCATCTCACCTTTGCTGGTGGCTTCCAGATCGCCGGAGAACCGTTTGTCGAGCGACATCCTGCCGAGTTTCGAGGCTTCCGCCTCGGTGTTGTCCGGCTTCTGCGGCGCTAACTTCACCTCAAATGTTCCCTTTGCTTGAGGCATCAGGCGTACCTCCCTCAGGGCAGTCTAGTAGACAGACTGAATAGTAACGCACGGCAAGCGCGATGGGCAGAGGTTAATGCCGATAGATTCGGACAATTTCAAGTTTTTCCACAGAAAAATTTCGCCATCGGGAGAAGTTCGAAGGTCCGAGCAGCGGGAATGGTCACCAAATTGCTAGGCTACAGATAGGAGGTTCAATCTCCGGTGAAATGACGCATCAGGAACCGGTGTGCTGGGAGCGCGGGCATCCTGCCCGCTCCAGGGCGGACACTTGGTCCGCCATGGCGGTCCCGCCAAACGAATGACGGTCATGGCCACGATGGTCACGAGCGATTTCAGGTGGCACGACACTTGGGCTAGGGCCTATCGTGGATGAGCGCCGCATCCCCCACCGCGTCACGCCAAGGAAAAAACGAGTGCCCCTACAGGCGCAGGGAACGCAGGACAAATTATCCGACGACGTAGGGGATGTCCCGTCGGGTCGGTTGGGGGAAACGGCCGCGTGGTGAGGGAGATTTGAAAAAAAGATGTTATAAAATGGCGAGCGAAGCCTGAATGTGTTTGAAAACAAACCACAAGATGACATTTCATCCGACAAATAAACGCACACTCAATACCGAGGCAAATGTATTTTGTTCAAATCGCCCGCTATTTTGTCACTTTCAAGCGCTGGGCAACGCGTTCTTTGCTTCAAAATGGACAGACACAACGCACAGGCATTCATGCCCGTGATGGAGACATGGCCGGGACGGCCATGGCACATGAGCGGCGCCACAACATCCGGATTATCCTACGATGTTAAAGAAAACAAATGGCTTATCTGAGAATGACGAAAATCGAGCATGATCGTAGGTCGTTGAAATAAAATAAGTTATTCGATTCAACACCCGCGGAGCTAAAGAGAAAGGGGAAACAAAAAATGAAGGCCGATCCTACGATGTTATTGAAAACAAATGGAGAAAGAATATCGACTAGGACCGATCCTACGATGTTGATGATAATAAATGACCTACAGTTTTCGCCCTACGATGTTGATGATAACAAGTGTAGTTATAGAAGAACATCGATAGACCTTGATGACTCTCACGGGACAAGAAAGTGAGAGTCCGACGCTGGAATGGCGCGCGACGGTATTGGAACGATACCTCGTCCGCCGAGGCGGCGCAGGTAATTTGCCACGAACCCGCGGACAGGATAACCGCGCTCCGTTTGCCTTGCCACGCGCTCCTTCGCTGCTCTTTTCTTGACTTGGCGTTGAGCCAGCCCATAGAATTGTGCGTTTGACCCGATCACGAAAGCGTTCACCGAGATGCCCATACGCCTTTACAACACGCTGAGCCGGCAGATTGAAGATTTCAAGCCTCTTGAGGGCAACACCGTTCGCATGTACACCTGCGGGCCCACGGTTTACGCCTTCGCCCACATCGGCAACTTCCGTACGTTTCTCTTTCAGGATATCCTTCGCCGCTATCTTAAGTACGCGGGTTACGAACTTCGGCACGTCGTAAACCTTACGGACGTAGATGACAACACGATTAGGAACTCCCAGGCGGCGGGAATGCTGCTCCGCGCCTACACCGACCAGTACATCGAAGCCTTTCTCATCGATCGCCAACTCCTAAACCTGGAGGAGCCGGAGTTTTTGGTTCGCGCCACTGACTGCATTCCGGAAATGGTCACGCTGATCCAAACACTCGTGGATAAAGGTTTTGCCTATCAGAGCGAAGGGTCGGTCTATTTCAAGGTGGCGGCATTCCCGCCCTACGGCCAGCTTACGCATGTGGATTTCTCCGGCGTGCGCGACGGCGCTCGCGTGGACACGGACAAATACGATAAGGAAAATGCCCGCGACTTCGTGCTTTGGAAAGCGGCGAAAGAGGGCGAGCCGCGTTGGGAAACCGCGTTTGGTCCGGGGCGCCCCGGTTGGCACATCGAGTGTTCCGCCATGTCGATGAAATACCTGGGGGAAACTTTCGACATCCACTCGGGCGGCAGCGACCTGATTTTTCCCCATCATGAAAACGAAATCGCGCAGAGCGAAGCCGCTACCGGCAAGCCTTTCGTGAAGGTCTGGATGCACGCCGAGCACCTGATCGTCAGCGGCGAGAGCATGTCGAAATCACTCGGTAACTACTTCACCCTTCGCGACCTGATCAATAAAGGCTACAAGCCGTCGGCGGTCCGCTATCTTCTGGCATCGGTTCCTTACCGCAAGCCTCTCAATTTCACTTTTGAAGGGCTGCACCAGGCGCAGCAGTCGATCGACCGGCTGCGGAATTTCCACTTCCGTCTGACCAAGGAGAGTTTTCCCGCCGGTGAAAGCGCGACGCTGCAAGAACGCGCGCACGAGGCGCGCAAGAAATTTGAAGCCGCCCTTGATGACAATCTGAATACGGCGGAAGCGCTCGGCGCGATTTTTGATATGGTGCGAGACGGCAATACCGCGATGGACCGGGGCGAATTCCGCAACGGAGACCGCGGCGCCTTTCTCGATACCCTAGAACGCTGGGACCGCATTTTCGCCGTGCTCGACGATAACGACCACGCCAAGCTGGTGAAGTTTGGTTTCGTGCAAGAGAGAACGGAATCCCTTTTGCTCGACGCAAAGGTGATAAGCCCTACGGACGCAGGCTCGCCGGTCGCGAAGGTGGGTGATAACCACACTCAAGCGCCCCTGGCGCAAACCCTGAGCGATGAAGAGATTGAAAAACTGGTTGTGGAGCGCGCGGCCGTGCGGCGCAAGGGTGACTACGCCCGCTCGGACGAGATTCGAGCAATTCTGCTCAAGGCCGGTGTTATACTGGAAGACACGAAAGCTGGAGCGCGCTGGAAGCGGAAGTAGTTATGTGGCAACCGCGAATCGTTCTTCCGTTATTGGCCCGGCCCAACCTCTTTGGGGGCGATTAATCCTCTCTGCTATCTCCTTACCGAAGGATCCCGTAACCAGCACCGATGCTGCCTAAAGCAGCGGAGAGGGGAGATTTGATGGACACCAAACTTCCGCACATTGCGACGCCGCTTCCGGGGCCCGAGGCCCAGAAGATTCTTGCACTCGACAAGCAATACGTTTCACCCTCCTACACTCGTGATTATCCGCTCGTCGCCAAGCGCGGTCAGGGCGCAATAGTCGAGGACGTGGATGGCAACTTGTTTCTGGATTTCGCCGCGGGGATTGCGGTCGTCTCAACCGGGCATTGTCACCCTGATGTTGTGCGCGTGATTCAGAAGCAGGCCGAGACGTTGATTCATATGTCGGGGACGGATTTTTATTACCCCTTGCTGGCGCAGTTGGCGGAAAAGATGGCTCAGATCACGCCGGGCAAGTTTCCCAAAAAAGTCTACTTTGGCAATTCTGGCACCGAAGCCATGGAAGCGGCGATGAAAATTGCGCGCTACCACACCAAGCGTCACCGGTTCATTGCCTTCCTCGGTGCATTCCACGGGCGGACCCTCGGCGCGCTTTCGCTCACCGCGAGCAAGGCAGTTCAACGGCGCGGGATGGGCCCTCTGCTTTCCGGTGTCTCCCACGTGCCGTATGCCAACCCATATCGCTGCCCGCAAGGCCATCGCGCGCCCGACTGCGTCTGCGATTGCGTTTGCTCCGACCTGCTCGGGCAAATGTTCAAGACCGCCGTGCCGCCGGAGGAGGTGGCGGCCATCGTTGTGGAGCCGATCCAGGGTGAAGGCGGCTATGTGATTCCTCCTCCCCGGTTCCTCGACAACCTGCGCCGGATTTGCGACAAGTACGGGATGCTTCTGATTTTTGACGAAGTTCAGTGCGGCATGGGGCGGACAGGGAAAATGTGGGCGTGCGACCACGTCGGCGTGGTGCCCGATATCATCATTTCGGCCAAGGGCATTGCTTCCGGCCTGCCCTTGGGGGTAACGGTGGCGCGCGCGGAATTGATGGATTGGGAGCCGGGGGCGCATGCCTCGACCTTTGGCGGCAATCCCATTGCCTGCGCCGCGGCGCTCGAGACCATCCGCCTTCTGGAAGAGAAGTACATTGCCAATGCGGCGCGCGTGGGCGAATACATCATGGGAAAAATCGTCGATTGGCCGCACAAGCACCGAATCGTTGGCCAGGTGCGCGGCCGCGGGCTGATGATTGGCATCGAGTTGGTCAAGAGCCAGGATTCGCGCGAGCCCGCTACGGAGGCGCGGAATCGGGTGATCGAGCGGGCGTTTGAGCGCGGCGTCCTCTTCCTGGGATGCGGGGAGAGCACCGTCCGGCTGATGCCGCCGCTGGTGATCGACCGCGAGCAGGCGGATTTTGCCATCGACACGCTGGACCGCTGCATCGCGGAGGTGGAGCACTAAGTGCGTGGGATTAGGGGTTAGGAATTAGGGATTAGGGGATTTCCCCCAACCCCTAATCCCCAGCCCCTAACCCCCGAAAGCGAAGCGCTATGGGCATTCTATCGCGGTTCATGTATCAATCGGTGGTTTGGAAGGAACGCCAGCGCGCGCGACATGCCACCCACGCCGCGCCTGCGGTTGAAAGCGAAGCAGAGCATCTGAAAACCGGCGCGCGCGGCGAGACCCTGGCTTATTGGTATCTGCGCCAGGCGGGTTACACGATTGTGGCGCGAAATCGCTCGGCCCGTTCCGGAAGCGGGGAGGTCGACCTGATTGGTTGGGACGGTCCCGTACTTTCATTTGTAGAAGTGAAGACCCGGACGACCGCCGCTGCGGGCCCGCCGGAGACGGCGGTCACCAAAGCGAAACAGAAGCGTATCGCCAAGGCTGCAAACGAATACCTTCGTCGGCTCAACCGACGGCCGAGCTATCGGTTCGACATCGCGAGTGTCGCATGGAACCCCGAGGCAGGCCTCCAGGTACGGCTGATCAAGGATGCCTTCAAAGCGTAGAACAAAAGCCCGGAGTCGACAGCTAGCAATTACTGTTAGGTGTCATCTGTGAGCTCTAAGGAGCAGCGACCTTGCCTGAACTCAGAAAAGATCCCGTAACCGGGCGATGGGTGATCATCGCTACGGACCGCGCCAAGAGGCCCACGGATTTTGTGCGCGATAAGGTGCAAATTCGCGGTTCGGGCTTTTGTCCATTTTGTTACGGCAACGAATCGAAGACCCCGCCGGAAATCCTCGCGTATCGCAGCGACGGAAGCAGCCGCAATGCTCCTGGTTGGTCGCTGCGGGTCGTGGCGAACAAGTTTCCCGCTCTGGGAATTGAGGGCTCGCTGAACCGTCAGGGCGAAGGCCTCTACGACAAGATGAATGGTATCGGCGCGCACGAGGTCATCATTGAGACGCCCAAGCACGAATTGACCTTGGCCACCCTGCCGGTGCGCCAGGTGGAGGATGTGCTCTGGGCCTATCGCGACCGCATTATCGACCTGAAGAAAGACCGTCGCTTCAAATATATTCTGATTTTTAAAAACCACGGCGACGCTGCCGGCGCTTCTCTGGAACATACGCATTCGCAACTGATCGCGTTGCCGGTCGTTCCCAAACGCGTGACCGAGGAAGTGGAAGGCGCGCGCGAGCACTATAACTTCAAGGAGCGCTGTATTTTTTGCGATATCATCCGCCAGGAAACCGAAAGCAAAATCCGGTTGATCTCTGAGAACGATGGGTTTCTGGCGATCGCTCCTTTCGCTTCAAGATTCCCGTTTGAAATGTGGATCCTTCCTAAAACACACCAGTGCGCCTTCGAGGAATCTCAAAAGCGCGAATTTGAGTTGCTCGCTCCCATGCTGAAGGATATGCTCTCGCGCTTGGACCGCGTACTGGATTTTCCCGCGTATAATTCCATCGTCCACACTTCGCCGATTGGCGAGACCGCGCAAGACTACTATCACTGGCACATCGAGATCATACCCAAGCTCACCAAAGTGGCCGGATTCGAGTGGGGCACAGGCTTCTACATCAATCCGACCCCGCCGGAGGAGTCGGCAAAATTCCTGCGCGATGCCGCGGTGCCCATCAGTGTTTAGCAATAGGCACGCGACGAATTCAGTAGTCAGAAGACGAGGAACGGACACCGAGCTCCTGACGCCTTCCATGAACATGGAACTCAAAGTGGAATGTTATTCCGGCTTCAAGGCCGACGAGCGGCCATTGCGCTTTACTTTTCCAGGCAAGCAGGACGCGCCTACTCACGCGGTGACCGAACTCCTAGACCAGTGGTACGGGGTTGGATACCAGTGTTTCAAAGTCCGCGCGGACGATGGCAACCTGTACATCCTCCGCCATCA
Source organism: uncultured Acidobacteriota bacterium (assembly GCA_964501985.1). Lineage (GTDB taxonomy): Bacteria > Acidobacteriota > Terriglobia > UBA7540 > UBA7540 > Bog-366. The sequence goes on along the minus strand of CAZCVY010000155.1, from coordinate 5,963 downwards.
GGAGAGCGAAGACTGCTGGCGCCTCGACTCCTTTCGCCGAGCCTGAGAGGCCAGTGACGAGTGGCAAGTGACCTGCAAAAAAGAGGACCCCAGTGAATCCGGTTTCCGCAATATTGGGACTGCCTGCTCGTCACGTGTCACTACTCACCCGTCAGTACCCCTCGCACCCCGGACCGTCTTTTATGCAGAAAGGTGAGAACATCGTTTCCATGGCGCTGGCCGCGGTTGTGCTGTTGGCCGTTGTTGCCGTCCAGCGCAGGTGGAATCCTGCCAGCCTGAAGGACGTCGCGAGTTCCGCGGAAGATTTCATCCTGAACACCACCGGCATGGGCGGGCAGATCCCTGATATCGCCGGGTACGAGCGGCTCAAAGAAATTCGCTTGGGTAACTATCGCGTCGGCCTCTATCGCGCTACGCCGGCGCCGTTGATTTTCGTGTCCGGCCGGCTGGTTATCTACGATCGCGAGGACAAGCCGGTTTTCAATCTGCCAACACTCGAGGGCTCAAGAGATCCGTGGTCGGCGCTGTACGATTTCAGCGGCCGCCACGGATTTCCCGTTCCGGGAAGCCGCGTGCGCTCATCTTACACTCGCGACCTGACTGGACGGGGGGCGCCGGATGTCATTATTGGCCAATACTCCGGCGGGAGTCATTGCTGCACGGTGGTTACGATCTTGGAACTCGGCAATGATGCTGTGGTGCCCATCGGCCGCATTGACGGAATGGACGGATTACCCTTCGAGGGCCTCGACGTTCGCAGGCTCACCAAGGGCCCGAATTGGCAGTGCATCGCCCACCGGCCGTATGCGACGACCTGCGGAACTCAAGCGGACGCTGTCAACGTGCCCGCCATATACACTTTCACCGGTGACCGATTCCAAGATGAGACAGTCAATTTCGGAGACTATCTTCAGGAGGTTCTTCGTCAGGATCTGGCGAAATGGCGGCAGGAGAAAAACCGCAGCATGGATCTGCTTCAAAACGTAGCGCTTGACTACGCCATGATCGGCCAAAAGGATGCAGGCACACGATTCTTTGCTCTGAACCTGAGCCAGTTGATGCTCAGTCTCCAAAGCAACAACGTCGATCCGAATGCCTGCCTCGATTCCTTTCAGAACATGATCGATCATGTACCCGTAGCGGGGCTGTAAGAGGGGGTACGCAGTTTCGGGCTGTCAGGTGATCGGATGAATGAAAAGCACACCTGGACTCGGACCTTGTTCTCCCGATCACCCGGTCATCTGATCACCCGATTAAAGCACCGCCTCGTCCCAATTCTCCAGATGCGTTTTGATCTTACCCATGAATCGTTCCGCCACCGCACCATCAATCACTCGGTGGTCGTACGAAACGGAGAGATAGACCATACTCCGGATGGCAATGGCATCATCGCGGACCACTGGACGTTTTTCAATGACTCCTACTCCTAAAATGGCCACTTGGGGCTGATTGATGATGGGCAGGCCAAACAACCCGCCGAAACTACCCGGATTGGTAATGGTAAAAGTACCGCCCTGGACGTCATCCACACTCAGGCGCTTCGAGCGCGCACGGTCAGCCAGGTCTTGAACGGCGCGCGCGATGCCCAGGAAATTCTTTTCGTCCGCGCGCTTGATGACCGGCACGATCAAGCCGTTTTCGAGCGCCACCGCGATGCCAACATTCACGTCGCGCTTGTAAACAATATTGGTCCCGTCCACGGAAGAATTAATGATGGGTAACTCCTTGATTGCTTCCACCGAGGCCCGCACAAAGAAGGGGGTAAAGGTCAGCTTGATGCCGTTGCGCTGCTCGAACTCCTGCTTGAAGCGCTCGCGCGCAGCCACCACTCGCGTCATCTCCACTTCCACCAGTGTGTAAACGTGCGCGGAAGTGTGTTTGCTCATCACCATGTGCTCGGCAATCTTCTGGCGCATGGGCGTCATCGGAACGATTTGCGCAGCCCCCGTGAAAGCCGCCGGCGAGGGAGTTGTCTGCGCCACGGGCGGCGCGCTCGGCGCGGGTACGGTGGCAGGCTGAGGTGGCACGACGGCACGACGCTGGTCGATGAAATCCAGGATGTCTTTCTTGCTGACGCGGCCGCCCAATCCCGTGCCCTTCACCTCGCTCAAGTCTACATTCTGCTCGCGGGCGATGCGCCGCACGAGAGGCGACGTGCGGACGTCCCCTCCTTCTCCGCCTTCCTGTTCTTCCAACGGCTGTGTAGCAGCCGCCGGCGATGGGACCTGGGCAGCTGGGGCTGAAGCCGGAGCGGTAGGTCCCGGGCTGGGGGCGGGTGCGGATGTCGCCGCCGGAGCTGCGACGCCTGCGCCTTCGCCATCCACAACGGCCACAACTGTATTGATCGGCACCGTCTCATTTTCCTTCACCAGAATCTGCGTGAGGACGCCGGCGGCGGGCGAGGGGATTTCCGCGTCGACCTTGTCGGTAGAAATCTCGAACAGCGGCTCATCGCGGTCAACGCGCTCGCCAACCCTTTTCATCCACTTGGTGATCGTTCCTTCCGCGATGCTTTCCCCCATCTGGGGCATGATGACATTGGTGGGCATGATTACCTCTCAGTACGCGGCCAATTTCCTAGCTGCTTCCGCCACCTTCTGGGCATTGGGCAGGAAGTATTCTTCCAGCGGCGGCGAGAACGGCACCGGTGTGTCAGGCGCGGTGACGCGCACGATGGGGCCGTCCAGATCGTCGAAAGCCTTCTCCGCGATCAACGCCGCGAGTTCGCCCGCCATGCCGCCGGTGCGCGTGTCTTCATGAAGCAGGATCACTCTGCTGCACTTGCGCGCACTGGCCAGGATCGTCTCTTCATCGTAGGGCAGCAAGCTGCGCAGGTCAACGACCTCCAACGAAAGTCCGTCTTTCTCCAATTCCTGAGCGGCGTCGAGCGCGGTCCAGACCATGGCGCCGTAAGTGATCACGGCGATGTCCGTTCCTTCGCGGCGCACGGCGGCTTTGCCGATCGGCACCAGATAATCCTGCTCGGGAATGTCCTCTTTGATCCGCCGATAGAGAAATTTGTGCTCGTAATAAATGACGGGGTTGTCGTCGCGAATGGCGGCTTTGATAAGCCCCTTCGCGTCATAGGCGGTCGCAGGAGCAACGACCTTCAGCCCCGGCGTGTGCACAAACCACATTTCGTTGGATTGCGAGTGGAAGGGCCCGCCGTGTACGCCTGCTCCCGAAGGCCCGCGGATGACCATGGGCACCGCCGGTCCCCAACGATAATGCATTTTCGCCGCCATGTTCACGATCTCATCAAATCCGCTGGCAATGAAATCCATGAACTGCATTTCCACCACGGGACGCATACCCATGAGCGCCGCGCCGATGGCTGCGCCAACGATCGCTGTTTCGCTGATGGGCGTGTCGATCACCCGACTCTCACCAAACCGCTCCAGCATCCCGGCCGTCACCTTGAATGCGCCGCCATAGGCACCGATGTCTTCGCCCATGACGAAAACGGAAGGATCGCGCTCCATCTCCTCCCAAAGGCCCTGGCGAATCGCTTCCAAATAGGTGAGCAAGGCCATCACGCTGCTCCCGTTTGTGAACCTGATATTTGCGCGGTCATTCGTCTGCTGTCACTTGTCCGTTGCTATCGACGAGGGATCCGGGGCATCGGAAGGCGTTCTCCGCCACCAACAGTCAGGCCCGCAGTAAACGCCCTTCACCGCTTCCTCGCCGCGGGGCAGAGGCCTTGCCTCCGCTTCGGCAATGGCAACATCGACTTCCCCTCGAACGCGGCGATCGATTTCATCAATCTGTTGCCGCGTCACGGTTTTCTGGGCGAGCAATAATTTTTCGAGCCGATCAATGGGATCTTTCTTCGCCCAGTCCTGTTTCAATTTCTCCGTCACATACTCTGCCGCGTCATGAGCGGAATGGCCTGCCATGCGCAATGTCACGCACTCGAGAAAGCTGGGCCCATCACCTGCGCGCGCTCGCGCGCCCGCTCGCTCCACGGCTTCATAGACAGCGGGCACGTCGGTGCCGTCCACGCTCTCACCCGGCATGCCATAAGCCGCTCCGCGGACCGCGAGCGACGATACCGCGAATTGCTTTTCTAGCGGCGTGGAGTACGCATATTGATTGTTATTGCAGATGAAGATGACCGGTAATTTCATGACGGCGGCAAAGTTCATCGCTTCGTGGACATTGCCGAGGCTGGTGGTTCCCTCGCCGAAATGGACCATGGCGATGTTTCCTTCGCCGCGTTGCTTCAAAGCCATCGCCACGCCGCAAGCCACCGGCAGCGTGGCTCCCAATGGCGAGATGATGGGGATGATGCCCAGCTTCATACTGCCGATGTGAATGGTGTTGTCACGGCCGCGGTTGGGGGACTCGGCGCGCCCCAGCCAGTTCGCGAAGATATCGGCAAGCGAAAAGCCACGAATCAGGAATACCGAGAAATCGCGATGGCAAGGCAAAGTCACATCGCCCGCGTGCATCGTGAGCGCCGCTCCCACCCCAATCGCTTCCTGTCCCCGCCCCACGTACACGCCGCCCACGATCTTGCCCTGCCGGTAAAGCACGTTCTCAATGCGCCACTCCGATTCGCGCGTGAGCTTGAGGTAGTAGAGCATCCGCTCGAGGGTCGTGGCATCGGGCAAAGCGCGAGTGTTCGCCTTTTTCGCGGTAGTTGTGCTATTCATCGGTCCCACCAAAGTCAAAGAAGTCGAAAATGTTGAAGAGTCGAATGGCTTAACAGCGAAACTTTTAGAGCTTTCAACTCCTTCGACACCTCAACTCTTCCACGCCCCTTACCTCCATCTCAAACACTGCCCCAAAGTGTTCCGCGACGCGCTCCACCACCTCGTCCATTTCGACAGCATGGCCCAACAATCGAGCGAGGGAGGTTACTCCCTTGCCGCGCAGGCCGCAGGGAACAATCCACTCGAAATAACGCAAGTCAGTATTGACGTTTAGTGCGAAGCCGTGCGAGGTAACCCAACGCGAAAGGTGTACGCCCATCGCGACCAGCTTGTCGTTTCCCACCCAGACGCCTGCCGCACCCGGCGAGCGACCGGCTTCAATCCCCCGATCGCGTGCCGTGCGAATGAACACTTCTTCGAGCGACCGCATGTACCAGGAAATGTCGCGCCGGTGCTGAGTGAGATCGAGAATCGGATAACCCACGAGTTGGCCGGGGCCATGGTAGGTCACGTCGCCGCCCCGGTCAGTCGAGAAAACCTGCGCGCCGCGGGCGGCGAGGTATCCGGGTGACACCAGCATGTTCTCCCGCCGGGCATTGCGGCCTAGCGTGTACACGTGCGGATGCTCAAGCAGGAGAAGAGTGTCTGGGATGGCCCCGGACTTGCGCTGCGCCACGCGCTCCCTTTGCAGCTCAAGCGCTGCCGAGTAGTCCACCAGCCCGAGTTGTTCGAGGTGGAGAAGCATGAAAAAAGTGTAAAAGGTAAGGGTTAAAGGGTGAACGACGAAGGATGCAGGATGAAGTCTTTTGCGCTTAACTCATCGTCCTCTTCATCTGTCCCTAACACCTAGCCCCTGACACCTAACCCCTAAATATGTATCGCCCAATCTACTGCGGCGTGTGCGGCTTCGCCGACTGCTTCCGCGAGCGTGGGATGGGCATGGATCGTGTGCGCGATGTCGTCGACGGTGCCTTCGAGGCGCATGGCCATGACCGCTTCCGCGATGGTCTCGGTAGCGCGCGGACCAATGATGTGCACGCCCAGAATTTCACCATACTTCTCATCGCTCACGACTTTGACGAAGCCCTCGCGCGCGCCCAGGATGGTCGCCTTGCTCACGGCCGCGTAGGGGAACTTCCCAATCTTTACTTTGTGGCCAGCTTCGCGCGCCTGACGCTCGGTCATGCCCACGCTCGCGACTTCCGGCTCGGTGTACGTGCAATTAGGAATCTGCCGATGATTGATCGGTTCGGCGTGTTTGCCGGCCGCATGGGTGACCGCCACGATGCCTTCCATCGAGGCCACGTG
>CAZCVY010000154.1:15005-16615 GCA_964501985.1 uncultured Acidobacteriota bacterium | reverse complement strand
CTTTCCAAATTCCTACCGGTAGGATTTTGCTTTTTGAGGTTTGCCGATGGGCGCTGGTGGGGGCGGACTTGGTGCCTTTCCACGCCGGCGCCGAATCGGCGCCTACTTGGGTACCGACGAGGGGTACCCCTACGTAAGGACCCGTGGCGCGGGCAGCCTGCCCACGCCCCAGCGGGCAAGTTGCCTGCGCTCCCAGGCCCGCCTCACGCCTCTCGACACTACCGGCGAACGCTCCGCGCATGAAAGTTCGCAAGTAGCGCTATAATGCCACGAGACCTCCTAGGGCGGGGAAGCAAATGAAACTCAGGCTCTTCATTGCGGTACTGTGTTTGAGCAGTGTCTGTAGGGCGCAGAGCGTGTCAACCAAGGGCGAGCCGTTGGATAAAGTCCAGGTGCTGGCATTGCTCGTGGGCGAGGTTCCGAACTCGCGCGTGGCCAGTTTGGTCATCGAACGGGGAATTACCTTCGAGCCCTCCGACCGCTACATTCAACTGCTGCAAAAGACCGGCGCGGATGAGGGAGTCATCACCGCCGTGCGCCTTGCGCATCGGCCGCCGCCCGACACCAACCCCGGGGGAGCTGCCACCGCGAACGGGCCGCTCGAGCGCGACCAGATTCTGGACCTCCAGCAAACGGGAGTCGAGAGCAGCGTCCTGGCGAAATTGATTTCGACGCGTGGAATCGATTTTGAGCCGTTCGATGAGTACCTGCGCGCCTACGAGGTCGCCGGGGCGCCGGAGAGCGTGCTGAGCGCCCTGCGGCAAGCCGGCCACCTGCCCAACGCCCCGGCCACGACCTCCGTCGCTCTACCGAAGCCGGAGGCGGACCGACCCACCGCGCGGGCGGCGACCTCAAAGCGGCTGCGCGTGCCTGGGGAAATCGAGGCGGCAAAACTCACCTCGAGGACCGTGCCGGAATACCCGCAAATCGCCGTCATGGCGCGCATCCAGGGCTTGGTTCGCTTGCAAGCGGTCGTCGGGCAAGACGGCACGATTCAGGATTTAAGGGTTCTTAGCGGCCCCCCACTGCTCCTCAAATCAGCGATAGATGCCGTCTCAAAATGGCGCTATCAGCCGACGCGGCTGAAGGGCAAGCCGGTCGAGGTCGAAACCGAGGTTGACGTGAATTATGCCCTCAAGATGTGAGCTTGGATTAACTCGGGCGGAACGACCAAAGTCATAGTACCTTCGCGCTATTTTCAGTCCTCCTGGACGAGTTAAAGTAAGGCTGTTGGGGGATCAACCCGTCGCCTTTGATGCCAGGAGGTAAACCGGAATGAAATACTGTCTTGATTGTGGCTTCGTGGGAAAGTCCAAATGGCAAACTCCGGGCACACTCGCACTTGAAATTGTTTTGTGGCTTTTCTTCGTCGTTCCGGGGGTGATCTATTCCCTCTGGAGATGGCGGGCAAGCCACGAGGAATGCGGCGCGTGTGGGAAGAGACACATCGTCCCGACGGATTCTCCCGCCGCGCAGGAAGCCTTCCGCCGCCTGTCGCCGTCGTCCTCTCCGAATGTTTGGTACTGTATGGCTTGCGGTGAGCCGATCTTCCGGGCAGGCAACCGCTGCGAAAAGTGCGCCGCCCCTTCACCCAGAACCAGCGACGAACC
>CAZCVY010000154.1:0-14905 GCA_964501985.1 uncultured Acidobacteriota bacterium | reverse complement strand
CCGGAGCCGCCAAGATGGCGGCGCTACGTTCAAGTTAAGACACACCGGTTCTTGCCAATCCTTGGCGCGGCTTGATAAATTACTGGATTAACCTAATCTGCCGCCGCTCATAAAGAGCGGAAGAAACGAGTTATCCCCTGGCGGGAGAAAATCTACGCAAATTAATCGAGTTGACGGCACACCTGCGAGGTCCGCAAGGTTGCCCCTGGGACCGCGTGCAGGATTACGACACGCTGAAGGGTCTGTTGCTGGAAGAGGCCTACGAAGTTGTCGATGCCGCGAACGCGCGCGATTTTGAGGGGCTGGAAGATGAGCTCGGGGACCTACTCTTCCTGATCACGTTCTATTCCCGCATTGCCGAAGAGGAAGGGCGATTCGCCTTCGATGATGTGGTGGAACGCGTCCACGCCAAGCTGATTCGGCGGCACCCGCATGTCTTTGGCGAAGTGAAAGCAGGAAACGCCGGCGAAGCGCTCCAGAGCTGGCTCGCCGTGAAGGAGCAGGAGCGGGCGGGCGAGGGTAAGCCGGCCAAGAATTCCGTACTCGATGGAATCCTCGGCTCGCTGCCGTCGACGCTGGTGGCGCACGAACTAGGCACGCGCGCGGCGGAGGTGGGGTTCGAGTGGAAGAAGGCGGGCGACGTGCTCGACAAGATTGAAGAGGAGATCCACGAGTTGCGGCAGGAACTGGCCACACAACCGCCCGGCCCCAAGGCGAGGGTCGAGGAGGAGGTGGGCGACTTGCTCTTCGCGGTGGCCAATCTCTCCCGCTTTCTCCATTTCGACCCGGAGAGCTGCCTGCGCCGCGCCAACCAGAAATTCCAGCGGCGCTTCCAGGCAATGGAGCAGGAAATCCTGAAATCCGGCAAGCAACTGAAGGAATGTTCACTCGAGGAGATGGAGGCGGTTTGGACGAGCATCAAAAGCCGGGAAGCCCTGAATCGAGATTCCGATTGAGATCGACGCCTTGATCCGGACCGATATCGAGGAAGCCCGAGCGTGGCAAGAGCGCGTCCGTGCTCTCTTTCAGGAATGTTTTGACCGAAAGCTGGTGGTAACAGGTTTTAGCCACAACGAAAAGTCTGCGTACTACTTACTGGAGGCTTATGAAAATTGAACGAATCGAACTTCGCGAATTGCGGTTGCCGCTCGTCCATTTCTTTGAAACGAGCTTTGGACGCACTACCACGCGGCGGATCGTTCTTGTACGCGTCGACGCCGATGGCGTGACCGGCTGGGGCGAGGTGACGTGCGGGGAGATGCCATTTTACAACTACGAGACGCCCGACACCGCGTGGCATATCCTTCGCGATATCCTGATCCCCTGGACCGTTGGCAAAGACTGGCCAACGCCGGGCGCTGTGGTGCCGCGCTTCCGGCCCATCCGCGGCCACAATATGGCGAAGGCGGCGCTGGAAAACGCGCTCTGGCACATCGAATCGCAGCGGAAAAACCTGCCACTCGCCAAATTGGTCGGAGGGACACTCGAGGAGATTCCTTGCGGGGTTTCGATCGGCATTCAAAACACGATTGAGGAGTTACTGGAAAAGGTCCAATGCGAGGTATCAGCGGGGTATCAGCGAATCAAAGTGAAGGTCAAGCCGGGTTGGGATGTTAAGGTTCTCGAGGCGATTCGCAACCGCTTTCCGCGCATCCTGCTGATGGCCGATGCGAACAGCGCATATTCCTTGGCGGACATCGCCCACCTCAAGGAGTTCGACCGTTTCTACCTGATGATGATCGAGCAGCCGCTGGGTTGGAACGACATGCTCGACCACGCCAAACTGCAAAAGGAAATCTCGACGCCGATTTGCCTGGATGAATCCATTCACAGCGCCGATGACGCGCGCAAAGCTCTGGAGATTGGCGCGGGAAAAATCATCAACATCAAACTGGGGCGCGTGGGCGGTTTCACTGCCGCGCGCGAGGTTCACGATGTGTGCCGAGCGCGGAATGTGCCCGTGTGGTGCGGCGGCATGCTCGAATCCGGCATCGGGCGGGCGCACAACATTGCCATGTCCACGCTGCCGGGATTCACCCTGCCCGGTGATGTTTCCGCCAGCAAGCGCTATTGGAGCGAGGACATCATTGATCCCGAGGTGACGGTAAGCGCGGAGGGAACGATCCAAGTACCGCAGACGGCGGGGCTGGGATACTCTCCCAACTTGCGTCGGATTGAACAGTTGACCGTGCGGAAGGAATCGTTTGAGTAGCACGATTCCGGTCGCGAGACCCTCCTCCGCCGCGAATCATGGCCGCATGCACCTGCTGATGTTGCTGGTGGTGGTCTGCTGGGCCAGCAACATCATTGCCGGCAAGGAAGCGTTGACGGGATTGACTCCTCTGGCGCTGGCGCTCTTGCGCGTGGTGGGCGCGGCCGCCATTTACGTCGTCGGATTTCTAGCTACCGGCCGAATGCGCCGCCTGCAATTGTCGAAGCGGAGAGGGATCTTCCTGGTGGCCATGGCGGCAAATGGCATTGCCCTCAACCAACTCACGTTTATTGGCGGGATGGCGCGCAGCACGGTGGCGCACACGGGATTGATTGTAGCGCTGGGCCCGGTGATGGTACTGCTGATTGCCGTCGTGGTGCGACTGGAACCGCTGACGATCTGGAAATCCGCGGGGATGATCATTGCCTTCGCCGGTGTCGGCATCTTGACCGCCGACAAGGCAGGGCAGGGAAGCGGCAGTCATTGGACGGGCGACCTCATTCTGCTCGTGAGCACCCTGGTGTTCGCCATTTACACCGTCCTGGTGAAAGAAGTCGCCAACCAGTTCGACTCGCTAACCCTCAACACTCTGATCTTCGTGATGGGCGCAATCATGATGCTCCCTTTTTGTGCCCATGCGGTGGCGGTTGCGAATTGGGCCGGCCTCAGCTTCCAAGCTTGGTGGGGATTGGGGTTCATCATTATCTTTGGATCAGTAATATCCTATCTGGTGTTTGCCTATGTGATGACGGAATTGGCTGCATCCCGCGCCGCCGCCTTCAACTATTTGCAGCCGGTCATCGCCAGCGGCTTGGGCATCTGGATTCTCTCCGAGCGCCTGACTTCAAAGGTCCTGATCGGCGGCGGCTTCATTCTCGCAGGAGTTTATCTCACGGAGCGCGACCGTGGTGAGGAGAAGAGCGCGCCCGCGCCCCGAGCAGCCTGAGGCAGCCGTTGATTTTTAGCCAATCCGGGCTTCAGTAGACCCTTTCGACAGCGGGCCCGCGATATTGCGCGGGTAGGATGAGAGCCAGCAGCACGCCGCAAGCGAAGCCGCCAACATGCGCCCACCATGCGACGCCCCCCGAGGCCGCGGTTTGGATCGAAAGCATTTGAAATCCCGCGATAAACTGAATCAAAAACCAGTACCCTAGAAGCAGGATGGCGGGGACTTGAACGGTAAAGAAGAAAACAAAAAGCGGAATGAGCGTTGTGATCCGCGCCCCGGGGTAGCAAATGAAATAGGCGCCCAGCACGCCGGCAATCGCCCCACTCGCCCCAATGGTGGGAACGTGTGATCCCGGGGTGACGAGGATCTGGACCAGAGCGGCCGCGACGCCGGAAATCAAGTAAAGAAAAAGGAACGGAAGGTGCCCGACGCGATCCTCAATGCTGCGGCCGAATACGAAGAGAAAGAGCATGTTTCCCAGCAGGTGCAGCCATCCGCCGTGGAGAAACATGGAAACAAAAATGGGCGTCACGGTAAGTCTTGCCGGAAGCGCGCTGAGGGAATGTTGAGAATAGCGGGCGGGAATCAATCCATACATCAGGATGAAACGGTCCAAGTGCGGGCCCAAAGAGAGTTCAAGGATAAAAGCCCAAACATTGACGACAATCAAGAGCAGGGTAATCGCCCAGAAAGAGCGGCGGCGAATGTGATCAGTGAGGGGGATGGGGACCATGCTAGGGCATTTTACCGTGTGAGGCCGCTTCTGCCCACTGGAAATGCTTGTGTACGGGACTCGGGATACGGGACAAGTGGCGCGGATTTCGGGATAAGCCTCGCAAAGCCCGGGACCAAGTTCGGGGAATCCGGGACGGAGGAACACGGGATACGGGATACGGAATACGGGGCCTCGGCCCCGGGGGGAGGGGACGGGATGGGGGTACGACTTTCGACCTCCAGCGCAGCAATTCACTCTGAACTGCAGGTCGCGGCTTTGCTCGCGCCCGTTTCCCGTATCCCGTACCCCGTATCCCGTGCGACCTACTCGTTGAACACGATAACCTGGCTCGACCCGCTAAAACGGATTTCGGAGATCACACGCGCGCCATCTGTGCCCTGGTCGTAAACAACTTCGTTGGAAGGGTACTTGGTTCCACGGTCAACAACTTTTCCTTCAGCGGTCGCCACAACCTTGCTACCATGCATGAACGTTACGGTCGCTTCCGGGCTGTGGGTTTTCCATTGGACATTGTACTTGCCACCGTTTAGGTGGGTTCCGGCTACCATCGCGTCGTAACGAAGGATCAGGCTTCCGGCATCCTTCGGTTGGGCCGCGGCGCCCGCAGCGAAGTTGGCGCCAACGAACAGTGACATCGCAACAATCGAAACACTCAAAGTCTTTTTCAAATTCATATCCATCCTCCTCATGAATGGTGGTTACCCTGGGTGTTGATTCTGGCGACCTCTGACCCGGAACCGAATGGAACGCCCGCCTGCTCGCACGAAAATTTCGCTTGCATTTGCATCGAAAGCGCCCCTAAAATCACGCGGGGTTAAATGAAATACGGGAAGCCGCAAGGCTTCGAGTGTTTCCTGCGGGATTGCCATTGCTCAGGCCGCCAAACCGTCGGCAACGTCAATCCATTTAACCCCGATTTTTTTACTTCCTACTCTTAAGACGCTAGAACGAATTAACCGTTATCATATTTCTCGTCCCCACGCCTCTTGCCTTCATCGCTTATTAGACGTCCAGCCTCAGACGAGGTTAGCGCCCGTCTAAATCTTCCACCCTTTCCATGTTGTGTTGGCCTGTCATTCAATACCCTATACGAAGGTCGATCGTTCAAAGTTTCAACTATTCCACCTTTCGCTTAAGGCGCCGTGAATCTACTTTTACAGCTTGATGAACCATGTCCGGCGCCGATGAAGGTGCGTTCCGCACGGGTAGCGCGGATTCATTCCGCCGCGGCCCCGTACTTTATCCGGGCATCAGAAGAGGCACATCACTGGCCATTCCAGCGACGCGGCAAGACCTTGATAAGAGGGACGGTACGAATTCACCGAAGCATTATCTTCGATTTCGACTGTCCGTTTCTGGGAAAGGCATGAGCGAATTCGGACAAGTCCCGTGGTTGTTTCGTCTCCGCCCAGCGGTCCAATCGCCGTGCTATTGCGAGAGCCAACGCGTGTGTCGGACTTAGCGCGGGCGTCCCGCCCGCTGTCGTGGGAGCGTCCTGCTCCCACCAAAAATGCGCGGGCAAGATGCCCACGCGCCAGCGGGCGGGACGCCCGCGCTACGGCACTGTGCCGCGTTGACCGCGATGGGGGGCGGGACTATACTGCGCAAGGGGGTATCTGGGGCGGGTTCGACCCGCCGTTTCGCGCGCCCCAGATCGGGCCACCATTTCCGATCTTTTGTAAACTCACCGGCCTCACGGCTCGCTATGAAACATAAAGGTCTTTTCGGGGAGCTTGTCGAGATCGTCGGCGAGGATGGTGTATTGTGGCGCGACGAAGATCTGATGCTCTACGAATACGATGCACTTTCCTCTCTGCGTAAACCCGACGCGGTGGTTTTTCCCCGCAAGACCGAACACGTGGTGCAGATTGCCAAGCTGGCGCTGCAACACAAGATGCCGCTGGTCGCGCGCGGGGCAGGGACCGGGTTGAGCGGCGGTTCGGTGGCAACGGAAGGCGGCATCCTGCTGGGCTTTTCCCGCATGAAGCAAATCCTGGAAATCGATTTGGAGAACCAACGCGCGCGGGTGCAGCCCGGAGTGGTGAACCTGGACCTTTCGCTCGCTGTCGCGGATGAAGGCTTTTACTATGCGCCCGACCCTTCCAGCCAGAAGGCCTGCACGATTGGCGGCAACGTGGCGGAGAACTCCGGCGGTCCGCACACCCTGGCCTACGGGGTGACCACGAATCACGTCCTCGGCCTGGAAGTGGTGCTGCCCGATGGCCAAGTGATCCACACAGGAGCTAGCCATTGGGACCGGCCGGGGTACGATCTGACCGGCGTCTTTGTGGGCTCGGAGGGCACACTCGGAATCGTCACCGAGGCCACGGTGCGCTTGTCGCGCAAGCCCGAAGCGGTCAAGACTCTGCTGGCGATTTATGACCAGGTGTTGGACGCGACGCGCACGGTGGCCGCAATCACCGCCCGCGGCATCACACCCGCGGCTCTCGAAATGATGGACGGGTTCACGCTGCGCGCCGTCGAGGCCGCCACGCACGCCGGTTATCCCATGGATTGCGCTGCCGTGCTGCTGATTGAGGTGGAAGGCCTGAGAGAAGCAGTGGAAGAGCACTCGGATGAAATCGAGACTGTTTGCCGCGAAAATAAGGCCCGTGAGGTTCGACGCGCGAAATCATCAGAGGAACGTGACCTGTTGTGGAAGGGAAGAAAAACGGCCTTCGGTGCTCTCGGACGCATCAGTCCGAACTACTATGTGCAGGACGGCGTCATTCCACGCACGCGTTTGCCGGAAATGCTTGAGTTTATTGGCGGCCTCGAAAAGAAGTACGACCTGCACATTGGCAACATCTTTCACGCCGGGGACGGCAATCTGCATCCCCTCCTGATGTATGATGAGCGCGACCGCGACCAGACCGCGCGAGTGCTCAAGGCGGCAAAAGAAATTATCATGCGTTGCGTGGAAATGGGCGGCTCGATCACCGGCGAGCACGGCGTGGGTTTGGAAAAGAGCGATCTGATGCCGCTTATTTTTTCGGAGATTGATTTGGAACTGATGGGCCGGGTTAAAAACCTGTTCAATCCGCATGGGCGCTTGAATCCCGGAAAGCTGTTACCCACGGGAAAGATGTGCGGGGAACTACGCGCAGGAATCGCGGGGGGAGTTCCGGTGTGAGCGTGGCGGTCGATTCGGAATTATCGTCGCTCTTGGGTCCGTCGCACGTGCTGACGGACCCCACTGCCTGCGCGGCGCTGGCCGTGGATGGCAAGATTCCGGAATGCGTTGTCACCCCGGTTACGGCGGAGCACGTGGCCGCAGTCTTGCGGTATGCAGCCGAGCATCATCTCGCCGTCATCCCACGGGGCAATGGCACGAAGCTCTCCACCGGGAATCCTCCGCGCCGGTATGACATCGCGCTTTCGCTTGCAGCGCTGAATCGGGTTATTCACCACGAGCCTGCGGACTTGACGATCACGGTCGAGGCGGGAATGCCGTTCGGAGCGTTTCAGAATCACGTTGGTCAGGGCGGTTTGTGGTTGCCCCTCGATCCGCGCGGCGGGGGGGAGTCGACCATCGGCGGGATTATCGCTGCAAACGCTGCGGGGCCGCTGCGGCAGGGTTTCGGTGGCCCTCGCGACATGGTCTTGGGATTGAAGATTGCTCTCCCAGACGGAAAAATCGCCAAGACCGGCGGAAGAGTGGTGAAAAACGTTGCCGGCTACGATCTGGGAAAGCTGCTGACCGGCTCCTACGGAACGCTGGGCGTGATTGTGGAAGCGAGCCTAAAGCTTTTCCCCAAGCCTCCCGAGCGCGCCACCTTCGCCATGGGCGCAGGTACGCTCGGCACCGCTCGGGACTTGCGCAGGAGCATTCTGCGTTCGCCTCTCGATCCCTTGCGGCTGGTCCTGCTCGATTCCCCCGCCGTAGCGCTTTTGGGTCAGTTAGCCCTCGACTACGAACGGCCGGGTGCAGAATTATGGATCGAACTCGGCGGGTCGCACCGGGTTATCGAGCGCTGCATGCTTGAATTGAGGCACCTCGCCTCGGGCGTCGGAGCGACGATCGCCCGCCGGGAAAACCCGGAGGAGGCCTGGAGGGATGTCTCGAATTTGGCCCATTGTCTCCAGCAGAAATATCCGGAAGTCACGGTGCTCAAGGCTGCGCTGCCTACCGTGGCCAGCGAGGAATTCCTGAGCCGCGCGCAACAGGAGGCCGAGTCCGAGCGCATCGCCCTCGCGAGCTTCGCGCAAGTGGGCTTAGGCATCGTCCACCTCTGCGGATTGCAAGAGAAGCTGACGCCCAATCTTGGCGGCATGATATCGCGCTTGCGAAAAGCGGCGGTGGACCTTAATGGGACGTTGGTCGTTGAGCATTGTCCGCTCGACCTCAAAAAACAAGTGGATGTTTGGGGTGGCGGTGGAGATGATCTTGAAGCGATGCGCAAAATGAAGCATGCCTGGGACCCCCAGGAGGTTCTGTCGCCGGGGCGCTTTGTCGGGGGAATCTAGTAGCGCGGACCTGTTTTGGAGGTCCGCGGCCTTTAATTGGCCATCGGGACAAATCCGGGACGACAGAACAAGCGCACATTTGGAAGGCAAGCTTGGTCCCGTTTCGAAGAACAAGCTGCGGACCTACAGAACAGGTCCGCGCCACGAGCAGGGCAGGACTCGTTGAAAACCGAAAACCCCACGACCGCGAAAAAAACCGAGGCGAAACCCTCCGGCTACGGCGCCGGTGAGGCTCCGCGCTGGGTGGACTATTCCCGCTGCGTACACTGCGGTCTGTGCCTGAACGCCTGCCCCACTTATCGCGAGCTGGGCGTGGAAATGGACTCGCCGCGCGGCCGCATCTACCAGATGATTCAGGTGGAGAAGGGGCGGTTGCCGCTCGGCGAGAGTTTCGTTCGCCACATCGACCTTTGCCTGGATTGCCGTGCGTGTGAAACCGCTTGCCCCTCGGGAGTCGAGTACGGAAAGCTGGTGGAAGCAGCGCGCGGCCAGATCGAGAAGTACTATCACCGGCCGCCCCTCACCACCTTGCTGCGTAAACTCTTCTACTACGAAATTCTGCCGCATCCCCGACGCCTGCAATTTGTGGGAAGGCTCCTGCGCTTTTATCAACGATCCGGCCTGGAAAAACTGGTGTTTGCGTCCCGACTACTGAAGTTGTTTCCTGGCAGGATGGAACAAGTGGCCCAACTCGCTCCGCGCATGGAGAAGCCTTTCTTTTATGAACGCCTGGGCAGGACATTTCCAGCGCAAGGCAAGAAGCGATACCGCGTGGCGTTGTTCGCCGGGTGCATCGCCAACCTTTCATTCGCCAGGCTGAATGACGCTACGGTGCGTGTGCTCACCAAGAACGGTTGCGAGGTTGTGCTCCCCCGCGACCAGGGATGCTGTGGGGCGTTGCACGTGCACGCGGGAATCCGCGGCCTTGCGCGCGACTTGGCCAAACGCAACATCCGGGTGTTTCAGGCCGGAGAGTTCGACGCGGTTATTTCCAATGCCGCCGGGTGCGGTTCGGTTCTCAAGGAATATCCACTGCTCTTTGAGGAAGAGGACCAGGAATTTCTGGGGCCGGCAAAAGCATTTGTGGCAAAGTTGCGCGACGTCACGGAATTCCTGGCGGGGATTGACTTGAATCGGGAACTGGGAATAATGAAAGTGCGGGCGACATATCAGGACCCCTGCCATTTGGGGCACGCGCAGCGTATCCGAACCGCGCCCCGCAAGCTGCTGGCAGCGATCCCGGGGCTGGAACTGATTGAGTTGAAAGAAGCGGACATTTGCTGCGGCAGCGCGGGTGTCTATAACGTTGTCCACAATGAAATGTCGGACCGATTGCTCGAAAGCAAAATGCGCCGTATCGGTGAGACCCGGGCGGACATGATCTTGACCGCCAATCCCGGCTGCTTGTTGCAGCTCCGCGCAGGAGTAAGGCGCGAGGGCAGCAAAAGACGCGTCATGCACGTGATCGAATTGCTGGACGAAGCGTACCGAATTGCCGATTGCCGATTGCCGATTGTCGATTGAACACGCAGCGCCGTAGCGCGGACCTGTTTTGTAGGTCCGCGGGTTTTCCGTGGCCATCAGAGACAAGCCGCAGACCCAAAGAACAGGCGCGCGCTACGTTTTCTTTAACTTAATCGGCAATCGACAATCGAAAATCATCAATCCAAAGCGAGGCTCCCACTATGTCCACGAGTACACCGGCGGACCATAACAACGTCCTGGCTCCGACCGACGCTCCCCAGACGCACCACCTTCAGGACTATACGGCGCGGGCGGCGTCATTCCGTTGGGAAGATATGTATACGGAGTTTGACTGGTCGAAGACTGGCAAGGTGAACATGGCGCATGAAGCCATCGACCGCCACCTGACGCGCGGACGGCGCAACAAGCTGGCACTCATATACACCGACAAGGAACGCACCGAACGTTTTACGTTCGAGGACATGTCAGTGCAGTCTAACCGCTTCGCCAACGTCCTGCGCACGCTCGGTGTGGGAAAGGGCGATCGCGTCTTCGTGTTTCTGGGACGGCGTCCGGAGCTTTACATCGCCATCCTCGGAATCCTGAAAATCGGTGCAATTCCCAGCCCCTTGTTTGAAGCGTTCATGGAGGACGCCGTCCGCGACCGCATGGCCAATGCGGAAGCTGTGGCTTTAGTCACGTCGCCATCTCTGGTGGAGCGTGTGCCGCAATACGATTTGCCTTCCTTGAAGCACATCATTCTGGTGGGCGCCACGGCGAGCGAGGTCGGGGAAGGGCAGAAGAGTTACGACGCCCTGATGGCGAAGGCATCCGACAAAACGGAGATTGAGTGGTTGACGCTCGATGACCCACTGATCATGCACTACACCTCGGGATCGACGGGAAAGCCCAAGGGCGTGCTGCATGTCCAGAAGGCCATGCTGGGGCACCTCGCCACCGGCCGCTGGGTATTGGATTTGCGCGAAGACGACATCTACTGGTGTACGGCCGATCCTGGCTGGGTTACGGGAACTTCATACGGTATCTTTGCGCCATGGCTGAACGGCGCCACAAACCTGATTCGCGGCGGCAGATTTAATGCCGCCGATTGGTACGAGACCATCCAGCGCTTTCGCGTCAACATTTGGTACAGCGCTCCCACGGCGTTTCGGATGTTGATGGCGGCGGGCGAAGATGTGGCACAGCGATTCGATCTCTCCAGCCTGCGGCACGTGCTGAGCGTAGGTGAACCGCTGAATCCCGAGGTCGTCTGGTGGGGCTGGAAAACCTACGGAAGGCGCATCCATGACAACTGGTGGATGACCGAAACAGGACATATCCTGGTTTCGAATTATCCTTCCATGACCATCCGGCCAGGCTCGATGGGTCGTCCCATCCCCGGAGTGTACGCCACCATCGTCGACGATGATGGAAAAGAGGTGCCGCCCAACACGCTCGGCAACCTGGTGGTCAAGCCGGGCTGGCCTGGCATGATGCGGACGATCTGGAAACAGCCGGAGCGGTATGAGACCTATTTTCGCATTCCCGGATGGTACGTCACCGGGGACAGCGCCTACAAAGATCCCGATGGCTATTTTTGGTTCCAGGGTCGAGTGGACGACCTGATTATCACCGCCGGCGAAAACGTGGGACCGTTTGAAGTGGAGAGTTGCCTGGTCGAGCATCCCGCCGTGGCCGAAGCCGGCGTGATTGGAAAACCCGACGTTATGCGCGGCCACATCATCAAGGCGTTCATTTCCCTGCGATCCGGCCACGTGCCCAGCGATGAATTGAAGAATGAAATCCAGAAGTTCGTGCGGCAAAAGCTGGCGGCCCACGCCGTGCCGCGCGAAATCGAATTCCGTGAAAAGCTTCCCAAAACCCGCAGTGGTAAGATCATGCGCCGCGTCCTGAAAGCATGGGAACTCGGCCTACCCACCGGCGACCTGTCTACGCTGGAGGACTGAACATCGATAGACAGAATGGACAGGATTCGGGACAGAAACAGGCAGGAAAACAAGGCCAGCAAAACGTGAGTCCCCGGCCGACCGCGTGAGGTCAGCAGCAGCGGATTACGTTAACCCAACACCCGGCTTGCGGGACCTCGACGGTGGGTTATTCAGGATAGACAGGATCCGGAACAGAAGAAGCGGGTTATGAAGACAGCGACACGCGTATCGCGCGCTGTACCTCGGAGGTCCCCAACAGTCCACGATGACCCAAGTTAGGTCAATCGCTTGACTCGCGAAGGAGTACAATACTCGGTTTTTCTGGTTACTTCTTTTGATCCTGTCCATTCTGTCCATCCATGGATGACTCCAAATTAGTTCAATCGCTTGACTCGCGAAGGAGTAGAATACTCCGTTTTTCTTGCTACTTTTTTTGATTCTGTCCATTCTGTCCATCCATGTTTGTAAGGGGATTGAATATGAATATGAAGCATGAGGAGATCACTCGCGAGGTAATTGGCTGTGCATTTGAGGTTATCAATGAACTTGGTGCGGGTTTCCTTGAGTCGGTCTATGAGAAGGCTCTGCTTTTGGCGCTGCGGCAGAAGGGGCTGACTGCTTTATCTCAACATCCGGTTAAGGTGATGCTCCGGGGGGAATGCGTCGGGGAGTTTTACGCGGATATATTCGTTGAGGGGAAGGTGATTGTCGAATTGAAGACCGTGAAGGCAATTGCCCCAGAACATCAAGCGCAGGTCATCAACTATCTGAACGCCACAGGCATCGAGGTCGGTCTGCTCTTCAACTTTGGGAACCCCAAGCTCGAATATAAGCGCTTCACTCGCAGCAAGGATTTTGAACATGGAAAAGCAGCATAGACTGGATTTCTCACTCGCCCTTCGGGCGGCGGCCATGCACGGGAGCGCGAGGCGGAGTACTGCGGGATGGGGCAGCCGACCGACCGCCGACAGTCACCACTGGCGCCAAGGACGCAATTTGGACAACCGGGGCAATCCGCCGCCATTTGGAGAGGTCAACTCCCCGCAGCGGTAGGAACGATCGCTCAGAAAAAAAGAAAGGGCGGCATCGCGGCCGCCCTCTTGCCAAAATCCCTGCCGACATCCGAATGTCGTCTACCGGGACGCCTCCCCGTCCGCCGACCCGAACGTGAGTTCTTCGTCCCATCCTGCCGGACGAATGGATGTTACCACTTCCGTATCCCCTTGTGTGACGCTGTCGACCTCGGTTCCATCATTCTTTTTCTGCTCAGTAACCACTTTGGCTTGGGTGGTAGCCACGACTTTACCTTGTTGTAAGAACGTAACCGCGGGCGTCTGGGAGTTATCAGCGACCTCCATTCGATAGGTCCCCGGCGGCAGCGTGTTTCCGTTATTGAACTTCGCCGTCGTGCTGAAAGTGACGTCGACTCCACGCTCCTTTGACTTGTGGTGATCTCCCGCCGCGAACCCAACACACGTCGTAGCGAGAACGGCTACTGCCAAACCAGCGAACGATCTTCGCAATTGCATAGACTGCACAACCTCCTGAAATATCGATTCGGAAAGCCAAAACTGTCGCGCACTTTCTTCTCGCGGCGGTGACAAACACACCTCAACCCTCCGCACCGAAGCGCGTCAAGCTGCATCTACAGCCACAGTTATTGTCGCTCCGTATATTGCCCTTCACTAAATTAGACGTCGCAAGTTGGGTTGGGGTTGTCTCGCCAACCGGCGCGCGGGCGGCATCACCAGTTGAGGCGCAGTGAGAATTGGATCTGCCGCGAATTGCCCGCCGAGTTGATATTGCCAAACTGTGTCGTGCCAACGATTAAGCCCGGGCGGTTGAAATTCGGATGATTGGTGAGATTGAAGAAATCGGTGCGAAAATCCGTGCTGAGTCTTTCGGAGATGCGGAAGTGGCGCTCCAGGCTTAGATCACCGGTTGCCAAACCCGGTCCTGTGATCACGTTGCGGCTTTCGTTGCCGGGGATGCTGTAATCACCCTGTGCGTCAGTAAAAATCGGTGGCGGGGCGAAGTCGCTCGTGTTGAACCAATGATTGGGATTGCGCTCGTCGCCGGGTAGGTTGGCCTTCCCGATCAAGTCGGGGCGATCGGTGCCATTCGACTGAGTTCCACTCAAAGCCGTTGAGAGAACGGCCGTAAGCGGCTGTCCGCTCTGAAGCGTGATGATGCTCGCCGTCCGCCACCCGCCTAAGACGTGACTGGGAATACCCGTCTGCATCCACCTGCGGGCTGGCCCGAAAGGCAACTGCCAAACTCCGGAAAAGGTTACGCGCTGCCGCATATCAAAATCGGAAAGGCCATATTCGGCGCGCATGTCGTAATTGTCTTGGGGCTGGTCGGTTCCATCCAGCCCCGACGCGGTATCCAGCGACTTGGCATAGGTGTACGCGGCGACAAAGGATAGCCCGCCGGAAAAGCGGCGCTCAAGGCGCGCCACCAAGGCGTTATAGTTTGAGTTGACGTCCGTGTCGCGGATGAACTGATTGGAGCCGGGCTGCGGATGATAACCCAAGCGCTCGCCGGGCAGGTTCGGGACGCCCTGATTCTGCAGGCCCCGCCGCGGAAGCTTGTGCCCGTCAGACCCGGTGTAGCTCAGCGACAGAACAGTGTTCGTTGTGAGACCGTGTTCGTAGGAAAGGCTCCACTCATAGACGTAGCCATTGCGAATATCCGGAGGCGACGAGATAGCGGTGGGCTCCTGATTGCCCAGCAGATAACCGAGCTGGTAGGTGAGGATCGGCGGGGCAAATGACTGCCCGCACGCACCAGGGCCATAGAAGCGGCATAAATCGAGGCCCAGGAGAAATTCGGTTAGGGGCGCGCTTAGACGAGTTTCGGCCGTGTAGTCGAGCTCCATCAGCGAGTTGAAAACGCCTAGGCCGCCGCGAAGCACGTTCTTCCCATGCCCGGTAAGGTTGTAGGCAAAACCCAGGCGCGGCGCCCAATTGCTCCAGTCCGGCTTGATAAGCGAATTGGGCAAGCCGGCCTGCTGGTTCGATATAAATTGCAAGTTGTAGCCGGAACTGAGCTGCTGGACAAGTGGATTTGTCGTGAGCCCGGCGGCCTGTCCGTGATTGTTGAGCACGATGAAGCGTTCGGCATCG
>CAZCVY010000153.1:4807-16639 GCA_964501985.1 uncultured Acidobacteriota bacterium | reverse complement strand
GATTCCACCCTCTTTGTATACTCCGCAGAGCATATGCGTGTCAAGGTATATTATCGGGTGAGAACATGCCGGATTGACGGGCCGTTTGGCTGTCCGGTGGTGAGTCGGCAAATTGGGATAAAAGGCGGACTTTCGGGAAAGCAGGCCCGCAGTGCCCATCCCGGAGGGAACCCCCTCTGTCTCCAGGAATGGGCCCGGTCTTGACGGCTACCCGAAGGCTGGTTGCGCCACTGTTTTACTTGCAGTAAAGTAGACGCATGACTACGAGGAAGGGTGATCTTATGACCATAACCCTCAGCGCGGATCAAGAGCGGGCGGTGCGCGACGCCATTCGCGCCGGCAAGGTCACCTCCGTTGACGAATTCATCGCCCGGGCAATCGCCAACTTGCCCAAGCGTGACGAACCTGCGGCCGTAAGCTCAGCCTCCAGTGTCTTTGCCCAGGGCCCGGGTCTGTTCGGCAGTCCGGAAGACGCTTCTCTGCTTGACGAGGTGGTTTCAATGGCCTACCAGGAGAGGCGACGGCCGAGCAAGAGAGAGACGACGCTCCAAGATGACGGCCAAGGCGATCCTGGACACTGACATCCTTTCGGAATACTTGAAGGGGCACAATCCCTGCGTAGCTGGGCGAGCGGCCAGTTATGCCAAGGACCACGGGGTTTTCACCTTTACCAGCATTACGGTCTACGAGATCGTGTATGGCCTTGAGTTGAAGGGAGCTTCCGGCCAATTGAAAAAGGCGCTGGCTTGGCTGAAGCAAAACGAAGAGATCACGCCACTCGCCGCCGATTACCTTGTAGCGGCCAACATCAAGGCAGCAGCAAGAAAGCAAGGTCATATCGTCGAACTCCCGGATTGTTTGATCGCGGCCGTCGCCGTGCGGCTGAACCGACCGTTCGTAACGGGCAATACCGACGATTTCGCCACGATTCAAAAAACCGGCATTGATCTCACCATCGAAAACTGGCGATAACTACCGTGCCAAAGCAGGCAGGACGCCCGCGCTATATCGGCTCAGAGGCGGCGTTGACCCCTGCCCGCCCCTCCCCACTAGCCACTGACCACTGCCCTACTCATACCGCAGCGCCAGACTCAACACCGCCACAGCGGTAAAGCCGGGTTTCTTGTGCAGTGTGCGCACGCCGAAGCGAAGGTCTTGCATGAAGTGGCCCCACCAGAGCCAGCGACCCGATTCGTAGAAGCGCTCCTCGGCCCGGGTGACGTTGCCGAAGGCGCGTCGCGCCGCCAGGCGCGCCTCTTCTTCGCTCAAGCCCTGCTCTTTCAATCGCTCCGTTTCGAGTTCAAGGTGCGCTTCGATGTCCGCTCGGAAGTCGCTCGGTTTGCGCTTTCGCCAGAACATCGCTTGATCCTCCGCCGGGCATTGCGCAGATGGACGTCGCGCCGGCCTTGCCGCCCTATGGCGAGGTAAACTCGCCGTTATATCCAACCGCACCACTATCCACTGACCACTGCCTTACTCGTCTCTCAGTGCCACCATGGGATCGAGCTTGGACGCCCGCCGCGCGGGGATGTAAGACGCCAGCAGGGCTACTCCGGTCAGGATCAGCGCGACCGCCGCAAACGTGAGCGGGTCAGCTGCGCTGATTCCGTAGAGCAAGCTGCTGACAAAACGGGTGACGGCAAGAGCAACTGCCAGCCCAATGCCCATGCCGGCGACCGTGAGCAAAAATCCCTCCCTTACCACCATTTTCAGCACGTCCCGGCGTTGGGCACCCAGCGCCATGCGAATACCGATCTCGTTTGTCCGGCGAGCAACTGAATAAGCTACCGTACCGTATAGGCCTATCATCGCCAGAAGCATCCCTATTGTCCCCACGATACCGAAAAGTACCGCGGTCGTGCGAGCCAACCAGAGCGCCGATCGGATGTGTTCTCCCATCGTTTCCATTTTCGTTATAGGCAGGTCCTTATCGAGTGCTCTGAGTTCCTTGCGGATGTCCAATATCAAGGTGAGAGGCGCCACCGATGTCCGCGCCAGAACCGTTGTGCCCGCTGGCCCTTCAAAGCCCGTTCCTAATGGCTCATACAAGAACGGCTGGGCAGGTTCCCCCAAAGTGCGATACTTGCTGTCGCGGACTATGCCGACGATTTGCGCGGAGCGCGTGTGTTGAAGATCGCCGAGTGCCAATTGCTTGCCAATGGGGTCTTGTGACGGGAAAAATCGGTGGGCCAACGTCTCATTAACAATAATCACCCTGTTCTGGTCACGATCGGCATCAACAAACCCTCGCCCTCGAAGGATAGGGATTCCAATCGTTTCAAAATAGCCAGGCGCAACCAGGTTCTCGTCTAGAGCGACTGGCTGGCTTGCAGCACCTCCGGGCCCCGCTGTTCCGACCAGGGTTTGAATTTCGCCATAGCTTAGCGGCAGAGATGCCGCCATACTTACGGACCGCACGCCCTCTAAGGATTTCAGGTGCTCCCCGAGCTGCCGGTAAAATATGGCCTCCCTTGCCCTCGAATAGCCGTTCAAGGCGGGAGAAATAGAAAACGTGAGAATGTTCTGGGTCTCAAACCCTGGATCAATGTGCGCAGCGTTGCGCAAGCTGCGCACGCACAAACCGGCTCCCGCAAGCAACAGGAACGAGACGCTCAACTGCACCAGCAGGAGTAGACGCTGCCCCTTGGAGCGCCGACCATCTCCCGAATCGTTCCGACGCCCGAGTTGGGGCGCAAGACTCGTGCGCGAAAGGCGAGCTGCGGGTGCCGCTCCCACCAGCAACACCGTTACGATCACCACGGCCAAAGTAAATGCAAGGATGCGCAGGTCCGGCTGGAAGTTGATGGCAATCGGCAGCCCCACCGGAGGTTTGAGGTGCGTAAGCAACGTCGTTCCGCCGAAGGCCAACAGTACAGCCGCCGCTCCGCTGAGCAATCCCGTAAGCATACCCTCCGTGAGCAGCTGCCGAATGATCCGGCCACGGGTTGCTCCTATCGCCAGTCGAATCGTGATCTCATTCCGGCGCGGCCAAGATCGTGCCAGCATGAGGCCGGCGAGGTTCGAGCACGGAATGAGCAATAGCAACGCTCCCAGCACCTGCAAAAGCACGACGAATCCGGTCACGCCCCCCCGTAAAAATGGCGGCAGTCTCATGGCAGCTTCGACTGCAATCCCTCGTCCTTGCTCCGCGGCTGAATGCTCACGATCGAGTTGTAGCGCGAGAGAACTCAACTGCGAGAGGGCCTGCTGTCTGGTAGTCCCCGGCTTCAGGCGGCCCAACAAGGTGAGCCAGCCGGTTCCGCGGCTAGCGAGTGCTCCAGGTTCCGGCCAGTTGATGGCAGGTTGGGCGCACAGCGGCACCCATACCGCCGGAGCCATTTGCACACCAACGTCTGTCGTACTTTTGGGAGCCACCCCAATCAGGATGAAAAGATGTCCGTTTATCGTTACGGGCTTGCCCACCGCACTCGGGTCCCTTCCCAAGCGGCTTTGCCAGAATTCGTAGCTCGCGATTGCAACCAACGGAGATCCTGGGTTGTCATCTGTAGGGTCCAACATTCGGCCGACATAAGCCTTTGTTCCCAACACCGCAAAATAGTTGCCAGATACAATGTCACCGAACGTTCGCTCGTTCGACCCCTCTGCGCCGATCGTGACGGGAATAGGGGAGTAAGCTGCTAGTTCAGGAAGAACCGTATTCCTGTTTCGATAGTACAAATAGTCAGGATACGACCACACCGGCATGTAGCCACCTACTCCTCCTTTGGCTACGGTTTGGTAAAGTGCGACCAACCTCTCTGGCGCTACGACATTAGCTGGGGGACGAAGCAACAGTCCATCGATGATGCTGAAGAATGTCGTATTGGTCCCGATGCCGAGGGCGAGGGTGAGAACCGCTACCGCCGTGAAGCCCGGGTTCTTGGCCAACATGCGCAGGCCGAAGCGGACATCTTGCATGAGGTGGTCCCACCACAGCCAGCGGCCCGACTCATAAAAGCGTTCCTGCGCACGGGCCACGTTCCCGAAGGCACGCCGTGCCGCCATGCGCGCCTCTTCTTCACTCAAACCCTGCTCTTTCAATTGCTCCGTCTCAAGTTCGAGATGAGCTTCGATCTCCGCCCGGAAATCGCTCGGTTTGCGCTTTCGCCAGAACATCGAATTAAACCTCCCCCCAGAAACGTACTTCGTAGCGCGGGCATCCTGCCCGCGCGTTCCTGGCGGAGCGGGGCGCTCCCGCTACAGCGGGAGAGGCGCCCGCGCTACGCCGGCCTAACTCTTCCCAACCTCGGGTCCGAGAACCCTCCCGATGGCCGCCGCTAGTCGCCGCCACTTGGTGGTCTCTTTGACAAGCTGCTTGCGGCCCAGTCGCGTGAGCGTGTAGAAACGCGCCTTGCGGTTGTTCGTGGAGGTCCCCCACTCGGCGGCGATCCAACCCCGTTCTTCCAGGCGCTGGAGCGCGGGGTAGAGGGCCCCGTGCTCGATCAGGAGTTCGTCCTCGGACGTCTGCTGAATGGCGCGACCGATGCCCTGGCCGTGCTGCGGGCCGAAAATAAGCGTCCGTAGGATCAGCAGGTCGAGCGTGCCTTGCAAAAGTTCCAGCCGTTCTTTTTCCTTTTGGGTAGACATATAACCTCAGTATCCATGTTTTGGGTAAGATGTCAACCCAAACAAATTACGCGAAACCAATACCGGGCAATAGTGCAGGCGGATCGTGGAAAACCGGCGCGGATACTTTGAGTAGCGCGGGCAGCCTGCCCCGATGAATCGGGGTCCTGCCCGCGCGACAACGAGAGCGGGACGCTCCCGTGACAGCGGGCAAGATGCCCGCGCGCCCAGTGGCGCTCCCGGCGGGCCAGATTGCTTGCGAACCCCGTTTAGGTTGAGATAGAATGCGGGGCAGGCGGGACCTAAATCATGAGCTTTCTACAGAAATACCTCATCGCCTCCAAGCTCGAAGAGGCGGGGGAAACAATGTCGTTCCGAGCGCAAGACACCGTGACGGGCCAGCACGTTCTGCTGCACCAGATCCTGCCCGAGCGGACTCCTCCGCAGGAACCCGCATTGGCGATCATGCTGTCGCGCTATTTTCCTGGAGCGGGCGAGCCGGGGACCGAGCATTACCGGGAGGTTGGGCAGGACGAAGGCCGACTGTTCGCGGTCACCGCGGATGTGCCGGAGTGCGTGGACCTTCGCCAGTGGCTGTATACCATTGCCGCCGCTCGGCCGGATAAGGGAGTTCTCCCCGAACCGTCCGAGGTTCAAGCGGCTTGGCCGCAGAAGGACGCCGCAGCCGCAGGGCCCGCGACCCCTCCGTCGCCACCCGCTAAACCCGAAATCAGAGCGGAGCCGGAGAAGGCGGCGGATGGTTCCGCCCGAGGGCATGTTCCCGCTGGTTTTGAAGTGGTTTACCAGAGCCGCAAGCAAACATCGGCACACGCCATCCCGAAACCGGTGGTACCGTCCCCGGACTCCCTGGCGCCCACCCGCGTGGTTTCGACGCAAGGGCCCGAGGCAGGGAGCGAAGACGAGTTCGATAAATTGTTTGGGGGAGCGGGCGCTAAGACGCCGGCGGCTCCCGCGGCGGCCGCGACGCCGAGCGCGCCCCCTGCATCCGGGCAGAAACCGGCGCCGGGTAAGTTCACGCAAATGTTCTCGGGGGTTAGCCTGCCCGATGCGGGCAAGCCGGCTCCAGCGCCTACACCCGCGGCCGTCACTCCGCCGGGCGCGGCTCCCACCCCCGGTCAGAATGCGCCTCCGGGAAAGTTTACGCAATTGTTCTCAGCCGCAGGCCAGCCCAATGCCGGCCAGCCTGTTCCGGCCTCGGCGGCCAAGCCGGCGCCGAGTGCAACTCCTGCAGCAGGCAAGAAATCGGGGCCGGGCCAATTCACCCAGATGTTCGCAGCCGCAGGCCACCTGGACCCTCCTGAGCCTCTGCCTCCACCGCGACCGGCGGCGAGCCCGATACCAGGTGCTCCTCCTTCCGCAGGTCCAAAATCCTCGTCGGGCGGCTTCACACAATTGTTTTCAGCCGCAGGTCAAATTCCCCCCGCCGAGCCTCTGCCTCCCGCGCCGCCGGCGGCCAGCAGTTTGCCGAGTGCTCCCGCTTCATCGGGCCCAAATTCCTCCGGGTTCACGCAAATGTTCTCGGCCGCGGGCCACATCCCTCCCTCTCAGCCCGCGCCGCCAGCGTCACCGATGGCCAGCCAGCCGCCTGCGCCTCTGCCCTCTGGACCTTCGAGCGCCCCGTCCACGCCACCTCCGGCCGGGAAAGCCCCGGGTTCGTTCACCCAAATGTTTCAGGCCTCCGCAGTGGGTGTGGAGTCCGCTGGGGATTCCCCCCTCGGCCCCGCCAAGCCTCCGGCGCCGCTTCCTGTCTCTTCCGGCAGTCCTGGGGGATTTACGCAAGCATTCCCGACCGTCGGCAATCCGACCGCGTCTCCCAGTTTTGGAGCACCGTCACAACCGGCCCCACCGCTGCCCGGCGCGAAGAAAGGTCAAGGCGAACTGACGGCTTTGATGCAAGGGTATAAGGGTCCCACGGGAGCGGCAGCAGCGACTCCGCCGCCTGCCCTCGAAGCGCCTGCGCCGCGTGCCGCGGCTCCCGAACCCAAGAAAGGCCCCGGCGAATACACCATGATGTTCAGCCGGCCGCCGGAAGTGGGCCCGCCGACGGCCGGAGCTGCCGCGCCCCCTGGCGCACCTCCTGCGCCACCCCCACCCGCCGCCCCGGCCGCTTCCAGGCCCGGCGCCTACACCAGCATGTTTGAGGCGCCGCGAATGCCGGCGGCGCCGGCTGCCCCCGCCACTCCACAAATAGGCTACGGCTTTCCGGCGGCGCCCGCCCCCCCGGCCGCCCCGGCTGCCCCCGCCATGCCGGGCTTCGCGCCGCCCCCGGCGCCCGCGGCGCCGCAATTCCAGCCGCCCCCGGCTCCGGCTTTTGCCGCACCCGCTCCTGCCGCGCCCAAACCGTCCACCGCCGCCGCAGGGGGCAAGAAGCCCAAGATGTTCTGGGTGCTGGTTCTGGGTCTGGGAGGATTATTCCTGATTGCGGTGGTCTTGATCCTGTTCTTTGCGCTGCACAAGCACTAGGCGCGGGATCATTCCGCCTGCGGCAGTAGGATGATCAATTCCGATTGGGGGTTGGGGATGTCGCCGGGAATGTAGGCGGCAATATTGCGAGCGCGCTGCACGGCATCCCAGGCAACGCCGGATTGATTCACGTTGAAGTAGTGGTAGTTGAGTTTGATGGGAATGGCGCCCGGCGGCGACGGAACGTGCGTCAACGGCATCCCGGGTAGAGCCTGGCGAATGAGCGTTTCGATATGCGTGGCTGAGCAGAGTTTCACCAGTTGGGGAACTCGCTTCAGCAAGTCGGCCTCGGCCAGGTCGGCGCTGATCGCCAAGTACATCCGCGTGTTGAACAGGTACTTGTCATTGGCAAGGGCCGCCGCATAGATCGAGGGCTGAGTGAGCTTCAGCGGGATGGAGACAACGTTGCTCGGGACCACGGTCTCCAGAAGCGCTCGAAGCTTTTCGTCAAGATCGGTAAAGCACGCGCCAAGATTATCGTGATCATAGAGCGGCAGGTCGCGCGCCTGCACGGTGGTGGAGAAAGTGGTGAGCGACCCTGCCAGGGCAAGCATGGCGGTATAGAGGCTTTCCGGGTGCCCCTTCTTGGATTCAAAGAGGTGGCGCAAAATGGGGAAGTAGCTGTTGGCGGTGTAAAGGAGCCAGAAGTTCGCAATGTCCGCCGCCGTAAAGTCTGCCAGGCTCTGGTTTCTTTGCCGGCGGATGCCCGACAGCGCATTGGTCTTGGCGGCCAGAATTTCAACCAGCCGCCGCAAAACTGCCGTCAGGTATTCGCTCACGGAAAGATCGATGACGGGAGGAACGAACTGCGGGTCCAACTGAAAGGTTCCGGCCGTGGTCTTCTTGATGCGCGCGATGCGCAGGGAAGTGCTTCCCTGGCGTGGCTCGTCCTCCAGGAGCAATCGGAAATTCTTCTTGGCGATCTGCACGGGTCTTTCCGCGAGGCCTGAATTCTCGTCGCGCAGCAAGGCCACTTCCGCTTGATAGCGCGTGTCGCCATTGCGCTGCCCCATGGCGACGTTAAGGCCGCGGTCGTGATACTGAGGAATAGCGAGGTAGACGTCGAGGGCGTCCTGGTCGGGTCCAAACGCTTGCTCGAGCGATCGCGCCGGAGGGGCAGGATCGGAGTCAGGAATCTCAAAGGCCAAACCATCAGGGAACAACCCGGTGGCGCGGGGCAACAGCAGAGTCCCGGTGGAAAGAGCTTCCCGGTCGATTTGCATCTCGGCGAAGCCCCACGGGCAGAACCGGAGGGCGCCTAATTTGAACTCCAACACACTTTCGATAAACCGGTCCTGTAGCTGCATGTGCTGTGGGGTGAGAAAGGTCCCCTTCGCCCAGATCACCGGCTGAAGTTGTCTCATAGCGTTTCAAACTAACAAGAGTTGGCGTTCAAAGTCAAACGGGAAAGGCCTGGCGATCCGCCACCCTTGCCGGCGGCCGGACTCGAGCGCCCCCGAAACGACTGGAAGGTTTTCCCTGTTGACTACAGCGAGAGCAAGTCTACCACAATCCACCGCAAAGCGCATTGCGGACTGGCGGGTGGCGGGCGAACTTCGGAGCAGGCGCTGGCTTGAAAATCTCGCGGGCGGGGTTAAACTACGCCAAGGTGATGCACCTACCGCATTCAGCTTGATATCGCCAGGAGAAAGAGAAGGGCATATACATGTCGTTTGAAGGCGCGCAATCCTCGGCGATGCCGGTCCAAAGTCGCGGCCTCTCGGCTCGCGTCGCTCCCGTCACGGACGTGGGCCGGAAGAGGACGCACAATGAAGACAGCCTCCTGATCTTTCCCCTCGATGGCAGCGGCGCACCGCAGAGTGGTGAGATGGGCCATCTGTCGACCGCGGAACCCGGCTTGCTGCTAGCGGTCGCCGACGGGATGGGCGGCCACCATGGAGGCGAGGTGGCTAGTCGGCTGTGCGTGGAAAACATGGCCCGGGAAATCGTCGCCCAGAGGCATCCCGCCGCGACGGGCCAGACGGATTGGGCGGCGGCCCTGCAACGCGCGGTCGTGGCCACTCACCACGCGGTGATCGCCTACGGCCACGAACACGCGGAATACCAGGCGATGGGCACCACGCTGACCGCGGCGCTCCTGTGCGGGGCGCGCGCCGACGTGGCCCAGGTGGGAGACTCCCGGGCTTACTTGTTCCGCGAGGGCAATCTCATCCTGCTAACACAAGACCAGACTATCGGCAATCGGCTGCGGCTGCGGGGTTCCGACCCCGGGGTGATCAGCCCGCAATTCCGCGAGCTCCTGACCCAAGCCATGGGGGCGCAAGCGGAACTTGACGTCGTCATGACCACCATCGATATCGAAGCGGAGGATGTGCTTCTGCTCTGTAGCGACGGATTGTACAAAATGGTTTCACCGGAAGAAATCGTGAAGACCGTGGAAATGGAAATCCCCCTCGCCGAACGAGCCAAGCACCTGATCACCCAGGCAAATGAGAGCGGAGGGCCCGACAACATCACCGTGATTCTCGTTGAGATCCCACCGGCTGCGGCGAGCAACTAAGGCTCACACGTTTAAGCGGGCTTCCTGTAGATGGCGGCAAGTACAAGACTGAGCAGCAGGGTTGCGATCAACTCCAGTCCCACTTGCGCCGCCACCACGGTGGCTGACCAAGGCTGGATGGCGAAGTAGGTAAGATAGCGGGCGACGGTGGCAATCAGCCAGATTGCCATGCCGTAACGAAGCCCTTGGCCCAGCCAGCCCTTCGGTTCCACGCCGCGCCCATAGATCCAAACGAATGGCACGGTGAAGATCACGAAGCTGAGCAACAGGAAGGGCATGTGCGCGGCGCCATCCTGGGGGGCGCGCAGAAGCTGGGGAGTTTGCTGATAGAGTGGTTGCAACAACACCGCATGAATCACGAAGTTCGACACCGTGTAGATAACCAGCGAAACCACGAAAGCCAGAATGGCTCGTTTCATATCACGTCCCCTTTCCCTGAGGCTGATGGTGCGTCGGAACACGGAGGTTCAAATCATCAGGCCGGGGCAATCCCGGAAGAAACCAGGCAGAGTGGCCCCGCCGAATAACTCCTGCGGGTTAGGCAGGCTTGCGCTTGTACTTCAGCCCGAACACGACAACCCACTCGCCGTCTTTGTTCTGGTGCTGGACATTCCAGTCGTAGTCGTCGGGTCCGGTGTGCACGACAGTGGAGCGAAACGTACGCGCGGTTCCATCGGCGTTTACGATCTGGAATTCTTGCTCCAGGCGGTCGCCAGTCACCGTGGCTTCCCCTTCCGTCAAGTTTCCCTCGTTGTCCGTGTAGAGGAAGGCATACTTCTTTTTGGCGGGATGCCATGCATACAAACCTTCGTAAACCGGCACCAGCTTGCCATCGATCAAAAACCAGGTGGTGAACTTAATCCCGCGATGGTTCTCAGTCCAGTTCAACTTCGACTCGACGTGAAAGGGCTTGCCGTCCGGGCCCTTGTCACCTCCGGCCGTCCAAGTGCCTCCGACCATCCAGGCCATTTGGTCCAACGGGTTCTGCGGCGCCGGTTGGCTTTGCGACTTTAACGGGCCCGCAAGGCCTATCAAGACTGCCACCGCCGAGACAAATACACGAATGCGCATGGGATTGATCCACCTTTCTTCAGTTTTGAGTATGACCCTGATTCTACTGGAGCACATGTTTACGGGCTCCCTCCGCTAACAATCGATCAAAGTAATCGCGAAGTTGCGCCACGGACGCGTCGTATGGCTCCAGGCTTTGCTGGGCACGCGCTTGCATCACAGCGCCCTCCATCACCGTCAAAACGAAAATGGCCAACTGCTCACGATTGACCTTCGCGGGGAAGCGATCCTTGGCTTCGTCGAGACACTTCCGAATCCAGCCTCTCCATCCCTCGAAGTTCTTGGCGATCTTCTCGCGAGCGCGCGGGAGGTCATCGCACACTTCCAATGCCAGGTTGCCAATGGGGCATCCATGGGTGCAGCCCGTGTAGACCAAACCTTGTCGGTATCCATCGAGAATCCCGAACACGCGCTCAAGGGGGTCACTGACGCGCGAGAACACCGGCTCGATGACGATCGGCCAAAGCAGGTCCACATAACGGTCGAGGACGGCGAGGAGCAGCTCCTCTTTGGTGCGGAAGAAATGGTAGAGGCTGCCGCTCCGCGCACCGGCCTTCTCAACCACATCGGCCAGACTGGTAGCTTCGTAGCCGCGCTCCCAGAAGAGGACTCGGGCCGTTTCCACCAGCCTTTCGCGAGTTGGAGACTGCTGACTCATTTCGAGGCCATGAATCTAAATCAGTGTTCCCCAACCCTGGAGATTGGGAGAATCACCGCAACGGGACCGAACTTGGCCCTTGGATCGAAAATCACGTCGCTAGTTTAGTTGGTTGACTAACTAACCCTCAACCACAATAAAATCAGTGAGGTCTGTTGTCAATGGTTTTTTCGCGAGACTGGCTGGTGCCACGGAGGGTTGGACGGGAGACTTGGTCATCCAAGAAGAAGGAGGGAGGTTCCCGCGATGCGGTCGAGGCCGGCGAGGGCGGTCGATTCTCCCACCCTCGCCAGCCAGTCAAATGAGGAAGGCAGGCTTAGCTTTCCAGCGCCTTCTTGCAGTACTCGAAACATTTCGCGACTTCAGTGATGGTGTCCATGCCAGATTTTCCGTACTCGTACTCGATGTTGGCGGGAATCTTCCAGCCTTTGTCGCGCAGCAATTGCAGGACCGCGATGATGGGTGTGTCGCCCTCGCCAAAAGGAAGATTGGCGCCATGATTCTTCTTACGATCTTTCAGGTGCAGGGTGAC
>CAZCVY010000153.1:0-4707 GCA_964501985.1 uncultured Acidobacteriota bacterium | reverse complement strand
TGCGCGCCAATCTGAACTCCGCGAATGACCGAATTGATCCTCGTGGCGCCGCGAAGCTTCCCGGCAGGCGCCAGTGCGCCCGCACAACCGGCGAGCAGAAGCTTCCCCGCGTCACGTCGTGAAATGAGAGTCATAATTCCTCCTTATGAATCACCAAAATTGTAGCGAGAGTATAAGAGGTCTGCCGAAGCCTTGCAAGCTTCCGTTCGAGGGGTGTGTTCGAGGTGTGCTGCCGGCGATATATCGGGAGCGCGACCGGCAGCCCATACCGTGGAAGCTCTCACCCGGCCAGTTACGAAAGCGGGTTGTCAGCTTGTGCCACGAAGACTGCCGCAGAGGGGTGAAGGCAAGTTAGAAAGGAATTTCGTGGTCGTCCGCGAGTTGAATTCCAGCGGCATTAAGCTGGTACGTGGCCATGTGGCGGGGCGGCTCGTGTTTTGCCTCCGTCTCGCGCACGTACTCATCTTCATTGAGGTAGCGGATGGTGACTTTGTCACTGGCAAATTCTATTTTTCCGTCATAGATGTCGCGCTTTTCCCAAAGAGACTTGAGGTTCTGTCCGTCAAAGGAATAGAGAACCACCGAGAGGCGCGGTTGGCTTTTTCCCGGGCGGAAGCCGTAGACGAAGAACCGCAAATCGTCCCACGCAATTTGAGGCAGCATTTGATAGTGAAGATCGACGCGAGGAATGAAATGCGCCACAGTCGCAAGATGGCTCTTGCCCGCACTACTGGTAAAGATCGCGAGCACATTCTCGCGGTCATAGGCGGTCCACCCGAGAGTGTATCCGGCGCCGATGATGATTTGGCCTTTCCAAGGTTGCGCGAAGGTCGACGGCAGGCCCTCAAGGGGGTAGTGCAAGAGGGAGAAGGCATTCTCCATTTCGCGCCGCGCTTCCACATCCGTGGGAGTGCGATTCGCCATCCACTCGGCCATGTGATCCACGACCAACTGTTGAATCTGGCCGGTGATGGGTCCGGCGTCTTCCAGCATCACACCATAGAGTTGCTTTGCCAGGGCGTTGATTTGCGCGGGCAAGCCGGAAGGCGGCGGCGGAGGGGTCTTCTTTTTGCCCTCTGCCGCGCCCACGCCGAGCATCAGGGAGGTGACCAAAACCATCTGAATGTGGAGCAGAACCGATCTTCGATCCGAGAGAACCCGCATGCCGTTTGCCCTCATGCCATGTCAGAATTGCTACGCCAGGGCACGGGTTCAGCGATCTCCCGATGCCCCGCGCCTCAACATTTACGCGACGGTAGAAGTTTAGCAGCTACTCGGCCTTTTCCATCGTCTCATCGAACACTCGATAGCCGGGGTTGGGGGGGAAAAGCTCGGCCATCAAATCCATGCGGCGGCGTAATTGGGCAACGGGAAGGTGCTCCGGGCCAACACGGATCTGCACGTCGTGCCACAATCCGTGCATATATTCGGCGGCGGTACTGACGAAGGAGATCTCGCGGTAATGTTCAAATTGCGCGCGAAAGCGGCGTCCCGTGCGGTTGGGCAGGTGCACTTGTTTTGCGCTCAGAGCGTCTTCGTCAATCTCTCCGCGCACGCCGTGCCGGATTTCCTCTTCCAAAAGCAAGCTATAGGCGGCAACCTCGGAGTGGGTCAGGCGCGGGCGCAGCAATTCCGCCACGCTCCCGAGAAACTCAAAACCCGTGTCGTGGGCGTCGAGCTCGCGGCAGGCAAGCAGGAGGTTGATGCGCTCGTGAGTCTCCACCCACGCCGCGGTGTGAGCTTCTCCCGCGGGCTTCAGCCGGCTGACCACGTCGCCAGATTCCAGGCAGGCGATATAAGGCACCGCCAGCACGCGCAGTTTTCCCAGCCGCTGCGCGATTGCCGCCGGCACAGCCTGCGCCGGCTCACGCACCATCGTGCGCTCCTCCGCCGGGCTCAAGGCGAGCGCTGAATGGAATTCCCACTCGTGCATCAGACGAGAAATCGGAACAAAATTTCCTTGCACGTAGTCGGGCACGGGAATCAGGTCTTTCGGGGCGGTCGGCGTAAATCCCAAAGGGCACCATCCAACTCGAGGGCCCATGACAACGAGCTCTTAAACCCTCGTTGATATTCTGCGAAATTATTCCTCGCCTGTCCAGCGCGTATTGTCCTCGCATGTTGGCAATTCCCGGGTCGGGCCCCACCAGCGCCAGACCGACCTGCGCCGCCAAAGCGGGGCATCCATTCTGACGCAGAATTTCGTCCCTTCACGCTGTCTAGGTGGAGGAGGACCGCCAATCCCCCCTGTAAGTTCTTGGTACGTTCTGGAGGAGCCGTAGGAGGAAACGACCATGCGCAGCTATAAACCGCTTGCCCTCTCCGCAGTTATAAGTCTGTTCTTCGTGGTGGCCTGTTCGTCTATTCTGCCTGCCCAAACCGCGCTAACGACCCTTCGGGGATCCCAAGGCGGAACGATTGTCTACGGGTTGGTGGACGGCGCCACGACTCCGGCGATGGCCATGGCCCACATTCTGCACAGCGTGCAGAACGGCTATGGCGATAAACCCCAGGTCGGCAAGGTCTTCCGGGTGCGCGACAGCAATTCGGACGCGGTGTTCTTTACCGTAACCAATCATCCGGCCGGCAACGTTCCCGTGGCGGGCATGCTGATCGCTTCGCAGACAGGTCCCAAAGCGGTCGAGGCAGCTCTCGTAAGCGATGCGGCGGCGCGTTTTGGCTCGAACATGACTCCCCTGCTGAGGCAGTTGTTCGGCGCGTGGCACCCGGGCGGAGCGGCCGCCCCAGCAGGCGGCGCGACGGGCGGCAGGCCAGCTCCGCCGGAACCGCTGCAACAGGTTTGGAATCAGGATCATTCCGCCATGATTGGCGTCCCCGCCGGCTGGAAAGTACAAGGCAATGGGGGCACCACACTCGTCATCGAGCCCTATTACAACGCCATGATCAACCTGAACCTGGTCCGGGGGGCAACCGCCAATCCGAACTACCGGCCCTACGGCGGTATGACTACGGGGATGGGCGTGAAAATGGTTTACCCGGTCAATGTGGATCCGATCCGGGCCTTTCCTGGCTTTATCAATGAGTTCTATCGCGTGAACAACCAACGCATTTACTTTCGAATGGCCACCGCCGAGCAGATGGCCGGACCTCCCGGCCAACGCTGCGTCCATGCCACCGGACACGGGTTGCTTTTAGGAGCAACCAAGCCGCCGCCACCTAACATAACGGAGAAAGATTACTGGGAGATGGAGTATCTGACGTGCATCACTGCTACCAACCGGATGGGCGACTACACGGTTACGATTTCCACCTTCGAAATCGATCCCAGGTTCGTCGACCGGTACCTCGCCACCATGGGCGCGATTCTCCAGAGCTATCAGGTGAACCAGGCGGTGGTGAATCAGGAAGCAAACGCAATCGCGGCGCCGGCAATCGATGCCATCCATCGAATTGGCGCGGAGGCCACGGCCCGAATGAAAGCCAACGATATTGCCAACGACCAGCAGCACCAGGCATGGCACCAAGGCGAAGACGACATCGCCCGACGCACTCAAGGCTTCAGCAACTATATTCTCGATCAAACCGTCGTCCAGGATAACAACATGTATGGCAACGGCACGGTCGGGCATGGCACGCTGTGGAACTCCGAGGCTGACGCGCTGGTGAAAGCCAATCCCAATCGCTTCGAGTACGTGACCGTCCCGAATTATTGGAGAGGCACCGACTACGTTCCATAGGGCTGTGCCCGGCGATCGCAGCGGTCGACGTCTGCCCTCCGCCAGAATAGAGTGGCGATTTGTTTTCGTAGCGCGGGCATCCTGCCCGACTGTCGCGAGAGCGTCCCGCTCAAGCCAGCGCGAGGGCAGCGAGCCACATAGGCGCTAACTTGTCGAGGTTTCTTTCCAGCTTCCCCGTCATCCCGTCGGAGCGTTTCATCGTTAGCAATTAATATTGAGTTTCGACCTCCATGGTTAAATCATCATTCTTTTCGACCGAAAAGATTGGTTTTCGACCATACATCCTCTAGAACTGTGGTGGAGCTAAGGACATTGACTGGGAAACCCCTTCTGGTTTTAATGCTTGTCGGTGGTTAAATTCCGGCTGCGGTGGACGAAGTGGCAATAAGGAGGCCCGTGAAATCCCTGGTTCGCATTTTTCCTTTTCTGATTCTGTCAATTGGTCCCTCATCCTACGCGCAATACGCGCGGCTAGTTGATCCCTTCCTGGGCACGACGGGAGGCGGCAACGTTATTCCCGGCCCGGCGGCGCCATTTGGAATGATTCGGCCCGGCCCCGACATCATGCCGGAGAGAACCGACGACGCCAATGCCGGATGGAGCTCGAGGGGCGACATTCGCGGTTTCAGCCAGACACACGTGAGCGGCTCGGGCGGCGGACCGAAGTACGGCAACATTATGGTCATGCCGACCACCGGTGAGCCCGCGCCCCTGCACTCGCAATCTCCGCGCGGGGAGGAGAAAGCTTCCGCGGGATATTACGCCGTCGCGCTAGCTAGGTACGGCATCAACGTTGAGATCACCACCGGGGCACGGGCGGCGATTTACCGGTTCACCTTCCCCGAGAGCCG
Organism: uncultured Acidobacteriota bacterium; assembly: GCA_964501985.1. GTDB lineage: Bacteria > Acidobacteriota > Terriglobia > UBA7540 > UBA7540 > Bog-366. The sequence goes on along the minus strand of CAZCVY010000153.1, from coordinate 158 downwards.
GCAGGCGAATCTTCTCTTCGACGTTACACATTGTTTGCGGGGCGGCAAGAAATATCATGAGTCGCAATACGTGACCGGGTCGGAAGTCCACGTCATCTCGCCCACGGAGGTCGAGGGATCCACCAGCGTGGCGGGCGGGTGGAACATGCAAGCAAAAC
>CAZCVY010000152.1:0-16655 GCA_964501985.1 uncultured Acidobacteriota bacterium | reverse complement strand
ACGGACGGGTCCGCCTCGAGGTCGGTCATGAGCGTTCCCAATTCGACGATCGTTGTGGGAACAAATATGTTGATCGGAGGGTTGCTGAAGGTGATCGTCCACCGGCCCCGATGGGTGCGGTCGATTTTGAACTGCGAAGTGTCAGGCATGGCGCATTTCCTCCTTTCTTATGAAGAACCCTACCGCAGCGATCTGAAGCCCGCGCGAACCTCTTCTGAAAAGACCTTCGGCTGCTCCCACGCCGCGAAGTGGCCGCCCTTGTCGAGCTTGTTGTAATGGATCAGTTTGGGATACGCCCGTTCGGCCCAGCTCCGTGGAGCAGGATAGAGTTCGTCTTATGCAGGAGCCCGTTATAAGGAAACGAGCCGTGGAGGAGTGTCGGCAGACGCGCAACTGCATTACCCGCCTCCATTACCCAAACGTGGAGTCAAATGCCTCAACACCTGGATATAGGAACTCCATCTCGAACTCTCGGTCAACGATATGATTCGGTCGCCGCGTGAGCTGAAAGAGTCGGGGGTCGGAGTCGCTGACCGTTTATTTGCCCTGAGATTTCGCCAGTATGAGCAGAAAATTGACGTGAGTCAATATTATTGACGAATAACAGTCATTTTGTCAGCTTTAATCCAACCACAACGGGTAAACGCTAGGCGCCAAGTCCTTCCAATAGCGGGTGTAATGCTGGCGAGGAGTCCATCAATTAGCGCGTTGGACCGACTTTGGATGGTCAGCTACTCGGAAGTTGGCCACGCTGAGAGGGGTCAGAGATAGCTGGAAATCCCTTTCCACCATTGGTTACCGCCGATCGACTGTGCCGCAAGCGGATTGGGAACGAAATGTCGCCTTCCCATTGGCAATCCCGGCGTTTGGCCGAATTCCGGCGCGGGATGGGCGTTTCTCAGGCCAAATCCGTCCGACCGCCCTCTCCGTGAGGCTTCCTGGGCCGCCGTCGCTCGTTCGGGACCTCCAATTACTTCTGCGGATTCATCGATAAGGACAAGGCGGGAGGCCAGGACATCTTTCCGCTCCAGTGTGCCTTGCGAAAGAAAAATGTCCGGTGCCGCGCCGCTCAAACGTCGTGAGAGTGGAAGGGATGGAACAAAGGTGGAGAAATCACCATGCCGAGGCAAACAGCAATCGATGGAGGGACGCTCCCATGAATAACTCCCAAATCCTGCTTGGAAAGCATGCCGTTGTTTTCGGTGCTGGAGGCTCGATTGGCACCTCGGTCGCCAAGGAGTTCGCGGCTGAAGGCGCGGAGGTTTTTCTGTCCGGCCGCACCAAGTCGAACGTGGAAGAGGTGACGAAGCAAATCACGGCAGCCGGAGGCCGTGCCCACGCGACCGTGATAGACGCCCTCGACGACGCCGTCAACGAATATGTAGACAACATCGTGCGGCTGACCGGGACCATCGACGTCGTCTTCAATGCCGTCGGCCCGCTGGCGAATGAGTATGGAAACGGCAAGCACGCAGTTGATCTGGCGATCGAAGAATTCATGGTCCCGCTGACAACCCTCGTGAGGTCGAACTTCATCACGGCGCGCGCAGCCGCCCGCCACATGGTGAAACAGCATTCCGGCGTGATCATTTTCGTGACAGGCAGTCCGGCGCGAGGTCACGTAGAAGGGGGGACGGCCATTGGCGCCGCGTTCGGCGCCATTGAGACTTTCATGGAAAACCTGGCCTTCGAAGTGAGCCCCGCCGGCGTCAGAGTAGTGTGCCTGCGCACAACGGCTAACACGGACAGCCGGGCCATCCAGCAGACGATGGAAGCCCTGGCCGGCAAGATGAACGTCACCAAGGATCAGATGATCGCGAGGATTGCCAGCCTTAACTTTCTGAAGGTCCCTGCCAGCATCTCCGACACTGCGAAAGCAGCAGCATTCATCGCTTGCGAACGCGCACGCATGATGACCGGAACGGTCGTTAACTCAACGGCTGGCGCGGCATTGGACTAGTGGGAGAGGAGCGATCATGGCGAAGGTAATTTTTGGAAACCACTCGTCGGTCATAGTTCCGCGACAAGATCGAGACAGCATTCGTAATTTTTATTGTGATGTCCTCGGTGGCAAAATCACGAAAGCGGATCCCGAAAGGGACTTCCTTCGTCTGGGAGAAAACTTCTATATCGGGTTTCTCTACGGGGATGTCGCTGATGTGAGCGAGTTCTTAAGGACTGCAAGATCGGTTTGGCTGGAAATCAAGTCCGACGACGTGGAGGAAATGAGCCGAAAAATCCTCGAATCCGGTCTCGTCAGGAAGCTCGAAGTACCGGACCCCCACCTCTACTTTCAAGCCCCAGGGGGGCAATGCTTGCGGCTGGTCGGAATCAACGAGGACCTCTCATTTTATGAGGGAGCCGGAGAAGGCCCGAACGTGGGAAAGCTAATAGAAGCAGTAGAAAGAAAGGAGCATTTAAATGAAACAGACAGTCCACAGTGACCAAGGCACCGACAATATGGCGAGCTACACAAAAAGCCTTCGCATTCAAGCGCCGCCTCGCAAACTGTATGAAGCCGTTAGCACTGTCCAGGGACTGAAGGGCTGGTGGAGCGACAATACAGACGTGGAAAACGGTGACATCACGGTTCGTTTCAGCGGTAAGAACTTCCAGACTTTGAGGTTGTTGGACCATACTCCTGACAAGACAGTGGTATGGGAGTGGATCGCACAGTATTTTTCCCAGGAGGGCACGACCCAAACCGATGAGTGGGTGGGGACTCGGGTGTCCTTCGAAATTCAAGCAAACCCGGACGGTTCATCTGTCCTCTCCTTCACCCACATCGGGCTCACTCCGCAACTCATCTGTTACGGCAAGTGCGTTGGCGGATGGGATCACTACCTTAAGAGCCTGCAAGCCTACTGCGAGACAGGCCGCGGTACGCCGTACCCGAGCAAGTGAGTTTTTCGCCTGAGTGTCATCCGGCAAGGGCATGGAAGTGATAATCGCGAAAAATGTCCGCTGCCGTGCCTTTCAAACGTCTAGGATTTGGAAGTAGCATCATCAAAGGAGAAACGACTATGAGCAAATTTGTTTTTCTTTATCGCGGTGGCGAGGCAGGGCGATCACCAGAGCAAATGCAGCAGACAATGCAAAAGTGGATGGCTTGGTTTAAGGACCTGGCGGACAAAGGCCACATCAAGGATCGAGGCCAACCGCTGGAAGGCGGCGGCAAGCTCGTTCACGGCAAGCGAAAGACGGTGACCGACGGACCGTTTGCTGAGGCCAAGGATCTCATTGGCGGGTTCACGCTAATCCAAGCGCGTGACTTGGACCAGGCTGTGGAGCTTGCCCAAGGCTGCCCAATCTTCGAGTTTGAAGGCGGCGTGGAGGTGCGACCGATCCGAAAGCTGGAAATGTAACCTATTCGAAAACCACATGACCACCAAAGAGACCATTGAGGGCTACTTCAGCGACCTCAAACAAAAAAAAGATTGGCCGTCATTTCTTTCTGATGAGATGGTCTTTACTAGTTATATTAGTCCCATCAGGCGGATCAGCGGGAAAGCGGAGTTTCTGGCATCCACGAAGCGTTTCTATGACACGATTACCGCAGTTGAGGTCCGCGACCTGCTTGTCGACGGGGACAAAGCGTGCGCTTTGACCCGATACCAACTCCAGCCGCCCGGGGGGCCTGCCTTCGGGAGCGATGTCGCCGAGGTCTTTGGCGTGCGAGATGGCAAGATCACGTCGTTTGACATCTACTTTGACAGCGTGCCATTTCCCAAGTGACGCAGAGCGAGAGCCACATGCCCTACGATGAAGCTCTAGCCAACCGGGTCAGGGCGGCACTGGGAAGCACCCGCCGCGTTGAAGAAAAAACCATCTTCGGCGCACTTGCCTTCATGGTGGCGGGGAAGATGTGCGTGACCGTGAGTAAGGACCGAATCATGTGCCGGATTGACCCGGCAATTCACAATCCCGTAGTGCAACGTCCAGGCTGCCGAATTGTGGTCATGAAGGGGCGGCAGTACCGAGGGTATGTGCACGTCGACGCGGACGCCGTGAGAAGGAAAGATGACCTTGACTACTGGGTTGGCCTGGCGTTGGACCACAACCGCCAGGCCAAGACCTCTACCCGGAGACGGAAACGATAGGGAGGGTGACAGGCTCAAGCGAGGTCGGCCCAACGAATGGAGCTGAGCGATCATCTATTCCGGCGTGAAGCGGGGCGCATGGCGGCCACGCTAACGCGGATTTTTGGGGTCCACAACCTGGCGCTGGCGGAAGACGTTGTGCAAGACGCCTTCTGCCGCGCCCTCGAGGTTTGGAAATTCCGTGGCGTGCCGGAGAACCCTTCCGCCTGGCTCATGGCCACGGCGAAGAATCGGGCGCTCGACGTCCTGCGGCGCGAGCGCACGGCGCGCACGTTCGCGCCCGAGTTGGGGCGGCTTCTCGAAAGCGAATGGGCGCTCGCGCCCGGTGTCGAGGAGCTCTTTGGGCCACACGCGATCAAGGACGATCAGCTCCGCATGATGTTCTCCTGCTGCCATCCTCGGTTGCCCGAGGAGGCGCAAGTCGCACTCGTGCTCCACATCCTGTGCGGATTCAGCGTGAGCGAAATTGCCAGCGCGTTCGTCAGCAGCCACACGGCGATCGAGAAGCGCATTACCCGCGGCGAAAAGACTCTCGCGGGGGCGAAGAGGCTTTTCGATGTTGTGGACGCCGGCGATTTCGCCGGGCGGCTTCCCTCCGTCCACCGCGCTCTTTACTTGCTCTTCAACGAAGGCTACCACGGCGCGTCCCCTGAATCGGCCGTGCGTGCCGACTTGTGTCAGGAGGCCATGCGTCTCGCGGCCCTGCTGCTCAAGCATCCCCTCGCGGCAACTCCAGCCACCCATGCGCTCGCTGCGCTCATGTGCCTCCACGCAGCGCGTCTGCCGGCGCGCGTCGATGCCGCGGGCAACTTGAGCTCGCTCTTTGACCAGGATCGCTCTCGATGGAACCAGGACCTGATTAGCGAAGGTCAAAGACTACTCGATCTCTCAGCCACGGGTGATGACCTTAGCGAATATCACCTGGAGGCTGCCATTGCGGCGTTTCACGCCATGGCGCAACGCGCCGAGGACACCAATTGGGCCGAAATCGTTATGCTCTATGACCAGTTGTTGGCGATTCGTCCTTCCCCGGTGGTTGCGCTCAACCGCGCCATTGCCGTTGCGCAACTCGAGGGTCCCGAGCGAGGGCTCGAAGAACTCCACGCCATCGCCGCCCGGGATCGCCTTACCCGCTACCCGTTCTATTCGGCTGCGCTCGGCGAACTTGAACTTCGTAGCGGGCGGCACAAGGTCGCGCGCGAGCACTTCCGGGCGGCCGTCGCTTTGGCGCGCAACCCCATGGAGCAGCGATTCCTCGAGCAGCGCGTGGCCGCGTGCGACAACACGGCTCTGCCGCGGGTACCGTAGGGGCGCAGAGCGAGAGGATGTGCTCGCCTCCGACTTCTGAAATCGTTTCTTCGCTTAGGGGCGAAGCTGTTCTCGAAGTATCAACTGCGGCATCACATACGCTTCGTGTTTAAATTGGAGGCCCGACTGAGTGACCGGATCGTTCGCAGTAAGAACGTTGATATCCTCCGCTTTCTCGACTTCAACCACGCCGATGCCGTACGATCCTTTCGGGTCAATCACCGGTCCGAAAAGGATGGCGACACTCTTTTGAGCCAGACCGGTCCAATACACAACATGTTCTTGCATCAATCGCTTTTCTTCGTCGGTCATATCCTGGCCGAATGAGGGCCTAGGCGGAATCAGCTTAATCAAAAAGTGATGCTTCATCTCGGACCTCCGACTCTTGGGGCGGGTCGCTCTGCCATGCTCAAGCCATGCTATGGAGACCGATCTTGTTGCCTTCCGTATCCGCAAAGTAAGCAATATGACCGGCTTCCTTGGAGAGAAACATTTTCTCCAACAAAACTCTTCCTCCCGCCTTCGCTACACGCGCCGACACTGTGGAAAGATCGTTTCCGCCATTCAAATACACCACAACGCCCTCCATGCTCGGGACATATCCGTCTCCCTTGACCAGGCAGCCGGTGTTAAACCTGTCCGTTAGCTCCAAAAGAGCGTAATTATTGCCGCCCATATCCATCGCGTTGAACCCTACGCCCAATATTTCACCGTAGAACTTCCTGGCGCGTTTCATGTCCACGACCGGGATCTCGATCCAATTCAGTAAATGGTCCATGGTGGGTTTTCTCCATTCAGGCGTAATGGGAGCATGTTGGCAGCAGAGCGGAAAGTTGTATTGTAAAAAAGGGAAGTCGTTACTTAAGGGTGATGCGCCGCCCAAACTCGTTAGAAACTTGGAGGGTAAATTTCTGAGGAGAGTACCCAGTCATCCGCTTGAATTCCTTGGTGAAATGGGCTTGGTCATAATAGTAGTCGTAAAGTTCATCTTTGAGGGCGTCGTAGGTGAGCCCCTGCGCCCATTTCCGATAAAACTTTTGAAAACGATAGATGCCCGCCAATACCTTGGGCGACAATCCAACGTGGCGATTGAAAAGCAGGTCCAAGTAGCGCCGTGTGTATCCGGTTTGTTGTTCCAAGTCCTTCATGGTCACTCGGCCATGGGTATGCTCTAAAGTTTTCACACAAAAACTGACCAGGCCGTCTTCCCGGGCGCCTTTGTGCAAGAGTCTGAGCAGTTCATCCTGGATGAAATCCACCTTTTGACGGACCTCCTCCAGATTACAAAGAGCCTCCCTGACCTCACGACCCCATCGCCCGAGTAGCACGTCCGAGTCAAAAAGGCCGTTGGCGGTTTCTTCCATCGGTATACCCAAAAAGGGATACGCCCCATGGGGGCGGAATTCAATGGCAATAAAACCCGTCTTTCGCGCACTGGAACTAAGGAGGGTGGAATTGTCTCTATTCCCCACGAAGTATAATCCCGACTCCTGACTGACTTGCGTGCGACCATTCGCTATGGAAACCAGCGAGTTCTCGTAGGGAATAATAAGCTTGGGGCAACCATTAGGCGCCGCCATGCTCGTGTCTGTCGGGGGCAGTCCTACAGCGCTTTCAAACACCCAGAACGATTCTATGTAGGGGTGCAATTCGGGTCGGGCTTGTACGAATGAGAGTCGCATTCTAAGCCCTCGGACCGGTTGAAAGTTATTTTATCGGAAGAGTTTTCTGAAGGCATCTCGAATGAACTCCCGACCGAGAATCAAGAACTTGGCCGAACCTCCACATGTCTTTCTCGGCTGGACTGACAGCGTCCGAATGGTGGCGCACCCGCAAGTTACTTTCCGGTTGTTCGCGGAGGAGTGTGTTCGCTTGTCGTGATGCATGTTGCTGCGACGCAGGAATTTCCGGAGCTACTCGGGATTCGGCCTGAAAAGTCGCCATCCGGTCCGGAACGCAGTTTTGGGGACCGCGTGGCGGTTTGCTTGTGGGGAGGGTTGTCGTCGACGGATATTGGTAAACCCTTGGTGACAAGGCAGGATCTATTTCCTTGAATCCATTTCGACCGCAGGGGTTACTTGTCCGGTTAATTTAGACTACCTGGCCAGGTGGGTTCGTAGAGGCTGCAAGGGGGGTTCTGTGACCCCACTTCGTCAGAGGATGGTGGAGAAACTCCAGCGTCGAAACTACTCGGCCGGAGCAATGCGCGGCTGTCTGGTGCAGCGCTCGAGTGGCGGGGGAAAGGTTTGAAAGTTCTCGATGTGGCCGACGATCCTGCCGATGAATTGCCGCTTTGAGCCATCGTCTCCCCTCGGACTGACCCAGCTCAGCAGCCTTCCGAATAAGGCGATGACGACCCGCGCGGAACGGAAGCTGCCCTGAGTCCAGCGACCGAGCGTGTCGATGGCGATGAGGACTGCTGGGAACTAATTTGCCGGGCTTCCAGGGCTAAAGGTCAAAACCCTTAAGCAATCAAACTCCTCGCCACCTCTATTTCGGGACCGAACACGAGAAGTTCGTGGCTTCGTCCGTGCTTCCGGTTCCTTTATATGTCGCCACTTCTGGGTAGGGACACAGCGGTCGAGTCCGTTCCGTCCTTCCGTCCCGGATGCGCGAGGCGATGATCCGGTCCGGTGCCTTGCCCTTTGCGACCCATTGTTCGAGCGCGCCGATCATGTCGAACTGATTGGGCCCGTCGCCTCCTCCGCAATGAGCCATCCCCGGTGCCATGAAGAGGCGGTAAGATTCATTCACCTTGCTTGCACCTCCCAGCGCATCCTGGACGCTCTGGTAATAGTCGATACCGCTCCGGGGAGATATGGCCGGGTCGCTCCAGCCGTGGTATTGCAGGAGCTTTCCGCCATGTCCGAAGAATGCTTTCAGATCCGGATCCATCGCATTGATAATATCGTTCTCGGTTTGATCGCCCAGCGCCACGTCGCTGTCAAAATTGAAGGTCCTATAATCCCAATTAGGATCTTTGAACACCACATAGCGCCAGTGGCTGGTCGCGACAGGGAGAGGTTGGGGACCGGCCTTACCGGCCCAGCCAAGCTCGCTCCCTGGCTCCAAGGCCGGGAAAATCTGCTGCTTCGTGCGTGGATTCGTCGTGGGACTGTAGATTTTCCCGGCCGCTTCCACTTGTGGGGTGGTCAAGCATCCCGGGCCGTCGGCACCCTGGCACTCCAACACCTTCGGATCGAATTTGCAGCGCGTGGGATCTTCCAAGACGCCGTCCTTCACACCGTCGATGCCATCACACTCCGCCAAAACGGCATTGTGGATGAGCGAATACTTACTGGGGGGAATGTAACTGGCCTCGTCCCTGTGTACCGCCATCCAGATCCACAGGCTTTGCGTCACTAAATGGGTCGTGTTATTGGCGGGCGCGCCCGCAATCACTCCGTCAAAATCGGCGGGGAAACGTTGCGCTTCCATCAACCCTTGTCTTCCGCCTGTCGAACAGCCGTTCCAGTAAGAAACCCGAGGAGCGTTCCCATAATAGGCCGCGATGATGGCTTTCGCCTTCACCGTCATCTCATGGACAGCCATGTATCCAAAGTCAATTAGCTTTTCGGGGTGTCCCAATGCAAAGCCCCCGTCGCCTTCCGTGCCCAAATGTCCGGTGTTCGTGGAGGCAATTGCATAGCCGCGCGCGAGCGGGCCGCTCATCGCGTCATAAGAAATTGTCCCCGCCCACCCGCCATTCCCAACGGCGATGAACTTGCCAGTCCACCCCGCGGCCGGCATCCAGATCTCGATTTGAATGTCTGAGTCACTTGTCGGTTTCAATATTGCCGTGACCCGGCAGAAAGCGGGAAGGCTCTTGAATGCGTCCGAAGGTCCCTGCGGCGGAACAAACGCACCAGGCGCCACCGTCTGCGCCATCGTGATCGTGGTGTCGGACAGAGAAAGTGACGAGAGCGAGAGGCTCTCGCAGGTCGCCGCGGGGAAGGCCGGCGAACATGGCATGGTCATCAACATCGCAGCGAAGATCCCACCAAGCAGTTTCATGCGGTCCCTTTCTCCGGCCCTTCGGAAACCGACCCCGAGACGGGAAAGAAGTTTACCAAAAAAGATTGGAAAGTAGGCATGTACGTCAAGAGCCCAGCCATATTGCCGTCGGCGCAGTCATCATAACCCGCCTTCGGAGCTGCGTCTGTTGCGCATAAATGGGCTGAATCGAAAGAATGAACCTCCATCCAGATGGCACCTGGCGCTCGGTTGGGACACACCAACCAGGAAAGTGCCCCTCACCCCCCCGAGGTCCCATCGAGGACCCGAACGCTATTTGGGAACCGCATGGTCGATTGCTGGTGGGAAGGGCTATCGACAGATATTGGTAAACCCTTGGCGACTCCTGAGGACCTATTTTCTCGAAACCCGTTCGATCGGCATAGGGGCGGCGGTCACCCGCCGACTCCTGCCACACCACCGTGCGTACGGGTCCGTACACGGCGGTTCGAGTTGGTTGCGTTAGCACCCCTCGATCAGCGTCGGAAGCCCAAGTGATTTGAAGTAAGCATTGGAAAGCCCTATGCACAAGGCCGTGGACCGCGCGAGGTACCAAGGGCCGCGCCCGCTAGCCGCCGTGTTGCTTGCCAGCCGCGGAGGTACCCCGAGTTGCAACATCGCCGGGATGAGCAATTCAGACCACGTACGTGAGCCATGCTGAACAGACACGCTCAATGACCTCGAAGTATAAGAATTGCACTCGGAGTTGCCAGCCAGGATCTGGTCGGAGGCGAATGGCAAAGCGAGAAAGTGGTTATGTCCCTCATCCTGTTTCTTGTGCTCAGCGTGGCCTCCCGTTTTGAACAACAACCCGTGGTGCGACCGGACTACGAAGGGGGCGTGCAGTGCGTGTCAATATATTGAACCAGAGGGTGGCGGCGGCTTTAATCAGCTCGGTGTTGTTTGCAGGAATGAACATACCGGCCAAAGGCCAGCAACAACCGCAGCAACAGGCCGCCCAACAGCAACAGGTGGCGCCAGACCGTCTCCCCCAACAGCAGCAGCTCACGCAGTACCGCCAACACTGGGATCAGGGGCAGCGTGCCAAACCGCGGAATACACCCTTGAAAAAGAGAGGTTTTCTCATTCTCAAGTCCGTGGGAGGGCACATCAAACCCCTGCCTTCAGCCCCAGAAGGTATATCCCCGTGGCTAAATCGTTGGTGACCAAGTTTGATCGGACGTGCGAGCAAACACGAGCTGAAGCACGATTCACTCCAGGATATAACGAGTGTGCATCGAGGGCTCAGGCGGATTGAGTTCGCCACCTGAAATGTGGCAGCAAAAAGGAAAATGGATCATGAGGGCGCGACGGATTTCGAGGCGATACCAGCCGGGATCAACGTACCTCACGACTTGAACGGCAAGAGGGGCGAGGAGTAAAGAAGGAAAGTTTGACTGTGCAACCCGGTTGCACGCGGCGCAAGGGTCGGCGAAGGAGTAGCGGAGGGCGGCGAGACCTGGCTGGGGGGACGCCCGCTCCGAGGGCAACGCCTCCGTCGCATCCGCCCGCTCTCGTCGGAGCGGGTTATCCTAATATTGTTTTTAACCATATTTATAACATTAAAGTTTCTTATACTATTCCAAGGCTCCCATTCAAAAAAACTCCTGCCCCGCCCTGGCCTTGATGGCACCTTGGCCTAACCGCGTTATGGCTCGTCGTCGCTAACCTCCCGGTCATGGGAACGGTTTAGCGACAAACCGTAAAGTGGTTGCAAGCTAAGGGGGATACTCTCTCGGAGAGCATCGGTGGGTGGTGTAATCATTTCGTTAAACGTATGCCCAACCCGGGTAGTGGTCCATCCACTTTGAGCAGGGCCAGAGGTTCACGCCGCAATTGAGCTGATTAGTTTCTTGGAAGAGGGATAGTAAGCTTGTTCGGAGATCGCTTTCAGTTCGCTGATTATCTGAGCGCTGAGTTCCACTGATCGCGTACCCCATGCGGTTTTTGCCGCAAAGGGTTGGCCGATGTCGGGGCCGAGATAAGGGGCCACTTTTGGAGCGCATTGGCGGTCTTTTGTAAGAGCACGGGCGGAAAGCTTTCAAGTGGGAATGCAGTGAGTATGTCGAGGATAATGGTCAAGTTCTGATTGTATGGTTCAAACGCGCCATTCGGGATGGACCGCTCCCATGTCTCATCGATGCACTTCTCCATGAAGGATACGAACCCACCCTTCGCACTTGAACACATTTGTTAGCATGGAAGCAGCGAGTTTAGCACGACGGGAGGGCGAGTCGGCGAGATTTGTGAGCTTTCGACAGGCTCGCTTGAATCAGGACTTGAAGACGGCACTTCGTACCCTCCGCGTGGTTGAGACACTTGAGAACATCCGATGGCTTTTGGAAGTGATCACGCTGCCCATGACCGATTAGGGTCATGACCGGGCGGGGAGCACAGCGAGAGAGGGCATGGGTCGGCATAAAGTCAGTCGCAAACGCCCCCTTAAGCTAGTAGACTCCTTCACTCGTGGTGGTACTAAATCTCGGTCTGGTGAGGGTTCGGGCCCGCGCCCCTCATGAAGGGGTGTTTTACTCAACGCCGGCGAGCCGTGTGGCGATAAGAAAGGAGCATAATGCTACGGAAAGTTGTCATTATTGTCGTTGTACTGTTTTCTCTCGATCCGACTCTGCTAAGCGCTCAACAGCTTGCCCCCGTACGACGCGAGGTTTACATCGTACCGTTTTCTCATCTCGACCTTTATTGGGCCGGAACGCAGGAGGAATGCCTAAGCCGAGGCAACCGGATCATTGCCAAGGCGACTGTGCTGGCCGAGGGTTACCCGGAATTTCGCTTTCTCCTGGAAGACGATGATTTCGTTGCCGATTTTGTGGACGGCCATCGCGGCTCCCCGGAACTCGAGGCGTTCAAGCGGCTGGTGAAACAGGGCCGGATTGAAATTGCGCCCAAGTGGGCGGCGATCTATCAGAATCTGCCTCGCGGCGAGGCCTTGGTGCGGAACTTGGTGCTTGGAAAACGGTATGCGCAGGATGTCTTCGGAGTCAGCCCGCAGGTGGCACATCTTGGGGACATCCCGGGCTTCACCCGGCAGTATCCACAGATCCTCCGCAAGGCCGACACGCCTTATATGGTCATGACCCGCATGGGCCCGCCCGATCGATCGTTGTTCCGGTGGAAAGCGCCGGATGGATCGGCCGTTTTAGTCTGGAACACCGTGAAGGGGTATGGCTGGGGCGCGGGCCTCGGCCTACACCTCGACCTGGATGATGCGCGATTAGCCGCAATCGCGATCGACGTCGACGGTGTGCAAAGTACGACCGCCGGCCCCGTGTATATGGGCTGGGGCACGGACCTTTGGGTGCCGAGCCAGAAGCTCATTGAAAATGTTGCGGTGCTGAATCAGCGGCTGATGTCACGGCATTTTCGCTTGGCGACAGCCGAGGAGTTTTTCCGTGCGGCGGCGGATACGACGGAGGTTCCGGAAATATCCGGGGAAATCCCTTCTGCCTGGGCTAATCTGACGACCTCCCTGAGCCCTCTCTGGCCGCCGGTGATCGCCGCCACCGACACCCTATTGAACGCCGAAAAGTTCGCCGCCATCAATTACGCCCTGGGCTATGCCCCGTACCCGGGTACGGAATTCGACTCGTTGTGGAAGGAAGCGTTGAGGTCGATGGACCACAACAACGATGGCCAGGGAGGCGAAGCCGGAGACGAACGCAAGCTCGGCTATGCGCAGGTCGTTTCTCTGCGCGCCGGCCAGATTCTGCGCGACTCGCTTCGAAACATCGCCGAGCGTGTGCAGCACCCGTTTCCCAGAAGTATACCTATTGTGGTGTTCAACCCACTCAGTTGGACGCGAGACGACATCGTCAAGACGCACGTGACCCTCTTCGGCGATATCGAGTCCAACGATATCGCGGATTATAAAAAGGGCATGCGCCTGCTGGATGAGAAAGGGGCATCCATCCCCTTTCAGGTGGAAGAATATAGCGAATGGTTTTCGCGCGCGGTCGAGCTGGTGTTCATCGCCCGCGACGTGCCGTCGCTCGGTTACAAGACGTATTGCCTGGTGCCTGCGGACATGCCGGACGTCTTTTCTAGTGCCTTCCAGACCAAGCTGGAAAGCGATCGGGATTTGAACTTATCGAGCCGCATCATGGGATCCGACGTCCTAGAAAACGAGCATTACCGGGTCAGCGTGGACCGGGCGACCGGCCGTGTGGGCATCTGGGATAAGAGTTTGAAGCGCGTGGTTGCGAACGACATCGAAATAGCGGCTTCGGAAGAGCGCGGTGGTGATGACCTCAGCATTATTCCGCCGACCGGCCGCACCATCGTCAACGTGATCAGCAGTGTAGAACTCGAGGAGAACGGCCCCGTCCAGACCGTGTTGCGGATTACCGGCGATGTCGCCGGTGTTCCCATCGTCCAGCGGCTCAGGTTGTACCAGGGACTGAAACGGGTCGACCTGGAAGACCGCGTGGACTGGAAACCGGGCCGGTCTATGAATATCGAGCAGATCTTCCCGTTGCCGGAGCCGAACATGGAAGTTCGGAACGGCACTCCGTTCGGGTCTGAGGCAGCCACCGATATGATGCCGAACGCGGGGCCGCGCAATAGCGACGAGGTACCCAAGGACATCTGGAAGCGATGGCGTCAGATCCAGGACTGGGTGTTCGCCGGCAACAGCAAATGGGGATTTACCCTCAGCGCCGACCATCAGTTTCTGACCGTGGGCGATCGGGCGATTCGGGCCGGCATGCTGCGCGGCACGCGTTTCAGCCCCGTAAATAACGTGCGAGGCGGCCGCCCGCTTCAAAACCTGTCGCCGCCGGCAGGTACCTACGTTTTCGACTACTCATTGACCTCCAGCGAAGGTGACTGGGGCGCGGCGAGATCGTGGCGTCCAGGGATGGCACTCAATACTCCGTTGATTCCGGTCAGCTCGGCGAATGAACTGTCGCAGAAACCGCTTCCACCCGAGCGTTCGTTCTGTTCGTTCGATGCGGACAATCTCGTCATCACTGCGCTGAAGAAGGCCGACCAAGATGGAGCGATCGTGGTGCGAGTCTTCGAGATCCGCGGTGGCACCGCCGAAAGTCCGGTGCGATTCCTTGGGCAGGACCGCAAGTTTTTTGGGGCCAATTTGTTGGAGGAGGTTGGCCCGATGCGCGAGGATGACGTGCTGCACGTGGGACCGTACGAGATTAGCACCATTAAGCTCCCGAACGCTGAACCATCGAAGGGGACGAAGTGAAATCTCCTACTACGAGGAGCTTAAATTACCGCGCTCTACAGTGGGCCGTAAAGGGTTTGCGGACATTATTTCGGAGATGGGAGGAGTTTCTACATTCTCCTTGATAGGGTGTTGCGGCAATGATAGAAATAATGCTCGTCTAACTATGAGGAAAGGAGTTTTTCCAGGCAGCGACTGATTCCAACCCGCTGATTGCAGCCTTGCCTTGAATACCTAAGCCCATTTCCCTAATTGCGATGTCAAAACTGTTGGCAGACGCCAAGCGTGGCGGTTACGCCGTCTGCTATTGCGAATCATGGAATCTAGAGTCATTTCAAGCCGTAGTGGAGGCTGCGGAGGAGGAGCGCTCGCCCATTATCGCGGGTTTCAACGGCGGCTTTTTGATGCACGCAGGGAGAAAACGCCCAGAGAATCTGGCATTTTATGCGGGCTTGGGCCTGAGCTTGGCGAAGGCCCGGGTCCCCGCCGCGCTCCTGTTCAACGAATCTGCAAGCTTGGCGCAAATCGAGGAGGCAATCGACCTCGGGTTCAATGCTGTCATGGTGGAAAATGAGGGCTTCGAGTTAGACGATTATCGCCACCTCGTGCGACAAGTCGTCGCTAAAGCGCATCGGAATGGGGTTTCCGTGGAGGCCCAGGTGGGCCACTTAGCCACTGCTTCGTCGAAGGGGCACGCGGAACGCACCACGCCGGAGGGGGCGAAGGCTTTTGTGGAGGAAACCGAAATCGACGCTCTGGGTGTGGCGGTGGGCAATGTCCACATCCTCACGGAAGGAAACTCTCCGCTCAATCTTCAAGTATTGACAGAAATTGGAAAGGCCGTCTCTGTGCCCTTGGTTCTGCACGGCGGCACCGGGATTCCCCTTGAGGACGCGGGACCCGCCATCCGGTTGGGGGTCGCTAAGGTCAATTTCGGCACTGGACTCAAGCAGGCTTACCTGGCCGCCCTGCGTGAAAAGCTGGCGAGGTACCGGGAACCCATGAGCCCCCACCCTTTTATGGGCATGGGCGGTCAGGATGACATCCTGGTGGCAGGCCGTGAGGCCGTGAAGCTAAAATGCCAAGAACTTATGCGAGCGTTCGGATCGGCAGGGAGAGCCGAAATCGTGGAACAGGCCGCAGCAATCCATCCTCGGCAGGGAGATCTCAAATTTCATGGGGGGTGAGAAACGCAGATGATCACCGCGCGAAAGTATAAAGCTACCGTGAAGAAAACAATTCAAATGATGAAGCAGGCGGGCATCGTCTTGACGCCTGAGGAGCGGGCCCGTGTTGAGGTTGCGGATTTCGGGCTGGGCGAACTTGAGAAAACTGGCCTCGAGATCCTCACCTACGTGAATACCGATCGAGTGTGCGCTAAAGAGATCGTCATGCTTCCACGCCAAACCTGCCCGGAGCATCGCCATCCCACGGTGGAGGGTCGGCCGGGTAAGGAGGAAACCTTTCGCTGCCGTCGGGGAACCGTTTACCTTTACATACCCGGCACGCCGACTCCTCGCCCGAGGGCTCGGCCGCCGGCGGGGTCGGAGGCGTTCTACACTGTCCAGCACGAAGTTCGCTTAAAACCCGGGGACCAGCACACGCTGATGCCCGACACGCTGCACTGGTTCCAGGCCGGGCCGCAGGGGGCGATTGTTTCCGAGTTCTCTACCCGCAGTACCGACGAAGCGGACTTCTTCACCGATACTCGGATCAAGCGGGCACCCGAAATTGGCCCGTCCTGAAAGCCAAGTACACAAATCGTGCCGGACGCGGAGGAGCTTGATTAGGGTGCACGCGGCACGGGTAGGCACATCCTCTCCAATCAGTAACTGGCAAAGCCGATGGTCGGCCCGCATGCGACTGATTGCAATTTGGCAAAGCGTGGTTTGACGCCTCCGCCAGAAAGAGCCAAACTGACCTAACTATCTGCCTGAGCACCGAGCTGCCCTGCGAAGCACAACGCATTTACACCTTCGTGCAGGAGTCTCTATGCCCATATGTCGAATACGAAGCGTTGTCATCCGGATGCTTTT
>CAZCVY010000151.1:0-16742 GCA_964501985.1 uncultured Acidobacteriota bacterium | reverse complement strand
GTAATGCGCGCTTCGACCGAGCGTACACGCACGTAGTTGTCAGAGTAAACTTGCCGAAGCCCTTCGAGTTCAGAGCGCGCGGCGATGTATTGTCCCTGGAGAGTCGCTGCGGCGCCGACCATCGCTCTGCCCTGCTCCGTGATATCAATCGCCGTATTCTTGCTCGCAAACTGGCTAAACTCTTCCTCGGCAGCCTCCAAATCCTGATGAACTTCTTGCAAGCGTCCCTCGAGGAAAATCCTTTCGCGGCGCGCTGAGGAAGTGCTCACGTCGGCCAACGCGCGGTTCAGTTCCTCCACGTAGGCCTGGGCCATCGCTGCTGCTCGCTGCGGGCTTGTATCCGTTATCGCGATGGTCATGATCTGACTTTTGCGATCGACCAAGGTTTCGGTTTGGCTTGCTAGAATCTTGCGTGCGATCTCCGCCGTCCGGACTCCGTAGACCCTTCTCAATTCGAACTTCTGGACGATCTTGTCCTCCACAGTCCGGCTGTGGAGGACTCCCTCCAGGAGCTGGCTCCAGGTCTTCAAACCCAGAAGGTCGCTCATGGCCCCACCCATGTTCGCTCCCCCTCCACGAAGAGCCGCCACCATGGCGAGGCCGGAGTCGGATTGGTCGTCGGGTGGCATCAAACGCGCCACGGACTGGTAGCGCGCGGGGATGACAAGGACCACGAGAATAGAAAGCAGCAGGCCAACTCCGGCAACGCGCCCCAGGAGCCGGCGGCTCTCCCAAACAAGGCGGAGGCTCGCAATGGTCTGGTCATGGCGCGCATTCCGAAGGGAGCACTGCCGCCCGATCAGCTCGCCGGACAGGCCCTCCGCGTTTTCGGGGGCCACCAAGACCGAAGCGGAAAGGCGTGAATATTCGATCGCGTTCTTCTCACCGAGTTCCTTCATAATTTACCTGCGGGCCTCAACGCCGTGACCAAACCCGGACTTTTCCGCGGGCGCGAAGTCAATACACGCCGGGCAGCACTTTGGCCGTCGTCCGCTGGTATGCTTCGTAGCCACGGCCAAACAGTTTTCTGAGGTGGGCTTCCTCCACTTCCACTTTTCGCAAGAGCAACGCCGCCCAGGATATGGCCATAAGCCACCCCAGCCCATTAGCAAAAACGAGAGCGAAAGCTACTTTGCCGCACAAAGCCGCGGCGTAACGCGGGTGACGAACAAAACGGTAAGGTCCTTCGCGCATCGGAGTTTTCTGCGGTGCCCCTTGGGCAAAAAATCTCGCGAGATAGTTGTCGGCCCACACTTGCCATGCTATGGCGCCTGCATAAAGCACCAAGCCGCACGACTGCAGCGTTGGCAGTTCAAGCAAGGTCCATGCGCGCCAATGCGCATAATCAAGGAACACGGTTAGATCCAGCGCCATCAAGATCATCACGCGCTGGATCCCCCCGGGATCGGAGTTCGTCGCCCACCATTCCTGCATGACTTGGGGGCTGCGAAACACACTTCGCCCCGCAAAGATCGAATGCACCGAACCCAGAGTCCGCAGCAGTAGATAGCCACCGGAAAACAGATCAAACCGCAACCAGGGATCGGGCGACCCCCACCGGATCAAGCAGGCCCCGGCGAGCAAAATGTATCCCAGAGAGTAAACGTAGGTGGTCAGTGGGAGGAATTTCGCAAATCTCGATCTTCCAAAATTGGCAATGCTCATGAACTCTCATGCACCTTCAGGTTTGCCGTATTTCCGGTTCGGCGCCTTTTCTTCGGGTCAAGCTGGTTTTGCGCCCCGGCGCGCTTGGCGCCAATATTCCATCCGTTCAGCTTGCTGCAAGCTCTTTTTCCAAGCCGGCAATTCCCTGAGGTAAGTCAGCAAGCCACCCAGGTGAAACATCAAACGAGATACAACGTATTGGCTTTGGTCCCATTTCGCACGCCAATGCGGAGCTTGGCCTGGGCCGCCGGACTCAACAACCGTGGGTACCCGGTGCAGGGGAAGCAATCGGTCGATCTCGATTTCTTTCCATGCCTCCGGATCTTCGATGAATGCCCGGTGAACCAGAAGGCTTAGTTTGTTGCCGGGAAATCGTGCGAGAGCCCATTCTTGCCCATGACGCCTGACCCAAAAGGCGAGTGGCGGGGGCAGGGTTCGGGTCGTCCACGCCGCTACTTCAGGTGAAAATGGAGCGTGAAAAAGGATTTCCGCCATGGAGAAGACGAACCCGGCAATCTGTGGCAGGTACCTATGACCCTCCACCCGCAGCCGGAATCTCTCCCAAAATTCCGTGTCACCCTCTCGCTTCGCCAGGAAGTGCGCGACTTCGAGAAAACATGACGGCCTGCACCAATAGTTGAGAATGTGTTGAAAGGCATGCAACGCTTGAAATACCAGGAAATCGTCCTGTGCCAGCACCGGGAAGCGCAAACCCTCCCAGCTCGCAAATCGTTTTCGGCGAAGCGCATCTTTTGGCGTCTCTAACCTGATCATGTCCCGCATGGGTTCCCACAAGCCGAGGTGCAGTTCCACGGCGCGAGGAATGTTCGGGCTATAGAAATTCTGGTTAGGCGAGGGAATAGCCAGCGCCTGAGCGGTGAAATGTAACTCGTCCTCCTTCGCGAAATCAGGGCTCTTGATTTTTAGAGAATAACCGCGCGCTTCCA
The DNA here is from genome assembly GCA_964501985.1 of uncultured Acidobacteriota bacterium. GTDB lineage: Bacteria > Acidobacteriota > Terriglobia > UBA7540 > UBA7540 > Bog-366. The sequence continues at coordinate 14,130 of CAZCVY010000151.1, read as the reverse complement.
GAACCCGCCGCGCGGCACTGGCTGACTCGCGGTGCACCAGAAAGTCATAATCGTATTGGCTCCGCAGGGCCGCATCGGGACAAAACTCGGGCATAAGAGCAAAACCCTTCAAGACGAGATAGTCCACGCCGGCGGCGGTGAAGCCGCGGTTGAGGGAATCGAACTCTTCCTTCATAACGGCGAGCCGGCGCTGGTTGGTCGCCAGATTTCGCTGGAGCTGAGTTCGTGTCTTCGCGGGAAGCGCCGCGAGTGAATTCGTGTCGCTCAATTGCCTCAAGACGTATAGCGCTAGCCCGCTTTCATCGAGCCAGGGGAGCACCCGTTGCCAGTCGCGTTCGCTAAATTGTCGCAGGCGTGCAATCGACTCCTCGAACCGGCCGGAGACGCGAAGGGATTCAACGACGCATCGGATCAGAGCGCGATTCATCTTGTTAGCTCAACCGGACCGGGGGATTCGTTATTCCGCCGAGCTGATTTGTCCATCCATCGGACCGCCTCCGCAGTCAGGCAGAGGAGGCGGCCCAGAACGAGCTTCTCAAATCGCTGCCCATCCTTGAGGACCTCTTCCCCTAAGAAGCCGACAGCGCAGCCCCCTTCCGCATCCATAGCCATGAAACTGTACTGGCCCATGTTCACAAGGCGCATTCCCCCTGCGGAAACGATCGAGAGTTCTCTTACGGGTGGATACACTGCGGCATCCTCATCGAGGATGAGTCTCCAGACGAATTCTCTCTGCATCGGCTGAGGTCGTTCGTTCCGAATCAAAGCATTCCCAACTCGCCGCAGAATGGCCGGGCTGTTGGTCTCGAGGCGGATGGCGAAGCCCGCAGCCTTGAGATCAGCCACGTGCGGAGTGGGAGTCAAGCGTCGTGTCGGGTCAGGCCCCCTCCGTAAAAAGAGTGGCCGGTTGGCGATGCCAGGCCTCCGAACCACCGGCCGAGCGACTGAGCAGAATCGCTCGAGTGTTTCGGCTATGACTCCGGGATTCTCCCCGTAACGCAGCAGCCAGCACTCGCTCTCCACAAGACTGCGGATTGTCGCATTCTGCATTTCTCGAAGCCATGAAAGCTCGCGCGGTATGCACCCCTGTGCCGAACCCAGTCGGTCTGCAGCTTCCTGGGGCGGCATTCTCGCAAAGGCGTGCCGCGCTTTGTCATGCCGTTCAAGGAAAACGAGCCAACGCGGTTCACAGCGCAGCGACCTCCGGACGCCAAACACCTCCTCCGGGTCGAACTCAAACGCAGTTTCACCGTTGAGCGACACACCTGGCTCCAGGTTCCGCAGTTGGGGGAAGTGCCGGACAGCGTCGGGGAGCAGCTTCAAGGGCGTCGGCAATCCCCACGCACGAAGTTGGCCTCCGGCACGCGAGAGATAGGTCCAATCGTCTGACAAAAAGGCGAAACCACATTGGGCCATGGCCAGTGAGAGAGTTGACTTGCCTGCCCCGGATTCACCTGCCAGAAGGAGCCCGGCTCCGTTTCGCTCCACACACGCGGAGTGAATCACCGTGACGCCGATGGCGTCGCTCGCGAGCCCAACGAGTGTGGGAAATATAACTCTGTGCCAGTAGTCAATATCCGCGGCCATGGCGGGAGAGAATCGGCCGACGACACTGCGTCGGCGAAGGTCGAGAAGTAGTGAGTTTTCACTATCGAAACCTGCATAGGCCAGATGCCCCAACCCGCGAAAGAACGGTTGCGGCCAGGGCCGCGAGGTCGAAGCGGCTGGATCAACCCAGAAACGGAAGGAAAGAGTAGGTGGTGATTGGGGATCTGCCGGCTCTCGAAAAAAGCTTCGGACCGCATCCAGAATCTCTTGAGAATTGGTCGAGACTACACAGTGAGCACCCGTCACAAGGTGGTGAGACTCGAGCGGAGTCAAGGCTTCAGGACCCCACGCAGCCTCCCCGCGAGTCAAGGAATTGGCAACCAAGTTAACCTCACCCCACTGCTTCACATCTACTCTCCGGAACGATTGGGTTTGAGAGAATCCATCTCGATTTCTGCCGCGCGAATCGCGATCTATGTTCTGGCTAACATAGCTTCGCCGAATAGCAGTCAGGGTGTGTCAGAACCCTGTCACTCAGTTGTAAACAATTCCTGTTTCCAAAAAATGTTCCAGGCGGCGTGGGTTTTTGCAGCCCGGTGACATGCCCTTGACAATCGCAAACCGCGGCTTGCTCATACTGATCCGGGTCGCGATTGAATGCCATAAACACGGGGGCAGGCGTGAAAAAATCGAAGAAAATAGTTTTCTTTGTTCCATCCTTTTCGAGTATCGAGGCCACCGCTCCACTGGGCCTCCTGGCTATCTCCACCCCTTTGCTCAAGGCCGGGTATGACGTCTGCATCATCGACGCAACGATCCATGCGGACTACCAGCAGCGCATTCTCGACGAGGTGAAAGACGCCCTCTGCTTGGGGATTTCAGTGGTGACGGGGCCGATGATCAAGGACGCGGTCGAGGCCGCCAAAGCCGTCAAGAAATGGAACCCTGAATTTCCCGTCATTCTCGGTGGCTGGCACCCATCGCTTCTTCCCAACCAGACGCTGGAAGCGGATTACGTCGATATCATCGTGCGGGGGCAAGGTGAAGAGAGCACGCTTGAAGTCATGGAGCGCCTGCGAGACGACGCGCCGCTTGATGATGTCCGCGGGATCGGCTTCAAGCAAGGTGGGAAAATCAAATTCACCCCTGAGCGTGGTCTGAAGTCACTCGATCAGATGCCTGCCAAGGCTTACCACCTGGCTGACTTTGACGCCTATGAGCGCGTTTGTGGCCGGCGTTGGGCCATGTATGTTTCCAGCCTCGCCTGTCCTTTCGATTGCTCGTATTGCACCAACGCGGGCGTGTACGGCCGGAAATGGAACGCGTTGCCTCCCGAACAAGTGGTCGAGGAGACGATCGACCTCACGCGGCGCTACCGGCTTGAGCTGCTCTGGATGGCGGATGACAACTTTTTGGTGGACCTCGACCGCGCGCTTAAGATTGCCGAGGGTTTGGTCCGCGCCGGCGGCGCCTTCAAGTGGAGCGTTCAGGCAACCACCAACCTGACTGCGCGTCTCACCATTGATGAGCTTGCCCTTCTGCGCCGCTCCGGAATGCACCAAATCTGCCAGGGCATCGAGACTGCATCCCCGAAGGTCATGAAGCTCATGAACAAAGGGTTTCAGGACTTGGGGGACATTTACCAATCTACGGAGCGATGCATCAAGGCCGGAGTCACCCCTTCGTTCAATATCATCTTTGGTTACCCGGGCGAGGGCGTGAGAGAACGCCGCGAAACAATCAACTTCATGATGGATGTGTGCCGGCGCTTTCCCGGAGCGGAATTCTGGACCAACATCTTTACTCCCTACCCGGGCTCCCCGATTTTTCATCGGGCCAAGGAGATCGGAATAGAAACTCCCACCTCGCTGGAAGGTTGGGTCGACTATTTTCCGCGCTATACCACTTTGCCGTGGCTGAAGGGGAAGGACCACCAGCGTGTCCAAACGATGCGCGACTATCTGCGGATCGCTTTTGATCGCGCCCCCATTGCGACGACAGGCCCCGGGTGGGTCGCCAAGAGCATTCGCCATCTCACGGCCTATCCCGCCCGTTGGCGGCTGGATCACGACGTGTACAAATTTCCGGTCGAGGTGTGGTTGAATCGCACGTTGAAGAATCTGGTCAAGCTGCCCAAGCCCAATGTCGACGCCAAGATGATGGGACCGGAGACGGCTCCGAGCTGCTCATGATCATTCTCTACAATCCCAAGGCAACGAAGTTTCGCAGTCGGCGCTTCCCGCTTTCTATTCTGTCGATGGCGGCCGTACTGGAAGGCCGCGAGGAGTACGCCGTCGTTGACGGCAACCTTGACCCAACCCCGACGGCGACGCTCCTCACGCTGATCCGCGAAAAGCATGTTGAGCTCTTGGCGGTGACCGTGATGCCGGGTCCTCAAACGGTGAGCGCGGTGGAAAGCTGCCGAGAGGTTCGCGAGCGCTATCCCGGAATTCCGATTGTTTGGGGCGGATACTTTCCCTCCAACTATACTGAGGCGGCCCTCAACGCTCCGTACGTCGATATGGCGGTGCGCGGTCAGGGAGAGAACACTTTCTTGCAACTGTTGGAGGCCATGCGCGAGCGGCGCGACCTGAAGGACATCCAGGGACTTTCCTACAAGGACGCAGACGGGACGCCTCACCATAACCCTGAACGCCCGATGAAACCGCCTGATGCCTTCCCCTGGTACCCCTATCATCGGATTTCACCGGAGAGATACCTTCTGCCCACCTTTCTCGGGCGGCGCACAGCGGTTCACCAGGCCAGTATTGGGTGCCCTTACCGATGCAACTTCTGCGGCGTCGTTACCTTTTCCGGCAGCCGCGAAAAAATGGAATCGCCTGCACGGACGGAGGCGATCCTGCGTCATTTGGCCACAACCTATGGCGTGGATGCCGTGCAGTTTTATGACAATAACTTTTTCCTGCGCGAGGACCATGCCCGCGACCTCGTCGACCGGATGGCTCCGCTCAACCTGCGCTGGTGGTGCGAGGCACGCACCGACATCATGATGCGCTACTCCGACGCGACCTGGGAGGCGATCCGCCGCTCCGGCTGCGCCATGATCTTCTTTGGCGTGGAATCGGGCTCGAACCAAACCCTCCGGGAGATGCACAAAGACCTGCACGTTGAAGACACGCTGGCTCTTGCCTCCCGCATACGGCGTTTTGGCATTATTCCGGAATTCTCAGTGATCTTCGGAAACCCGCGGGACCCTGAAGGGGACACGCGCGAATGCTTCAAATTCGTGCGGAAATTGAAGAAGCTGAACCCCGAGGCGGAAATTGTAGTTGAACACTATACGCCGGTGCCTCAACGCGAACGCATGTACGGCAACGTTGAGAAGCAGATGCATTTCCCCACAACCCCTGATGAGTGGGCCACGGACCGTTGGCAACGATTCGCCACCCAGAAAGACCCCTCGACCCCATGGCTGCGGCCTCGCACGAAGAAGTTGGTGGACAATTTTGAATTAGTGGTCTCGTCGCGGTGGCCCACCGTGCAGGACATCCGCCTTCCCAACTGGGGACGCTGGGTCTTGAAAACACTCAGCCGCTGGCGCTATCGACTGGGAGTTTACTCCGCGCCGTGGGAACTGAAATGGGCGCAACGCATGATCGATCTACGCAAGCCCAAGGCGGAAAGCCTGTGATGCACTGAGGATTGCAAAATATAGCGACGAGTTTTTTAGTAGCGCGGGCAGCCTGCCCGCGCTACGGACGTTCTCAGGCGAAGGCGCTGGCAACCGGTGGAACCGTTCATGGATAGAACCTGCACCTCCGTTAAGGAAGGCTATGAACGGTGGTCTCGAACCTATGACCACGATCCCAACCCCATCCTTGCCCTCGAAGAGCGTCATCTCAAAAATACGCTCCCGCCAGTTGAGGGGAAACGCGTGCTCGATTTGGCGTGCGGCACTGGCCGCTGGTTGACACACCTCGTAGCCGCGGGTGCGACCTCGGGAGTGGGAGTGGATTCGTCCCGGGCCATGCTAGGGGTGGCAAACGGGAAGCCCGCCGCCCAAAGTCGATTGGTCCAAGCCGATTGCGGAGCAATTCCTTTTGCGAATGGTTCATTTGATCTTGTGGTCTGCTCGTTCGCGTTGGCGCACGTCCTCGATCTCAATCGCGTGGCCCGCGAGGTTGGGCGAGTAGCGGCCGCGCGCGCCGACGTCTTCGTGAGTGACCTCCATCCCCAGGCGTATGGTCATGGCTGGCAGACGGGATTTCGCGACAGCCTCGGCGCCGTTCAGATTGCAACGTGGTCTCGATCTGAAAACGAGTTCCTCGCTCCCTGGGTTTCCATCGGATTTGATTGCGTCCAATTTGTGGCGTGCCGATTCAGCGAGCCTGAGCGAAGGGTATTTGCCCATGCGGGCAAGGCCGGGAAGTTCGAGGAATTTTGCCAGCTTCCGGCAGTGCTCATTTGTCATATTCAGCGGTCGTCCTCCTGATCCACCTCACCGCGAGCTGGCGAAAAGTCGATGTTCGCCAGCGCCGTCATTTCTAATCCCCGACCGCAATCGGTTGCATAGATCAGGTTCCTCGAGTTCGGCTGCCACGCGGGCGAGATCGAGTTGCAATCACCCTCTACTACTCGGCGGCGGATACGGAAAGATCGGTCGGTGACGTACAAATGCCAGGTTCCATGTTCACATCGCGAATAGGCGAGCCATTGTCCGTTGGGTGAATAAGAAGGGTATCTCGCCGGCCCCGGTATCGGCATGTGTTCGGTCAGTCCGGAGGTCAGATCGATGGAGAACAATTCCGGTTGGCCCCTCGGTGCCGCAACGAAGATAACCTGCCGGCCATTGGGCTCGAACGCTGCCTCCCAGACATCGTAGGAATCGTCAACCATTTTCCGTTCTTCATCGGATTTCGAATTGGCGTTTCGTTCAAGATCCTTAATCCACATCTCACCTCTTCCACGGATTTCGCGGACGAATGCCAACATCTTGCCGTCCGCCGATACACTCGGTTGCTCACCATTTACGATTTCGATTGCGGAGGTTGGAGCGCCGGCGCCATTGAGGTCTGAGAATCTGACGATGTTGGATACTGGTCCAGCAAGTTCGACCCAGAGATCTTTAAGGCCGGGAGACGTCGTAGGGTGGAACTCGTCCTCTGCGGGAGGCATTGGTGCGAGTTGAGTTCGCGACCACACCCAGGCCTCAAATCTCTCATTGGTGCCAGGCATCCTGGTGAAGTAAAGTCCGTTCGCTCCTACGGCTGGTTCACCCTGCAAAAGCGAACCGGGCAGGGAGAAAAGCCGTCTGGCGTAATTGTCGAACTGGTTGCGCTGATGGTGAATCGCCTGGATCGCTCCCACCCCGGCCAAAAGAAGGCAGGCTGCGCCAAATGCCAATGTCGCGTGACGGTGCGTGCGCAACCTGACGCGCACCGTGGGGATGCCATAGATGAGCCAATAAAGACAAAAGGCCAGTGCCAGTTGCAGGTAGACTCGTGGCGAAGCCAGAAGCATGTGCCAACTGTCGGCGTTCTGGGGCGCCAAACCCATTAACGGGGAACAAATCAATCCGTACAAACCAACCAGAATACAAGCTTCCCGACGTCGACCAGTTGCAAGGAGCGCGTCCAGTCCCAGCGCCGCGGCAAGGATGAGGATGCACAGATGGTACGAGGTGGGTCCGGTTGAAAGCGCTATGAGCATGGCCGTGTACGCCGCCCACTCGAGGTTCTCATGCTCGCGTCGGACTGCCCCCGGGGTTAGGAGCCAAATCGCGGGAATGAAAATCAACGCCTGGCACAAGGGCTGCACGAGCGCATAAATTTCGGGGGCATGAACGAGAGGATAAGGATTCGACTCTGGCTCCCGAATGAAGGCACGGTGCAGAAGCGCGGTGAGGGAATTCCATCCCGGGGCGTACGGGTCGATGTTTTCACCTCGGCCCATCTGCGGCAAGATTTGACTCAGGTAGATCCGGTGGACCTCCGACCCGAAGAGATAGACTGACAACCCCGCGAGAATAACCAATCCCGCCACTAACCCAGCTACAGCCCGCCACTGCTTCTTCCGCACGAAGAACACCAGGAAAAGGACGGGATAAAGCTTGAGGGCAGCAGCCAGCGCTATCGAGACCCCACCTGCGACGGGTTGTTGGCGTTTCATGAGCCAGACAGTTGCGGCTACCAAAAAGAAAACGACCAGATGCATCTGACCGTAGAGAAAACTCTTCGCGAGGGGGTCGATGGCGAGGAACATCACAATAAGAATCCGCCGCCATCCTAGTTGAGTGATTTGTGACAGGATCAGCGCGCTCAGTGCGAGCAGGCCAGCATTGATCACCAACCAAACGCGTTTGGCCGTAAGGGGTGGCAGTCCCGCCAGAGGAACAATCGGCAGCGCAGACAGAAGCGTGTCGGGAACATACCCCACCACGCACGGCCCAATGCCCGCGTGGTCCTTCTGGCGCTGAAACCAGGTGAAGTCGTAGACACGAAGAAGTGACGACCCGTGCCGATAGAGCCATGCAGCGACGTAATAATTCCGAAAGTCGGTATTCAGGGTCTTCCATGCTGGAATGAAGCCGCGAATGAGGAAGAGGCCAATCAAAACAGTCAAAAGCAAGTATTCGGCCCAGAACGAACGGGCCTGCGCCACACCAGGCCCATCCGGCGCCGCGTTCGGGTCCGAATTCGGCGCGATTTCGGCGACAGAGCAAGGTTGTTGTTCTCGTGAGTCCGGCATGATGGCCCTTGGCAACAATGTTCCTGGGAGAGAAGCCTACTGCCGAATTCGATCGGCATCAGCCCGTCCGCCATCAGCGCCGGTTATTCGCCTCTCCCTTTTGGCTCTCAAGGAATGCAGTTAGCGAGCTGAGTTGCTCATCCGTGAGATTCTTAAAGGAAGGCATAATCGAACCCGCCACGTATGCGGAAGGGTTTTTGAAATGGCCGACTAACCAGTCGGCGGATCGGCCGCGCGTTCCCTCGACCGTCAAGTCCGGCCCCACTTTGGTTCCTTCGCCATCAAGCTGGTGGCAAGTGAAGCATCCTTCCTGCCGATAAAGTGTTCTGCCATAGGTGATCAACTGCTCCGGCGTTTTCTTGGAAGGCGTGGCGGGCTGGTCGGAATTCCTAGCTACGGCGCCGTTCAGGTTCGGCAGTCGCCGTATGAAGATAATCAGCTTCCAGGTATCATCCGGGCTTATGGTGGCTTTCCAGGATGCCATCCCGGTCAGGCGCACGCCATTTTGGATGACCCAGAACATTTCCGAGTCATTCCAGTGCTGGACGTGCGGCGAGGTTAAATCCATTACCGGCGGATACATGCCTTGCCCCAGAGTGGTCTGGCCGTGGCCATCGTTTCCATGGCAAATGGCGCAGGACTGCACATAAATCTGTTGGCCTTGGCTTACAGTTTGCGGGTCGCCCCCGAGAGGGTTCTTCAGCTTCTCGGCCTCCATCGGAATTACCAGGTCCTTCGCCACATTCGCCAAGGCCGTTTCAACGCTTGACGGTTTCTTGTGGGCGGAACATCCACACGCCAGGAACGCAACCGCGATGAAAAGGCCGGGCCCCAATATGTGTGGACGGCGGTCTTTCCTCCGTTCGATGCCGGCAATCTGATGCAATCCTTTGGTTAGCACAACGGGGCTCCCACTCACCCGACGCTAGCATGGCGGCCAGAGGAGCCGTGTCAGAGGCCTGTGGTGGATTTGTAAATTTTTCGAATTTGGGGCAATACAGGGGAATGGACGGCAGCTACATCGATGAGAGTCACGAATCCGCGGCCTCGGTGGGACGTTTGAGGGGAAGGATCACCTTGAACGTGGTGCCGGACTTCCCGGTGCGTTCAACCATCACCTTTCCGTCGTGATCGCGAACGATCTTTTGAACCACCGCGAGTCCCAGCCCTGTGCCCTCCTCCTTACCGTGTGTCACAAAGGGTTGGAACACATCTTCCCGAATGGATTCGGGAATTCCGGGGCCGTTATCACTCATCGAAATCTCCACTCGATTGTCCACGCCCCGCGCCACGATCTGGACTTTTCCAGCCTTCGCGGGAACGGCCTCGCAGGCGTTTTGCAGCAGGTTGTGAAAAGCGCGGTCGAGCTTTTTGAAATCAAACCATCCGTCGGTCACGCCATCGTGCGCCACCGTGATCTGGATGGTTTTGAACTCCGGGTGAAGCCGGACCGCGGTCAGTGTGTGTTTCAGGGCTTCAACCACGTCTCCGTGAGTAAGCTGAAGGGCCTCCTGCCCGCGGGAGAACTCGAGAAGCGAGGAGATCAACTCCGCCATCCTGGTTACGGATGACCGAATCTCCTCGTACATGGCTTTCCGCTGGCCGGCCTCGACATTGTCCTCCGACTGGAATTCCGCGTAGGCAAGAATGGTCGTCAAGGGGTGGCGAAGGTCGTGAGAGATCGTGCTGGCCATGCGGCCGATCGTGGCCAAGCGCTCGGCGTGCAAAAGGTCCTGCTGGCTTTTGTGTAGTGTTTTCCTCATCCCATCGAATGCCGTCGTCAGCTCGGCCACCTCATCGCGGCTGCGGACGTGCAGTGGAAAGGCGAAGTCTCCTTTCTCCAGAGCGCGGACGCCGGATACAAGGTCGGCGAGCGGCCGCGTGAAGGTATGGGAAATCAGAAAAATCAGCCAGCTCCCGGCGATCACGGCAACGAGCCCGACGCCCAGCAGCAGTCGATTCAGTTCTTGCAAAAACTGCGTCTCAGCGTCGTAGGATTTCAAAACGGTCAGCGTCACCGGCTGGCCTTCGCTGGGCGCCAGCTTCAAGGAAGTGGCGAGAAAGACCTCGTGGCCCAGTTCGACCTCTCCGGGGTTCGAGGATTCGACCGTCAAGTTTGTCCGGTTCGACAACTCCTGCTGCTGATTGGGGAGGAGCGTGCTCACCACCGTTTCCTTCCCATAGCGAAAGGCAACCTGGCAAGAGGCGACGCGAGCAACAGAATCCGCGACTTTCCTGTCGACTTCGAATCCTACCGCAAGGACACCCAGCACAACATTGTCGCGTGACGGACCAAAGTAGATCGGCTGAAGGAAGACCGCGTAAAGACGCCCTCCTCCGTACCACCAATCGCGGGTCTGCTCCTTGTGCAGGGTTGCGGTGAGCGAGGCCTGTGCGAGGTCGGGAGAGAAGCCGGCCGCCGTAGTGTGCAGGGCCATGACTTTCCCCGTGGGATCGGCGAGGAGAAACAGGTCGCTGCCGGCGAGCTGCCAGAGATCGCCCGAAGCGTCCTGAATCGTGGGTGCATGATGGGTGGTCATCAGCGCGCGGAGGTTCGGCAAATCGGCCACCAGCGCCGCGGACTGCGCCAACCCGCGCTCACGCTGCGACTCAAACTGCTGAAAGGTCATAACGGAATTGCGGAGAGCTTCCTGGATCTCTCGCCGGGCGTGATTCCTCAAGTAGACCTGGACAATCAACAGCACCGTGATGGTGAGCACCGTGGTGGTGAAGATGAGGGAAAGGAGGAACTTGGTTCGCAGGCGAATCTTGGCCATGACCCTATCATTTTCTCAGCCCCGCGCCGCCCCGGAACTCTTCGCCGCACGGGCAGCACGGCCGCCCGCCTAGGGCACAAACTTATAGCCGGCTCCGTGGACCGTCTTGAAGTGAGTCGGATTTAAGGGATCGTCTTCAAGCTTCTGCCGCAGTTTCATGATGTGATTATCCACGGTGCGAGTGGAGGGATAACAGTTGTACCCCCACACCTCGTTCAGCAGTTCGTCGCGGGAGATGACGCGCTCGGGGTTTCCCACAAAATACTTCAGCACCTTGAACTCCTGGGGAGTAAGGGCCATCGCCTCGCCTTTGCGCGTCAATTCCATTTTGGCAAAGTCAACCGCCACGTCGTCGAAAGCATAATTATCCGCGACCTTGGGGCCTCGAACGCGGCGCAGGACCGCGTGTACGCGGGCGATGAGCTCCTTGGGGCTGTAGGGCTTGGTGACGTAGTCATCCGCGCCCAGTTCCAGAAGCAGGACCTTGTCAACCTCGTCGGCGGAGGCGCTCAGAATAATGATGGGAGTACTTGGGGCCTCATTCTTGATGGCCCGGCAAACCTCCCGCCCGTGGACCTTGGGAAGCTTGAGGTCAAGCACCACCAGCACGGGATGTGCCGCGCGAAAAGCCTCGAGCCCGGCAGCACCGTCCGAAGCGAAATCCGCCGAATACCCCTCTGTTTCAAACGCATGGGCCAGAGGCTTGTATAACGTTCGATCGTCTTCAATGATTAATATCTTTTCCATGGGAATTGAGATGCGGTCAGGTTTAGGATGATCCAAAGGCCCAGGGCGTTGCTAGGAGGAATCCCACGGCTCTCCAAATTGCCAAAGCCCAAGCCGATTGGGGGTAATTAGCTCGGCCGGTGGTTCTGTTCCCCGAAGGGGAAAACCGTGAGTAGCCGTAGGTGAAACCTACGGATCGAAACGGCCTCGAAAATCTTTCCGTCGACCCTGCAGGGGTCGACCGTCCGGCCCCTTCAGGGCCGAAACCTCCTTTTGGGGTTGCGTGTCCGTAGGTTTCACCTACGGCTATTCACCGTCCTCCCCTGCGGGGAGGGCGGAGGGACGGCTGTGCGTGTGCGGTCGCAAAAGCCTAATTAGCGCAAGCCTACGCTGAAACCCATCCCCGTATTCCTTTTTTCTCGCCATCCGCCCCGCTTCCTGAGAAGACTAACACAACGTTTACAAACTCACTACACCCGCATGACTTCGCCCGCGCCCCAGCGTGGTACATGTTTTGTTATCCAAAAAGGAGGATGACGGTTATGGCCAATCAACGTCCGGGGATCGCCCTCTGGAGCCCTTTCGGAAAGGCGCGCGGAATCGCCCAAAATCCTCGAGTGGCCGTTGCCGCTCTCTTGCCCATGCTCTGCCTCCTCGCCTTGGCCCTCCCAACTCAGCATTTGCAGGCCGTCACAAATGCTGCGGCCGCATCGACGGCAACCGCCGATCCTGCCGGGGGAACCGTATCGTTGGCGGCCAGCCTGGGGGTCCATTTCATTCCGGGATCATCCTCGACGGTTCTGATCGCGCGCGATGGGAAGACTTATTTGGTCGATCTGGACAGCCGGACCATCCAAGAACACGAAAAGGATTCTCCCTCCCCGTCTTCGGCAGGGACCTTGCCACACCTGGCGGCGGCACACTCCTCCGCGCAGGATGTTTCGCTGGGCGCCAAAGTCTTCGCGGACAATTGCGCGGGCTGCCACGGGGCCGGCGGAAAGGGAGGCGGCGCACTGAAGACCCCGGACTTCACAAACCCCGGCGTCCAGGCGGCGCTTTCCGATGCCGTCCTGGTCAAAACCATTCACCAAGGTAAGCCCGGAACCGCGATGCCGGCGTGGAGCGGGAAACTGTCGGAAGATGAGATCAACGCGGTCGCAGCGTTTGTGCGGGGGCTCGGGCAGGCGAAAAGACCTGAACAGCGGGCGCCGGGAGCAGAGGTAAAGCAAGCGGCGAAAGTGTATACGCCTGCCGACGATTACCTGTTCAGCTTGCCCACAGGGCGCAAGTTGGACCGCCACGGTTTGTACCTCAATTTCACTCACCGCTTCCCCTATACCCCCGCCTTCAGCGGGAGTGGCGGCGGCGATACGCTGTTCGGGCTCGATGACTACGCGGTCCCCTCCTTTGGCCTGCGCTTCGGAGTGACCGATAAGCTTTCGGTCAGCGCTTACCGCTCTCCAAGCCTTATCGATCGCCCCATCGAGTTGGGCGTTGCCTATAACTTCTTGGACGAGCACGAGGGGAACCCTCTGAATGCCGCCGCGAAAGTTTCTTTGGATGGGCAAAACGATTTCTCCAAGAACTTCACGACCAATTTCGAAATGATGTTGTCCCGCACCGTAACGCGGCGCGCCCAGCTCTACCTTGTGCCCACCGCCTCACTTCAGCAGCGCGAGCTGATTTCGAAGCCCGGAAGCCTGGCGTCGGTGCCGCCGAATCTGCCCGGGTTCAACACGTTCGTCCTGGCGGCCGGCGGTGCGCTCGATATTCGCCCCACCGTGGCCCTGGTTACCGAGGTCTTTCCCACTTTGGTGAATGGCCCGGAGCTGGGCATTCATCGGCCGGCATACGCCTTTGGCATCCAGAAAAGGGTGTTGCACCACGCCTTCACCCTGGGGTTTTCCAATAGCCCCGGGACTGTCGTCTCGCAGCGCGCGGGAACCCGGGCAACCTTCATCGGGCAACCTTCATCGGACACGCCAAGCGGTCTCTTCATTGGGTTTGATTTGATGCGGCAGATATATTGAGCAGAGGTGAGATTTTCTGTCATAGGCGAGGTAGCGCACTCTCCGTAACGATCTGGTAATGATATTGTCAGGCAGGAAACATATTGAGGGTTGCAAAATACCATATTCGTAGCGCGGGCGCCACGCCCGCGCCTGGAGTTTCTACATTTTCGAAGCAAGGGGACGAAAGCGTCGGGGCCGGGGGTGGCTCCGGTGATCATGGCCCGTTCTTGCGAATTCCTTTCCCTCGCCCCCTTGGGGGAAGAGGGTGGATCGCATCCGGCGTCTCCATCAGCCGGGGCGAGACGGGTGAGACATCTGAGTTTTAGAGGTCAAGGACTTTTTGGGCATAGTTTAAGTCT